>DATLTM010000018.1:0-7565 GCA_035533615.1 Minisyncoccota bacterium
ATACGAACCAGTGTCGCCGAAATTTCGCTCCTCTCGCGCGTCACTCAAGGCGTTCGTATCATGAAGATGCGGGAGGGTGACTCTATCGCTTCTATGGTGGCGTTATAGTACGCATCCCGATTTATATAATTCTGTGCTCACGTTGCGCGATCCTTATGGTAGGAGTACTGTCATCGCCAGAAGTTTTATGTTCACTGGTAATCTATCTCAATCAACAGCAGGAGGTTCAGGATGAAAATCAAGATGTTCTTCGGTCCCGATCCTTACGTTATCCAACGGGAGCCCACAAATCAGTTTCGCCTATACCAGTTTCGGAAGGGCAACGTGAGCAGTGGAGAGGTACCGAAGCCCATGCCCCTTTTGTTGTGGTTCACGCCCATCGCAATACGAGAACCTTCGTTGGAGCAGGAAGACGCTGCATATGGCAAGACGTATCGCGCGGCACTTAATGCTTTTCTAGCGAAAGAATATCCGAATTTCGATAAGAATCGGATGATACGGTTGGACGAAATTCCTGACGTAATGGGTGAGATGCCCTTTCGCATTGAATATCGGGGCCCCGGAAGAGTGGCTCACCTCATTTTTGTACGCCTGCTCCAGGGAGCCTCTGCCGTGTGGGATAACCTATCTCGCGATAAGACGAACAACTTCGTCGGATTTGGCACAACGGTCAAAGAGGCTGCCGATATGGCATTGAGGCAGAAAAATCCACGACGCCAACATAGAGCAGTTCTCGGTCGTTCATCCCGTATTCGTTCTCCCTAAAATCTGGGGATGAACAGAGGCCGCTCTTGCGAGCGGCTTCTTTGTTGATTGCGCGGCTCGCAGTGGGCCGCGCATGGTATTTTATATAACATGAGCGTTTCGTTCAGCAGTCCGCACAGGAATGTTCTCCAATTTGGTTTGCGCGACGGAATGAAGGTCGGCGATTTCGGCGCGGGCGCGGGCCACTATTCGCGCGCGGTGGCGGCTATCGTGGGGCACACCGGAAAAGTTTATGCGATTGATATACAGGAAGATATCTTAAAGCACTTGGAGCTCAATACACACTTCCACCACCGAAGCGTTATTGAGACAGTCTGGGGCGACGTCGAGAAGCCGGGCGGTACGCATTTGCGCGACGCCTCGCTCGACGCCATCATTCTCGCCAACGTTTTTTTTCAGATCGAGAATCGCTTCGGGCTTCTTGCGGAGATAAAACGCGTTCTGAAGGCGGGCGGCAAATTGATGGCGATCGACTGGGCGGGCAGTTACGGTGGCATGGGTCCTTCGCTCGAGAAGGTCGTGCCCGAGCACGAAACCGAGGCCTTTTTTATCAATGGTGGTTTCCATAAGGTAAAATCATTTCGTGCGGGATCGCACCACTACGGCATCATCCTTGCTGCGCCCTAATCTATGAAAGTCTCTCTCTTCCAAGGCATTATATTCGGAATCTTTGGCATTGGCGCGCTTATCGGTCTCTTCGTCTTCTCGACATACACAACAAGAAACAATAGCTCTGGCGTCGGCACGGTCGTTATCTGGGGTACGCTGTCCGCTGCGGATGTGCAAGAAATACTCACCACTGTGACACAGACAGATACAACGTTCAAGAACGTCTCGTATGTTCAAAAAGATCCCGCAACCATTGCGGGCGATCTCGCCACCGCGATAGCGACCGGCGCCGCGCCTGATCTCGTCCTTGCCTCCCAGGAGGATCTTCTCACTCTTTCAAGATTCCTCTCACCGATACCGTCTGCGACGCTCTCTGCGAGCACCTTTTCTAACACGTTCCTCGGAGAGGGAAGCGTCTTTGCGGTGCAGGGTGGAGCCGGCTATTATGGCATACCGTTTCTCGTTGACCCACTTGTTCTCTTTTCGAACCATTCGATTCTTTCCTCCGACGGTATTGCGGTGCCGCCTACAACCTGGGAGGCACTGACCGGTCTCGTGCCGACTGTCGCGATCCTCACTCCCTCACAGCAGATTACGCGCGGTCTTATTGCGCTCGGAACTTACGACAACGTGCATGATGCGCGGGGAATACTATCGTCGCTTTTTCTTCAGACGGGTGTACCACTCTCACAATATTCTTCCGGCGGCAACCTCACCGCAAATCTCGGCAGCGCGACATCAAATGGCGTGCCGCTCGGGCACGCAGTGCTCGGGTTCTATACCCAGTTCGCCGACCCCTCAAAGGTCTCATATACCTGGAATGCGTCTTTGCCCGATTCGCAGCAGATGTTTCTCGCCGGCAATTTGGCACTCTATATCGGATATGCATCAGAAGCGCGATACCTGCAGGCGGCGAATCCGAATCTGAACTTCAGCGTTACCCCGTTGCCGCAACCAGCGACTGCGACGGCGAAAAACGTTTATGGCCTTGTCTATGCTTTTATGCTTCCGCGTGGCGCAAGGAATCCCGCCGGGGCGTACCAGGCCGCCGCGACGCTTACTGGTCCCGCTGCGCAGGCCGCCGCCGCTACCGCTACGGGCCTCGCGCCAGCGACACTGGACCAGCTTGCGACCGTTCCCGCTGACCCTATCGCGGCTGTCGCCTATGCCGAGGCGCTCTACGCGAGCGGCTGGCTGTCCCCAGCCCCTTCTGATACCGATTCGGTCTTTTCGAGTATGATTGGAGATGTGATAAGCGGTCGCTCCTCGCTCGACACTGCTCTCGCCTCTGCCGAACAGTCGTTGACCGCTCTCCTTCAACAATGAACATTCGCACTCTTGTCATTGCCTTCCTCGTTTTCTTCTCGCTTGCACCTGCGGCGTTTGCAAATGGACAGCAAGCCAATGGAACCAGTTGCAGCTTATCGGACGGAAGCGAATGTCAATCCGGCGTTTGTGCCTCCCCAAATACCCTCAAACCCAGTCGCTTTTGTCAGCCTTGTACATCGACTTCGTGCGGTTCGGGGAAAACGTGTCAGAGCGGGTACTGTGTAGCTAATGCGACGCCGTCTCCAACCCCCATAACGCCACAGACTATCGTTGCTCCCCAATCATCCACACCCCCCGCCTCCCCCGTCACTCTCATTAATCCGCTTCAGGGTGTCGATTGCAGCGGGGGCAATAGTAACGGTAATTGTCTATCCGCTTTTCTCACCAATATCCTCAAGTTCGTCGTAAATATCGGCACCATCATCGTCATCTTTATGCTGGTGTATGTTGGTTTCCTCTTCGTTGTTGCGCAGGGGAATGAGACCAAAATTAGAGATGCGCGCAATGCGCTCCTCTGGACTGTTATTGGTGCGTTGATATTGCTCGGCGCGCAGGCGATATCTCTCGGTATCCAGGCGACCGTAAGTGCGCTTGGCGGCTAGTATGAGCTTTGCCGAATACATAGGCAGCGGCACGACCGGCATCATCGGAGTCCTCAATGTCATCATCATACCGCTCATCCTCGCCCTCGCATTCGCGGTGTTTATATGGGGCATAGTTAAGTATTTCTTCCTCGGCGGCGCTGATGAGACGAAGCGCGGGGAGGGGCGTACGTTCGTCTTCTGGGGCCTTATCGGGCTGGTAGTGCTTTTCTCGGTCTGGGGGTTTCTGAACATATTATTATCCACGCTCGGCCTCGCGTGAGCTGTATATCAATGTCATACTTATTCCCATGAATATCACCTTCGGCATATCGTTCGGCAATGCCTGTACTACCGCCATATGCGCAATCGCAAACAACATCCTCTATTTGATCAACGGCGTCCTAGTCCCGGTCCTCTTTGCCGTCGCCTTCATTGTGTTCCTGTATGGCATCGCGAAAGCGTATATCTTTTCCGGAGGTGATCCAGAGAAGGTCTCGCAGGGGCACAAGCTTCTTCTCTGGGGTATCATCGCATTTGTGGTGATGGTGTCCATCTGGGGGCTGGTCAACGTCGTTGCAAATACCTTCGGTCTCGCCGGCGCTTATGCGCCTCCGACGCCGTCGTCGATTTCGCCTTACGGATCGGCTATACCGGCGGGTGGAACTGGAGGGACGACGTATGTACAAAAACCGCAATGCAATAGCGCCGGGAAATGCTTTGACGCATACGGCAATCCGACGAATTGACCATGAAAACTTCCTCCTTGTTTGTCGCATGTTCTGCAATCCTTCTCGGCATTCTCGGCACGCCGTTTCTCGCGGCCGCCCAGACTGGCATTAACGTGTCGTATTTGCAGGGGTATTCCAACAACATCATTGGCGTCATCAACCTCGTCCTCATCCCGCCACTGATGGCCATCGCATTCATCGTCTTCCTCTGGGGTGTCTACAAATATTTCATCAAGGGAGCGGATGATGAGAAGAGCCGCACCGATGGGAAGCAGTTCGTCCTCTGGGGTATTATTGGCTTCACGATTATCGTTTCGGTCTGGGGGATTGTATACATTCTTATGGGTGCGCTCGGTCTTACTTCCACTGAAATGCCACAGCCGCCGTTGTTTAACCCACCAACAAATAGTGTTCCCCAGAGCAACACGCCTCTTCCGATTCAAAACGTATTATATAATGGTTAGGCTATCCACACGCCTCGCCGCAGCATGATTGACCGTCCCCGCAGGAACGTTACAATAAGGCCGTTATCCACTTACCTACATTATGAAAAAAGCTCTTGCCATCGTCTCGGGAATTCTCGCCTCGCTTTCCCTGCCGCTTGTCTCGCTTGCCGCGATAAATAACATCTCGGACGCCGGCTCGTTCATTATCAATACCATCAATAATGTCCTCGTCCCCGTCCTCTTTGCCATCGCGTTCATTGTCTTCTTGTGGGGAGCGTTCCAGGTGTTCATTTTTGGCGCGAACTCCGAAGAAGTGAAGGAGAAGGGTAAAAACCATATGCTTTATGGTCTCATCGGTTTTTTCGTCATGATTTCTGTCTGGGGCCTTGTTAATATTCTCACCGGCACAGTCAACTTCGGCAACAACTCTGGTGTAACGGGCGGTACGCCGAAGGCAGGTGTACAGATTGGCGGCTAAATGTCCGCGCTCAACACGTTTCTCGGAAAGGTTATCACACAGATTGTGAATCCGCTTATGCTGCTTTTGGCGGCAGTGGCGTTCGTTGTCTTTCTCTGGGGCGTGTTTGCGTTCATCGTACACGCTGCCGATGAGACGAAGAGGAAAGATGGCAGGAGAGCGATTATGTGGGGCCTTGTCGGGCTCGTCATTATCTTCGGCGCCTACGGCATTATCAATGTTGTACTGACTACTTTTGGTGTCCCGACAATCCAGAAGACATTGCTGCAGTAAGAGCGAAATGGAGTACGATCGCGCTAGCGGTCCCCGAAGAAAAGATTCGCCATGTTATAGCGGCGCCACGATTGTCCGAGTATGAGCGCAACAAACAAGAGCAGATAGACGATGCCCGAGTCGATATCGGTATTTCCAGCCACATACGGCGCGCCGAATCCTTGCGGAACCGACCATATGAGAAACGCGAATACCACGCCGCAATAGAGTGCGGCACGGGAAAATACACCAGTAATAAGCGAAATTGAGAGTGCGGTCTCAACCAGTGCGATTCCTGTGCCAAACAGTATCGGATTTACATTTGCGACGTGCACCCAGAATTGTATCCATGATGATTCAAACGCAGATTGGCCGGCCTGCGTTTGCGTGAGCACCTCGACTATATGCAGACGAATCTGCGGTGCCCATTTAAAAGCGGCATCAGCGGCCCACACGAGACCGGTTGCAATTCGCAAAAGCGCAAATTCTTTTTCTTTATTCATGAAAGTACTATAGCATTGGAGATTAAAGGAATTTTGTACCAACGTTTATTTCTTTTCCGAACCAGGCCAGAGCTATAGCCAGCGGGGTACTAAGCACAAAAAGGATGTGGATAACCTACTTACGCTTTATAGTTATGGATGAAAGAAGAATGCCGCTCCAACAATACAGAACACAATTATCAAGAGGATTCCTTCCAGCCAATTTGTCTCGCCATCTTCAATGATTGAGTTCGTCGTGAAGATAGCGAATACGATAGCCACCAACTCAAAGATAGGAAATTCCAGGTTCATTCCATCCCCGAGCAGAAAGCTGGCTATGACGATAGCGGGAATAACGAAAAGAAGGATTTGTACTGCAGATCCGAGGGAAATCTGTGTTGCCAGAGTTATTTTATCGCGGGCCGCTGCCCGAATCGCCGCAAGATATTCGGCGGCATTTCCAGCAGTCGCGAGCACTATGGCACCCACAAAGAGCGGTGGCCATCCCAGTGTTGCGATGAGTGGTGTAAGAGCACTTACGAGCATGTCACTTACAAAAATAATCGCAATTGTCGCAACAAGTAAAATCGTTAGTCCACGACCGATGCTCCAGGAGACTGCATCGTCATCAGGTTCTACAATGTAGAGATGCTTGTGTGTGCCAAGAGTGAAGTAAAGCGTCGCAGCATATCCGACTAAAAGGAGTATGCTCACGGTAACGCTTAGATGCTCTATCACTGTCACTGAAATATTCGGGGTAAGAATGAAAAATGCCGGTAGTGTGAGTGCCGTTGCTGCAAGAAGAAGCACCGACGCATTTGAACGTGCTGCAGTTGCATTGAATTCTTGCTTTTTGCGTCCCATGCCGCCGACAAAAAGGGCAATGCCGAGCCCGAGGAGCAGATTCCCCAGTATAGAGCCGATCAGTGATGCCTTTACAACGTCAACCAAGCCTGCCGACAATGCAAAGGCACTGATGACAAGCTCGGGCGCATTGCCGAATGTCGCATTTAATAGTCCACCTGCTGCAGGGCCGACATGCTCAGCAAGTGCTTCGGTCGCATCGGAGAGGAACTTTGCGAGCGGTATCAATGCAAGAACCGCAAGAATAAATATCGTTGTCGGTGATGCCGACAGCCATACAGCACCGAATGTGGTCGGGACAAAGACAAGGAGGGCGAGGAAGAAACGCTCAAGTGTCATAATTAACTTCGGTGGCTGATGTTATGCTCCATGACTTCTTGGACGATATCCCAGTGATGTGAACCAACAGCTGTTGCGTCCGGGTGTTTACGCATGTAGCTCATTGTCGCGTCGAGCGTCTTTTTGTCGACGCCCGCCTTCCAGCTTGGGTGATTCGGGTCTCCCATCAGACTTGAATGAAAGGTTTGCTCAACCTGATTGATTTGATGTTCTGTAAATCCGCGACTGCTCAACACGGGACGCACGTTGTGCATGAATTCGTGCGGAGTGACTCGTAGGCGACTATCTCCATAAGACATAGGAATTCATTGATGCGGCTAATGGTCGAAGTATAATACACAACTTTGATCTTAACTAGGTTTAATTCACACAACCGCCACTGCTTTGTATCTGTTATGTGCTGGGGAGAGGACTCGAACCTCCAATGGGTTTCCCCGCTAGCTCCTAAGGCTAGTGCGTCTACCAATTTCGCCACCCCAGCATATGCGGGTGCTTTCAAAGCATACTATGGTTTGCTATATTCTTTTGTATCGCGTCTATATCTTCTCGGATTTGATATAGGCGCTCGTTTGGAGAACAAGAGAGTACGAGGATGTATTTTTGTTTCCTCACCTAGCGCCTATAGCTCAGTTGGTAGAGCAGCTCCCTCTTAAGGAGACGGTCCCTGGTTCGAGCCCAGGTAGGCGCAC
>DATLTM010000019.1:0-9883 GCA_035533615.1 Minisyncoccota bacterium
GCAGATAGCGACAAGCACGCCGGACGGCTCGTTCCCGAGCGTCTCGCAGTCGAGCGGCCCGGACACGATTCCGCCCGTGATTACCCTGCTCGGTGACAATCCGGTGCATGTCTCGGTGGGCAGTACGTTTACGGAGCCGGGCGTGACCGTTACCGATGACGTTGACGGTACCGATCCGTACATCACCTTCATCAACGGCATCCAGCAGGTCGTCTCCTCGACCACCATCGACACCTCGAGTCCCACGACCTATATCATCACGTACAAGGCGACCGACGCGGCCGGCAACGTTGCGACTGCGATACGCTCGGTCATCGTCGGCAATCCCGACGGCACTGTTTCTGTCGGCGCGGCGACGACCACAACTACAACGATCGCCGCAACAGCGACTACGACCGCATCCTCCGACACCACGCCGCCGGTCGTAACGCTAAACGGCTCTGCGGCGATGGAATTGAACCTCGGCGACACCTTCACCGATCCGGGCGCGACCGCCCTCGATAGCGTGGACGGTACTCTCACGGCGAAGATAGTGGAGACCGGTACTGTGAGCACGACGACCATCGGGATATACACCCTGACCTATTCGGTGACCGACTCGGCGGGGAACACAGGAAGTGCTTCGCGCGTCGTCTCCGTCGTGGCGCCAACGGTTACTTCTACCGCAAGTACGACAACCACCACAACCGCGTCGACGACTACTGCCACCTCAACCACCCTGTAAGTGGAGACGTACGACGTTCCTTTCTCGCAAGGAGGCGATGGTATACTTAACCGTACTTAGATAATTAATTTTTCGTATGGCTATTCGCATTGCAATTAACGGATTCGGGCGCATCGGGCGGGCGTTTACTCGTCGCTCGCAGGGACGCGGCATTGAGGTTGTTGCGGTGAACGACCTCGGCTCGCTCGAGAATCTCGCCTATCTGCTCAAGCACGACACGGTGTATCGTGAGGCGCCGTTTCCGGTTGGAACGAAGGGCGGGAATCTCGTCGTCGACGGGAAGGAGGTGAAATTCTTTTCGGAAAAAGACCCCGCGCAATTGCCGTGGAAGGATCTTGCCATCGACGTTGTCGTCGAGTCAACGGGATTTTTTACCGACTACGAAAAAGCGCAGGCGCACATCACTGCGGGTGCACGGCGCGTCGTCATCAGTGCGCCGGCGAAGGGCGACGAATCGCTCGGCGCGACGGTGCTAATGGGCATCAATGAGGAAAAACTTGCGACCTGCAAGATAACGAGCAATGCCTCCTGTACGACGAACTCAGCGAGTCCCGTCATTGCGATTCTCGACGAAGCCGTCGGCATTGAGAAGGCGATTCTCTCGACGACGCACGCATACACGGCAAGCCAGGCTATCGTCGATGGACCGTCGAAGAAGGACATGAGGGAGGGGCGAGCGGCAGCGCAGAACATCGTGCCGACCTCGACCGGTGCGGCGACCGCCGTAACGCAAGCGTACGGGCCGCTTGCCGGGAAGTTTGACGGCATCTCGCTTCGCGTGCCGGTGCCCGCCGGCTCGATAGCGGACATCACGTTTATCGCGAAGCGCCCGACGACGCGGGAGGAAGTGAATGAAATACTGCGCGCGGCGGCTCGCACGCCGCGCTGGGAAGGTCTTTTTGCCACGACCGACGAAGAACTCGTCTCAAGCGATATCATCGGCGAGCCCTATGCCTCGATCGCGGATCTCGGGATGACGCGCGTGGTCGACGGTAATCTCGTGAAGGTGCTCGCCTGGTACGATAACGAAGTGGGGTATACAGAATCGCTTGTGCGGCACGTGATTGCCACCGCCAATGTCTAAAATCTATTTCGCTGCTGATCACGCCGGATTCGCGCTCAAGAACGCCCTCTTTGAGCATATCAGAACCCTGGGGTACGACCTTGAAGACCTCGGCGCGCACGCACTCGACCCGGAAGATGACTATCCGGATTTCGTGACGCCGCTCGCAAAGCGCGTGGCGGACGAGTCGGGCGCGTGCGGCATCATCATCGGCGGCAGCGGGCAGGGCGAAGCGATGTGCGCGAATCGCATCCCTGGCGTCCGCGCTGCCGTGTTTTACGGCGAGATGAAGGTGACGGCGGCGCTTGATATCGAAGGAGGTCATTCCGAAGACGGCTTTGATCTCGTGCGGCTCGCCCGTCGGCACAACGATGCGAACGTACTCTCCATTGGTGCGCGTTTCGTGAGCGGTGAAGAAGCAGAAGAAGCCGTACATATATTTCTTGACACGCCTTTCTCGGACTCGCCGCGTCACACCCGCCGTCTTGCAAAGTTCTAGAGGGCTATACCGACCGCCATGGCGGATATCCAATTTAACGAAGAGCAGCAATACCAGCGTTCGGCGCAAATCGGGCGGAAACCGCTTTTCGTTCGGCTCGTGCTTGCCACCGGCATCGTTTCCACCGACAAACAGGCGGAGTATGTGTTGTTGGGAATCGCATTCCTCGGCTTTTTCATTACCGGAATGTTTTTACTTACGGGGAACAATACGACCGGCTTATCAAACACGGATATTCAGCGCATCACGCAGTTGCAACAGGGCGCGCAACAGCCCAGGAATTGAAAATCATGAAACGCGGATTTACCCTCATTGAACTCCTCGTCGTTATAGCGATTATAGGAGTTCTTTCTTCGGTCGTACTCGCTTCTCTCAATACTGCACGTGGAAAGGCGAATGACGCGAAACGTCTTTCTGATATGCACCAAGTCCAGACCGCGCTCGAATTGTATAACCTGAAGAACAACGGCTACCCATTTTCAAATAATTCCGGATGCGGTGGTTGGGAATCTACCGGTTCAGACGCTTCCAACAACAATTTCGTGTCCGCGCTGGTCGCCGATGGCGACATACCGAAGGGCGTGAAAGATCCAACGGCAGCGTGGGAAAACTCTTGCGGCAACTACGCCTATTATCTCTACCCGGCTGGGAGTTATGGATGCGACGCTTCGCGCGGCGCATACTATGTGCTCGGTATTCGTGTGACCGACGGATATGGAGGGAATCCATACCCTTCAAGTCCCGGTTGGAATTGTTCGGGGCGGAATTGGCAAACCGAATTTAGTTGGGTGGTGGGTAACTATTCGCAGTAGCACGCATTTAAGGGGGTGGAAGTGGGGTTATACTACCGCCATGGCGGGCATCCAATTTGACGAAGAGGAGGATCAGTACCAGCGTTCGGCGCAAATCGGGCGGAAACCGCTTTTCGTTCGGCTCGTGCTCGCCACCGGTATCGTCTCCACCGACAAACAGACGGAGTATGTGTTGTTGGGAATCGCGATAGCGGCGGCGGTCATTTCATGGTTTTTAATTCCTAGTGGTGGGCATACGCCGCAACAACCTCCTGCTGCGGCACTGGAACAGATGCCTGTAAACCAATGAGCCGTGCATTCAGCAGCATGAAAACGTACCAGGGAAACAGTAAGGGTTTTACACTTATCGAACTTCTCGTCGTGATTGCGATCATCGGAATACTCTCTTCAGTTGTCCTCGCGTCCTTAAGTACCGCCCGAAATAAAGCGAAAGACGCAACCATTAAGGAGGAGGCCTCCCAGTTGGTAACTTTAATGGAACTCAATCGCTCTGATTACGGGGGGTATTGCCAACTACAGTACGGTTGGACAACCGCAAACGGAGGAACATGCAACACCATATTTTCCGGCACCTATGCGGCAAAAGCACAAGCGATTTGCAATACCATATTTAACGATGCGGGAGATATTTGGGCGCCCGCTGGCGCATACCGTATATATTCCAATACAACAGTCGGTTGCGCGACCGCCT
Organism: Minisyncoccota bacterium; assembly: GCA_035533615.1. Taxonomy (GTDB): domain Bacteria; phylum Patescibacteriota; class Minisyncoccia; order Phycocordibacterales; family Phycocordibacteraceae; genus C7867-001. The sequence continues at coordinate 3,790 of DATLTM010000019.1, forward strand.
ATTCATTTATGATAGCTCTCAATGACGGGAACTGGTATTGCGTCGGCAGTAGCGGCGCAAAAGGCGAGTATCCGAGTTACGTGAGCGAACCTGGCTGTTATAACGATCCTTAACCGTATGAGTCTTACTGTCCCGGCTGTGCTTCCCTCCTCGCGAAGCGATCTTGAAAAGAAACTCGCGCTCCTTGCATCAATTCCTCCGGTCTCTCGGATACAGATTGACGTCGTCGACGGCCGTCTCGCCGCCCCGGCCTCCTGGCCGTATACCGCACCGAAAGAATTCCAGAACATGCTCAAGCACGGCGAGATGTTGCCCGCGCTCGAGCATGTCGCGTACGAGGTCGATCTCATGTGTTTCGACGTTCTTTCTGCGGCGGAAGCGTGGCTTGCGTTCGGCGCATCGCGGCTTACTTTCCATGCCGAGAGCGCTTCCGATTTGCCGCGGCTTTTCGCCTCCGTTCGCGACCGATACGGCAGTTTCATTTCCCTCGGTCTCGCGCTCAACATCGCGGCCGACCTCGCGCTCATCAGGCCGTGTCTCCACGAAATTGAATACGTGCAGTTTATGGGCATCGCGCGGATAGGGAAGCGGGGGGGAATCCTTTGACGAGCGCATTTTTAAAAAAATTAAAACATTCCGCACGCTGTATCCTGCTTTGCCGTTTCAAGTTGACGGGGGCGTCTCGCTCGAGAACGCGAAGAGCCTGCTCGCGCTCGGCGCGGCAAACCTTGTCGTAGGTTCCGCCATCCTTCGCGCCGCTAACCCTTTCGCCGCCGTCGCGGCATTCGAAGCGCTTCAAAGCCCGTACGGCGTATGATACATTTTTTGTATGATCGATGTGCGCTTTGATGAGGAGCAGGAATCTCGGCGGCCAGACAGTCTGCCACAAGAATCGACTCTCGTCCGACTCGTGCTCACCACTGGCGTTGTAAAGACAAGAAAAGGCGCGGAATACTTTTTGTTCGCAGTCGTTGTAGTCTGTGCGTTCGCTTCCTTCTTTTTAGTCTCATTCTTCGGTACGAGTAACCCACCGGTGCAACTCTTCAAGGAAGGGCAAAATGTTCTGCTCCCCCCTGGGACTACAATGCCATGATACTACTGAGACGATCGCTCATGTCTCGACATCATCGCGTACAGGGTTTTACACTCATCGAATTGCTCGTCGTCATTGCCATCATCGGAATCCTCTCGGCAGTCGTGCTCGCTTCGCTCAATACCGCCCGTAGCAAGGGAAATGACGCCGCGCGCATCTCAAATATAAAGTCCCTGGAGATTGCCATGGAACTCTATTTCAATGATTACAATACATACCCGCAGTATGGCAGCGCGAATGCTGGTTACAGCTTATCGGACCTGTCAGCCTATCTCGTGCCGAAAGACATTTCCGTGATCCCGCAGATTCTCATCAACGATGGTGATCAATATGTCTGGGCGTCCAATTCTTATGGCTTCTATGTATATACTGGAGCAAATGGATGGTGCAAGACCGGCGTCAACGTGAGTACGAACTGGTGGGGTACGGGTGTACCGCTTTGCAACTTCTAATAGCGCGAAAGTCGCGCATGGTACTCTAATACACAATGGCACTTACGGACGAACAGATACGTGCGCTCGAGAAAATGGCGGAAGCTATCCGCGAGACGATACTTACGTCGCTCGTCGCGGCTGGGAGTGGACACACGGCCGGCCCCTTGGACATGGCGGACATCTTCACAGCATTCTATTTTCATATTTTGAAACACGATCCGAAGAATCCGCAGTGGGAGGAGCGCGATCGGCTCGTGCTTTCCAACGGCCATATCTGCCCAGTGCTCTATGCAACGCTCGCGCACGCCGGGTATTTCCCCGTGGAAGAGTGCCTTACGCTTCGCAAGTTCGGTAGCCGGCTCCAAGGACATCCAGAACGTGTGCGTCTGCCGGGACTCGAGACGACCTCTGGTCCGCTCGGCGAAGGGCTCTCACAGGCGTCTGGCATCGCCTACGCGTTTCGCATGGACAATAAAAAACAACGCGTGTACTGCCTCATGAGCGACGGCGAGCACGAGGAGGGAAATACGTGGGAAGCGGCGATGTTCGCGGGAAAAAATAAGCTCCGAAATCTCACTGCGGTACTCGACCGCAACAACATCCAGATTGATGGTATGACGGAGGATGTGATGCCGCTCGAGCCAATTGCGGATAAGTATCGCGCGTTCAATTGGCACGTTCTCGAAGTGGACGGGCACAACATCTCGGAGTTCATCGCCGCCGTCGAAGAGGCGAAGGCCGTGTACGAGAAGCCAACGCTCATCATCGCACACACGATTCCCGGGAAGGGTGTGCCCGAAATTGAATTCGATTACCATTGGCACGGCAAGCCGCCGACCAAAGAGGAGGGCGACCGGTTTCTGAAAGAGTTGCGCACCATGAAGGGAAAGCTCCCGCACGAATATGCATAGTGCCGACGCAAAGCTTTCCGCAAACGTATTTGCGGATGATATCGAGAAAGCGCCGACGCGCGACGGGTTTGGCGCAGGCGTCATTGATGCAGGAAGAGCCGACCCGCGCGTCGTCGTGCTCTGCGCCGACCTCAAAGAGTCAACACGTGCCGAATGGTTCGAGAAGGAATTTCCTGAGCGATTCATCGAGATTGGTGTGGCCGAGCAGAATATGGCGACGGTGGCAAGCGGGATGGCTGCGGCGGGGAAGATTCCGTTTATCGCGTCCTATGCATGCTTCAATCCAGGCAGGAATTACGAGCAAATTCGCACCACCATCGCCCTCAATCAGAGGCCAGTAAAAATTATGGGGATGCACGCGGGCGTTTCGGTTGGTCCGGACGGTGCGACGCATCAGATGCTCGAGGATATAGGTATGATGCGCATGCTCCCGCACATGACGGTCATCGCGCCCGCAGACCGCGAGGAGGCGAAGAAGGCAGTCATCGCCGTCGCGCGGACGGACGGGCCGGTCTATATCCGCTTCGGTCGCGCGCCGACGCCTGTTTTCACCACCAGCGAAACGCCGTTTGAGATAGGGAAGGCGCTTAAGCTTTTTGAATCGGACAATCCCGTCATAGCGATACTTTCAACCGGTCCGCAGAGTCACGCGGCGCTTGTCGCGGCCGCCGCTCTCGCGAAAGAAAACATCGGGACAATTGTTTTACACGTTCCAACAATAAAACCTCTCGATACTGAAGCCGTACTTGATGTCGCAAGGCGGACGGACCGCGTCATCACGGTCGAGGAACATCAAATCGCCGGCGGCTTCGGTAGCGCGGTTGCGGAATTTCTCGCCGAACATCATCCGGTGCCCGTCCGTCGTCTCGGCATCGCCGACCAATTCGGCCAGTCGGGCTCGCCGGACGAGCTTCTCGCACACTACGGTCTCGCTGCCACCGACATTCAGGAAGTCGCGCGTGCGTGTACACGCATGCCGAAAATATGAAAGAAAAAATCAACACCTATTTCGCCATACTCCTCGTGACTATCGCGGGTTCGGGGGCGGCGCTGCTTATTGTGCATGTTGCGACTACGGATGCCATTGCTGCCACATTCGGCGGGAGCGAGACAGTCTACGCTCCGCTCCAACGATCGATTCTGAATCAGAAATAACGACTCAAAGCGCGGTAACGGCGTAATCTGCTGGCGCTTGAGCGAGGTACGTTTCTATCCTGTCGCGTGTGAGAAGGCCTTTCTGCGCGCCGATTTCCTGTACGACCGCCATAGCATTTATCGGCCCCCAAAGGAGCGCATCAGCAAGCGGTTTGCCGAGCGCGAGTCCGGCAACGACGGTCGACGCCATCGCGTCGCCAGCGCCGGTGCGGTCGTACGGTTCTTTCGGGTCCGGATACATCGGGACCTTGAGCGTCTCCGCTTGGTCGGAGAGGTATGCGCCGCTTGGTCCATCCGTGATAAGCGCTATTTTCGGCCCAAGCGCGCGCATTCCTTCGAGAAGCGTCTTTATATCCGTTTCACCGACTTCGAGAATGCGCTCGGCCTCTTCTTTATTGCACGCGACAAGTTCTGTTGCAGCATAGAGCGCGGACAGCTTTTCTTTGCCCATGGAAATTTGGAAGGTGCCTGGCTGGAAGGCAAGTTTCGTTTCCGGATGTGCTGCGAGCCACTGTGCAAGCTCGGTATGGAATGTTTCCGACTGTTCGCCAACTGACGAGAGATAGATCCACTTTGGCGGGACGAACTTCTCGGGAATGAGATAGGGATATACCTCATGCCGGATGAGGATAGTTCGCTCGGCCTTGTACCACAGGACATAGTGATGATTCGTCGGGATATCGTCATGAACGACGATATAACCTGTGTCGACGCCTTCTTTCGCGAATGTCGCGAGCACCTCTCCGCCAAAACGGTCATTGCCGATATTCGAGACGAATCCGGAAGAAAGGCCCAACCGTGCGGCGGCGACCGCCGCATTCGCCGCATTGCCCACTCCCGGCACGAGGATGGAAAATTCGTACGGAATCTTATCGCCCCACTTCATCGAGATGGTGCAGTTCTCGCGATTGATATCGCAGGTAACGTCCGCATCCTTGAGCCGGATAAATTCGTCAACGGTTGTGTCGCCGATAGCGATGAAATCCATATGACGACTAGTGTAGCATGCGTGCTAACATGTACGCATGACCGATCTTGTCGCGACCGCGCGCTCGCTTTTCTCGCCGGGTAAAGGCATTCTCGCCGCGGACGAGAGCGTGCATACGGCGACCGCGCGACTCGCGGACTATGGCGTCGCCGCGGGCGAGGAAATGCGCCGGCAGTACCGCGATCTTTTCCTCGGTGCGGAAGGTATTGAGCAGTATCTCTCCGGCGTTATCCTTTTCCCAGAGACAATACTCCAAAAGGGAAAGGATGCGATGCTCTTTCCGGCATCGCTTGCGGCGCGCGGTATTCTTCCGGGCGTAAAGGTTGACCTTGGCACCGAGCCGATAGCCGAGAGTCCGAGGGAGCTCGTCACGCAAGGTCTCCTCGATCTTCCCGAGCGGCTTGCGGCGTACAAAAAGCAGGGTGCCGTCTTCACCAAGTGGCGTGCAGTCGTCCGCATCGACGGCGACGAACTCCCAACCAATGCCGCGCTCTACGAGAATGCGAAGCGGCTCGCCAGTTATGCGAAGGACGTGCAGACGGCGGGTCTTGTACCGATTGTTGAGCCGGAAGTGCTTCTTGAGGGGAACCATAGCCGAGGACGCACCCGTGCGGTTATCGGAGAGACGCTCGGCACGGTCTTTGCGGTGCTGGCGGAACATTCCGTCGATCTCGCAAGCGTAGTATTGAAGACCTCGATGGTGCTTTCTGGGAAAGAGAGTGGAAAGGAGGATACACCAGAGGAGGTTGCTGAAGAAACACTCTCGGTGCTCATGGAGAGCGTACCGCGGCAGGTGGCGGGAATCGTGTTTCTCTCGGGCGGGCAGACGCCGGCGCAGGCGACCGATAATCTCGCGGCCGTCGCGAAGCACGCCCGCGGGATGGGCGTGCCGTGGCCACTGACTTTCTCCTATGCGCGCGCGCTCCAGGAAGAGGCATTATCTCTTTGGAGGGGGAAGGAGGAGAATGTTGCCGCCGCCCGCGCCGCTTACCTCGCACGCCTCACTGCGGTCTCCGCGGCACTCGGCTGATTGCATTTCGGCAATCCTTCCCGTATATTCATTCGATATGCTCACGCTTTCAGTAGAAAAACGCGGCAAAGACGCCGCGACGCCGGTGGCGCTTCGCCGCGCTGGCTCCATTCCCGCGGTTGTTTACGGTGCACACCATGCATCGACGCCTATTGCCGTCGATGCGCGCGCGTTCGGCAAAGTTCTGAAGGAAGCTGGCGAGGCAACCATTGTTTCGCTCTTCGGTCTTGGTGCTCCCCTGCCGACCCTCATCCATGAGGTTGACCTCGATCCTCTCACAAACCAGCCGCGCCACGTCGATTTCTACGCCGTGACCAAGGGCGAGAAAGTCGAAGTCGCCATCCCGCTCGTCTTTAGAGGCGAGTCGCCGGCGGTAGAGGCGGGCGCGAATCTCGTGAAGGTGCTCCACGAAATCGAGGTAGAGGCGGATCCGATGAATCTCCCGCACGACATCACGATCGATCTTTCCATACTCGCAAATAC
>DATLTM010000020.1:0-14702 GCA_035533615.1 Minisyncoccota bacterium
GGATTTGATATAGGCGCTCGTTTGGAGAACAAGAGAGTACGAGGATGTATTTTTGTTTCCTCACCTAGCGCCTATAGCTCAGTTGGTAGAGCAGCTCCCTCTTAAGGAGACGGTCCCTGGTTCGAGCCCAGGTAGGCGCACTAAAATTCTCGTCTGGTACCAAGGGTGAGACTCGAACTCACATGAAGGTTTTTAGGCCCTCTCAGGATTTTAAGTCCTGTGCGTCTACCATTCCGCCACCTTGGCGTCTTTTGAAGATACTAGCATCTCTGTTATTCTCGTAGCGAGGGCCCGGTGGTGAAGTGGTAACACAGCGCTCTGCAAAAGCGCGATGCGCGGGTTCAATTCCCGCCCGGGCCTCTGGAGTTTTCGCCGTTATCAAGCATGAAGTCAATGCGCGGGAGGCGTAGGTGCGCATGGCTTTTCAGATAGTCCGAGAATGCCTCACGTTTCCGAGCGAGAAAATCGAGCGCAGTGTGCGCTTTCTCTACCGGAAAGACGCTGACAAAGACCATGATGCGGTCGCCGTGAGCGACGCTTTGCGCCCGAACGACAGTGATGAGCGAATCGGCGCTGCTTTCGCGAGCGATGAACTGCGCGGCCTCGCGCGCGATGATCTTGGTCGCTCGGGCGTCTTGTTTGCGTGACCCCGGTGCGCCGTTCATGATTCAGTTATGACGAAAGCAATGATCTCGTCGCCATACGTAACATTCTCGCGGCACTCAATTTCTATGCCGAAATCGCCCTCGGTCGTAATTTCTTTCACATCAGCGCGTGCTTGCTGGAGGTTCAGTATTTTGCCACGAGCAACCTCGTTTCCTTCATCTCTTTTTCGGAGTATTTTAATTCGGTTCCCGACCGTAAGGACACCTGATATATAGCGCGCACCAAGAACCTGCTTTTTCGCGCTTGAAGAAAATGTTTTCAGAATCATCGCGCGTCCGAGCTCCTTTTCGGCTGTCGTGGCTGGCACGCGCGCGGCGAGGAGTTCCTGCACTTTCGCCGAGACCTCGTAGATGATGGAGAACGAAAGGATACTGACAGCGTCGCGCTGCGCGAGCTCACCGGCGATGGTGTCGATCGGAACATTGAAAGCGATAATGACCCCGCCAGAGGCGTAAGCGGTTTTGACGTCGGTTTCGCCGACACTCCCGACACCCGAAGCGACGACGCGGAGAATAGCACGTTCGTGAGCGATTTTTGCGAGCTCATGAATGATCGCATCGACCGAGCCAGCGACATCCGCCTTGATGATGAGCGGGAATTCGGCAATGCCTTCGATCGGTGCGCTGCGCTCGGGGGCTGCCGTGAGCGCTTTCGCGTTCTCGTCTGCAAGTACCTCGGCTTTCTTCTTGCTTGAGGCGATGCTGAAGAGCGAACCAGCCGCGGGGAGTTTGTTAAATCCGGAAATCCGTACGGGTTCCGAAGGGCCTGCGCGTTCGATGCGCGTACCTCGAAAGTCCTCTATGAAACGGATGGGGGCGTATGCGTCGCCCGCAACGACGAACCCATCCTTCGAAAGAGTCCCATCTTTAATGATAAGCGTTGCGGAGGCACCGCGCTTCGGGTCTTGGGTCGATTCGAGCACGAAACCAGTCGCACTCGCTTTCGTATCACAGGTCAATTCCAGAAGATCGGCCGAAAGGAGTACGAGGTCAAGCAATTCCGGTATTCCCTCGCCGGTTTTAGAAGAAACGGGCGCGTACGCGATGTCGCCGCCCATCCCTTCGATGAAGATGCCGTGTTCTATAAGCGAATTCTTCGTGTGAGCGATATCGGCATTATTCTTATCCATCTTCGTAATGGCGACGATATAGGGAATACCTGCTTCGGTGATGGCAGTGAGCGCATCAAGGGTCTGCGGCATCACGCCCTCGTCTGCCGCGACGGCAAGAATAGCAATGTCGGCCGCCGCGGCTCCGCGCGTACGCAGCGCCTTGAACGCCTCGTGTCCTGGTGTGTCGAGGAAGGTGACGCGGCGCCCGGAGTGTTCGGCGATGTAGGCGGCAACGTGCTGGGTGATACCGCCTGCTTCTCCCGCGACGACGTTCGCCTTCCGGATGTAATCTAGAAGGGAAGACTTACCATGGTCTATGTGGCCCATCACCGCGATGACGGGTGGTCGTGCTTGCCGCGCCATAATGATTCTATTTCATCACAAAAATGACTGGTTTGCAATCTTTCGTAATTGGAGGCCTATTAAGGCAATTACGCAGCCGCCGTAATGCTTCAATAGCTTGGGAACCCGGATCGATTAATTGCGTATCTGGTCGCGATCTAGCACGGAGCGCTAGGTTAGGAAACAATACTGATTCCTGTAGAATAAACTTATGTTTTGGAAGCGAAGAGTGTATCTGGATGCCGCGGCGGGTGTACGCGGGAACCCATCATCACCACACGAGGATGGACGGCGAGCGAAGGCGATGCTTGAAGGCGCGCGGACGGCTATCGCGCGCCTCGTCGAGGTACAGAGCGATGATGTTGTCTTTACGAGTGGCGCGACCGAGAGCAATGCTCTTGCGATACTCGGCCATGCCCGCGCACTTCGCGCGCGAGGCGCAGGTGTTTTGCATACGCTGTATCTACCGAGCGCACACGCGTCGGTGATAGAGAATATGAAGTTGCTTATGGAGGAAGGGGTTTCCATAGAGCCGCTTCCGATACGGGATGCGCGCATTGATATCGATGCGTTCGCGAAGATGGTGCGGCCTGAAACATTCCTTGTTTCGATGGACGCTGTTTGCGGAGAGACGGGAATCGTGTGGAATACGCGCGAGGTTGCCGAGGTACTGAAGAAGACGTTCGCCAGCTTTACCAGAGCACGCGCTTTACTCCATGTCGATGCGAGTCAGGCGCCCTTGACCGAAAAAATTTCCCGCGCGCACTTCGGTGCCGATCTGCTCACTTTTGATGCGTCGAAAGTGAGCAGCGCACGCGGCATCGGCGCGCTTATCACGCATCGCACGATTCCCATTGTCCCTTTATATAGGGGTGGCGGTCAAGAACGCGGGCTGCGGTCGGGGAGTGAAGCACCTGTCCTTACGCGAGAATTTGCCCGTGGTCTCGCTGCCGCCGTCCAGTGCCGCGAATTCTTTCATGTTTCTGCGGGTCGCGAGCGAGCGCGACTTATTGAGCGCGCTACGCGTGGCATCCCGAGCCTACATATAAATGGAGGCCTTTCACAGGCGCCGAACATCCTAAATTTCTCCCTCCCAGGCCGCGATACAGATTACCTCGTCGCACTCCTCGACGAAGCTGGGTTTTCGGTCTCCACGCGGAGTGCTTGCGAAACCGACTCCGAAGAGGGTTCGCGCGCTGTCTTCGTCATCACCGGCGATCGTGAGCGCGCCCGTACGACACTCCGCGTCTCATGGGGACCGGACGTTCGGCCGCGAGAATTAGACAGTTTTGCGCGAGCACTCATCCGAGCGGTTGCATTTATTGACAACAATAGTCGGAGGTAGCATGATAGCATTATGAACATCGAGGAACTTTCTAAATCCCAGCTCATACTGCTCACAATCCTCGTAAACTTTGTGACTTCAGTCGCGACCGGCATTCTGACGGTCTCGCTTCTCGATCACGCTCCAGCCTTTGTGACCCAGACCGTGAACCGCGTCGTTGAACACACTATCGAGACGGTCGCCGCCGCCGCACCCGCCATAGCGGTCCAAGCACCCGCGCCATCGAATCAGGATCTTGTTACGGCTGCGATCGGAGCAGATGCGGCGCGCGTTATTGCCATCTACAGTGCGGGCACTGGCACTTCGACGCCGGCCGTGAGCATTGGCACCTATCTCCCGAAAGCGCGGGTCGTCATTACAGCGGCGCAGGATGCGCTGCCGAAGGAGGCCCTTATCGAGTTCACCGACGGTTCCTACGCTTCTGCATCTCTCGCACATGAAGGGAAGGGTATCGCGGTATACGGTTTCGCCGATGCAGCCGTGTTGCCGAAGATGGTCTCGCCATCCCTAATTGACTTGAACGTCCTTAAACTCGGCGAGACGGTGCTCGCACTTAGCACTGACGGTTCAGCATCTACCGGTATCGTTTCGCGCGTTGATGCCAAGGGCGTGTATACGACGCTGCCAAATATCGGAATCGGAAGCGCTGCGGTCGATCTTTCGGGCGATCTTATCGGTATCGCCGACGGTACAACGCCCGGCTTCCTTATCAGCTCCTCTGTCATCACGGAGCTCCTCACCGCGACGTCAACGCCTTCGGCGGCTGCGACCTCGACCGCGGCAACGCAGTAATATTCCATACCTATGCCCCCATTTAACAATTTCACCACCAAGGCAAAAGAAGCAGTACGCCGTGCGCACGAGCTTGCGATAGAGCGCGGACAGAACCACGTCTCTCCGCTCCATCTGCTCGCCGCTCTCGTGCTTCAGGAGGAGTCGCTCGTTTTCTCCATGCTCGATCGGATGGAAGTTGATACTGTTATGCTTGCTGACGCTATACTCGAGCACTTGGAAGCACCCGAGAGCGCCTCGGTGCTCTCGCCGTCGTACCAGATTTATCTCACGCCAGATCTTGCGCAGGCACTTGAGGTTTCAGGAAAGATAGCTGCGAGAATGAACGACACATTTGTCGGTACCGAGCATCTCTTTCTTGCAATCATCGAACATCCAGGCCCCGCCGCAGACATACTCGCGCGTTTTTCGATAGGACGCGATGCGGCGCTCGCTATTCTCAAAGAGCTCAAGAGCTCCAAAGAGGGAGCAAGTGCGGAGCCGAAACGTTTCCGCGCGCTCGCAAAATATGCACGTAATCTAACCAAGCTTGCTGCCGAGAATAAACTTGATCCAGTCATCGGTCGCGACAGCGAGATAAACCGCGTTATCCAGATACTCGCGCGCCGCACCAAGAACAACCCGGTGCTTATTGGCGAAGCTGGTGTAGGGAAGACCGCAATCGCCGAGGGACTCGCCGCGCGTATGGCGCAGGGCGACGTTCCCGAATCACTCAAGAGTAAAGAGCTTCTCTCGCTCGATCTCGGGCTCATGATTGCCGGTACGAAATACCGTGGCGAGTTTGAAGAGCGGATGAAGAACGTGATGAAGGAAATGGAGCGCGCCGAAGGGAGAGCCATCCTCTTCGTCGACGAACTCCATACGCTCGTGGGCGCCGGCAGCGCCGAGGGTTCGCTCGATGCGTCGAACATGCTGAAACCGGTGCTTTCGCGCGGCGAGCTGCGTATTATCGGCGCGACCACTCTGAAGGAATACCAGAAATACATCGAGAAGGATGCTGCACTTACGCGTCGCTTCCAGTCCGTCTTTGTTCAAGAACCTTCGGTTGAGGACGGTATCGCTATCCTGCGCGGTCTACGCGAAAAATATGAGCTTTTCCATGGTGTACGCATCACCGACGGTGCCATCGTCGCCGCAGTCGAACTCTCGTCTCGCTACATCAGCGACCGATTTCTGCCGGACAAAGCCATCGATCTCATCGACGAAGCCGCGAGCGGGCTGCGCATCGCCCTTGAAAATAAACCGCCGCTTCTCGAAGAAACCGATCGTAAAGTTCGCCGTCTCGAAATTGAGCGCCAGGCGCTCCAGAAAGATCTCGAGGGCGAGCGTGCGAAAGAGATTGGGGAACGCATCAAGGCCATCGATACGGAAGTCGCGGACCTGAAAGAAAAAACGAGCGAGCTCGAGCTCAAATGGAAAAACGAAAAGGAAGTCCTCGTCGGCATTCGTGCCGCCAAGACCGAACTCGAAACACTGAAGCTTCAGGCGGACAATGCGGAGATAGCCGCCGACCTCGGCACAGTTGCGGAGATTCGATACGGTAAGATTCCTCATATACAGAAAGATCTTGAAACGAAACTAAAGCGCTTGAAAACACTGCAGAAATCGCGCCGTGTGCTGAACGAAGAGGTAGCTGAACAAGATATTGCTGGAGTCGTTTCGCGCTGGACCGGCATTCCGGTCGCGCGCATGCTTGAGGAAGAAGCCGCGAAGCTTGGCCGTATGGAAGCGTCGCTCAAAGCGAGCATCATCGGCCAGGACGCCGCTGTGAAGAAAGTTACGGACGCTGTGAAGCGCTCTCGAGTAGGCATCAGCGATCCAAATCGCCCTATTGGCTCCTTCCTCTTTCTTGGACCAACCGGCGTTGGAAAAACCGAGCTCTCGCGTAAACTCGCAGAGTTTATGTTCAACGATTCCGACGCGCTCGTTCGCGTCGATATGAGCGAATTTATGGAAAAACACTCGGTCGCGAAGCTCATCGGCGCGCCGCCGGGCTATGTCGGATATGAAGAATCTGGAACGCTCACTGAGCGCATTCGCCATCGCCCATATGCGGTGGTGCTCTTCGATGAGATTGAAAAGGCTCATCCGGAAATCTTCAATATCCTCCTACAGGTGCTCGACTCTGGGCATCTCACCGATGGCAAGGGGCGCAAAGTTAATTTCAAAAATACGATTATCGTGCTCACGAGCAATATCGGCGGAGAATTCATCGACCGGCTCGCACATATTGGGTTTGGAAAGGCGGACGCGACCGATGCAACGCGCTACGAGGAAACGAAATCGAAGGTCATGGATGCTCTCAAAGAACACTTCCGTCCTGAGTTCCTCAATCGTCTGGACGATGTCATCATATTCGATGTGCTCGCGAAGGAAGCACTTGCTAAGATTGTTGACACGCAAGTGGCAGAAGTGATGAAGCGTCTCGCCCAGAAGCGTATTGCGCTTGTGGTAGCGCCCGAGGTACACACGTGGCTCGCGGATAGGGGATACAATCCGCAATATGGCGCACGCCCCTTGCGTCGCACCATACAGGACACAATATTGACGCCGCTCGCTTCGCTTATGGTCGACCAGGGGTTGATGGAGGGAGGAACTGTTACTGTGTCCATTAAGAATAACGAGCCGCATTTTGACGTAAAGAGGCGCACAATTCGTAACGGCGCGAAAAAACGGACAGTCGTTGCCTAATTTGTTCGTTTTTGCTAAAGTAGTGTTATGTCGCAAGATCGCCTCATCCGTTTGAAATCCACGAAATCCGCGCATATTGTTTGGACGCGCAAGAATAAGAAGAAGGTTGAGCGCAAGATTGAACTCATAAAGTTCGATCCGACGTTACGCAAGCGCGTCGTCTTTAAAGAAGCGAAGAAATAACGCTAAAATAAAACCATTCCTTTATTTTTGTGGGTGTACGAAATCTGAAATGGAATACAATCGAGCGGACCACTAAGATGGAAAGAAAATAGTTATTATGGATATGGTACGGGGTCGTTTGCGAGTTCAAGATGATAAGGATTCCCGTTGCTTGCAGTGAGACCTCCTTTCACCAGCGTCCCGCGGAAGAGATATTGCGTCCCGATAGCTAGTTTCTCGAGCGCAACGCCGACGATTGGGAGATCGCCGCCGGTCACGGCTCCACTCTTTTCGTCTGAGACGATGCTGTAAGCGCTGTTCATCTGAAGAACGTAGCCATGCATTTGGACCATCATGCCGGCGAAGTATTTGGTGCGGCGCATAACTGTACCAATCGTATAGACTGGCATATGGAGCGACTGCGGTGTGGAAGTCGCTATCGATGTTGCATGAATAATGATGGAAAGCCCGTCGGGAATATTCAATTGGCCCGGACTGCTTCCTGGCTTGCCGGTTACCCCATACTGCCAGACTATTTGGTTGGTACTTTTGTCAATGGCGATAACGCGATGGTTCAGGTCGTCGTTCGCGAGGATAATGCCGTTCGGCATCTCGAATGCGAGCGACGGCTTGTTGAGACTCTGCTCACCGCTTGCATAGAAGTATTGCCACACGACTTTCCCAGTTGCTGGATTAATCTCTATGATAGAACCTGGGTTGTGATAATTTGCAACGATGATATCACCGTTTAGCATTGGTTGCGGGTCGGAAGGATAGGAGATAGGGAGAGGATAAGTCGCAATCTTCTTCCAGTTTTGATCAAGCTCAACGATATCATGCGATCCAATCTCGCTGATGAGGATATGGCCGTTCGAGAGTGGGGTGTCACCGTTCGGAGAATCGAGCTCGCCCGGGCGTGTCCCGCAATGCCCGGTCACGCCGTATTGCTTGACGATATTTCCTGTCGGCGAGAGTTCAATAATACGACAATTCTTGATGTCAGCGATGACGACATTGCCATTCGCAAGCTTGTATGCGTCGTCGGGAGTATTCAGATGATTTGCACTCGATCCAGGGATGCCCGGCGTACCATACTGCCACGATATTTTCTTGGTCGTATAGTCTACCTGCTCCACGAGATCATAATTCTCGAGGCTCATCATGACCGTATTGCCGTTATCCGCGAAGAACGCGTCGTCGGCGCCCGTTCCTTTTTTCTTCAGATTGAAATCGTACTCCCAAACGATCTGTTTATCTGGTGTTACTTCAATAACGCGGTTGTTTCCGCGATCGGCGATGAGTACATTATATGTGCCGAGTGCCGTTGTATTTTGTGGCACCTGCTGGACCTCAGCAGGTGTTGTCGTTGTAGCCAGCGGCACTGGCGCATTTTCGTCGTCTAAGCCGATAAAACTCTCGAGAGGAGCGGGCAGGGGCAACGATGAGGTGATTGCGTATATTGAATTATGGAGAAAAGAAAGAGTAGCGAATACACTTCCAAGAATTGTCGCTAATATTGCGCGCATTTCTCAAAGTTTACCATGCAATGGTCTCTGTTAATAAATAGTTTGCGAACTTACGAAACCTGGAATGGAACATAATCGAGCGAACTATCCTGGAGTGGAAGGAATTTCAGTTTTGCTATACTTAATCCATGTCGATGATTGATGAAGTAAAATTAGGAAGTGCGCAACTTCTGGATGTACGCGCGGCCGACGAATGGCAGAGCAGTCATGCCGAACACGCAATACATATACCGGTAGATTCATTACTCAAGGGTGAAACGGGCTTGCTCCTGCCTACGAAGAAGATTTACGTCTATTATCGTCGTGGGCGACAAGGTCATCGTACAAGGTGTATTCACTGGTACAACGGTAGCGGCATCATCCATCCTTGATCAGGGAACGGGTACGACACATCCGATGACTCCTGCACTCGGTCCTATCGGATTCTTCACGCACATATTTGGCTTTTGAGTTCTCCTGTCTAGATAAATACCGTGCTTGAAATACAAAACACCCTCTTCAGGGTGTTTTGTATTTATTGACTAGGATAATATCAAGAACCCCGCATTGCAGTCCTATATCTAATTTTCACCGGCGACGCTAGAGAAACAACGACTGGCGCCTCAACGCAAAGTTTGCAAGTGATTACAGAATTTGGTCGTGAGTTTCTGAAACTTATATCTGAACCCACCGAGGAAAGATAGAGGTAAGGCACTTGGGTCTGTCCGATACAAAAATCTTGAGGCGGGCCCAGCTGGACTCGAACCAGCAACTCCGCTTTTGGAGAGCGATGTTTTACCATTGAAACTATAGGCCCGTATTAGGCAGAGTAGCAGATGGAAGGGTGGGGGAAAAGCTACGCATCAGTTGTTGGTGCGCGGTATGATATTGGTATGCGTTCTCGCGTTTCCTTGTTTGTGTTCCTATTTTTCGTTGGCTCGCTTGCGTTGCCGCTTGCCGCGCATGCGGGGGTACCGTTCTTTGGTCCCATTATTCCCCAACCAAACAATCAGGCGGTGTGCCCCGCAAGCTGGGCGATGCTCATCACTGTTATTAATAACCTCATCAGTCTCCTCATCACTCTTACTATTGTTCTTGTTGCCCCGCTGATGATTGCATGGTCTGGCTTTCTCTTTGTGGTGAATCCGGTACACGCGGCTGGGAGAGAGCAGGCAAAAAAGATTTTGACTAACACTATCGTCGGTATCGTCATCGCACTTGCCAGCTGGATGATCGTCGATGCTGTCATGGCGGTCCTATATAATCAAAACACCCCGAACGGTAGTGGTGGCGGGGTAATAGGAATATGGTCAGATCTCATTACTTCGGGTACCGGTCCAACTTGCCTCTCGCAAGAGGGGGCGCTTCCCGGTGCTGCTCTGAGCCAGGCGCCTGTGGCAAGTGTAACCACGACAGGAGGAACTCTATCGACGTCTATTTCTACTGTACCGGGTGATGCGTGCAACCCCGCAACCATCATGGCAGCTGTACCGAGTGCCAACACAACTCAGGCGAACTTACTTGCGTGTATCGCGCACGGCGAGAGCACGTGTGGAACATCTCACCCCCCTTATAATCTGAACTCTAGCTGGGGTAAAGCCACGCCTAATGGAAAGGCTTCAACCGCAGCGGGGGCCTATCAAGTACTTTTATCAAGTAATCATAATTGCTATGAAAATAAAGCGTGCTACACAGCCGCTGGAGTAAGCGGAAAGCTTAACTGTCAAAATGCTTTCGACTCAAACGGTTTCCCTATACCAGGAGCAACTCTGACGAATTGTGAGAACGCAGCGGGAAATGTCGCTTGCAGTGCAGCAGCAGCAGTATGTCTCTTAAATAGTGGCCAGAGCTTCTCAACGGCATATGCGACTGACCCATATATGACGAGCTGCCAAAGCCAATATCACGGCTAATTAATTTTTAAATATGCAAATCAAATTTGTAGGTTGGATAGTTATATTAGTCCTCGGGACAGTTCTAGTCGGCACCCTCTGGTATTTTCTGTTAGTGCCAAAGTCAGCATCGCCGCAGATAACTCAACAATCGCCCATAACACTTCCCTCAAGTGGAGTAATCACTCCGGTGACCACGCCAGTCTCTCCATCGATGGAATCGCAGCCGTCTCCACAAAAGATATCGGTAGCTACTCAAAACGGTAGTGTCGTGATCACAAATGATTTTATACATAACAATGTCACTCTTCCTGATCCTTCAAATGTTGGGAACTATTATCTTACAGGATCCTCAACGAACGGATACGCCATAGGATATCGTACGTCGGCACAATTCTTCACCATCGCACTTGAACAGGAACCGCTTAGTCAGACACGTACCGCAGCGGAGGATTTTCTGCTCTCAACGCTCGGTATAACCGAGAATCAACTTTGCAGTCTGAACTACTATATCGGAACGGATGCCAATACGAACAGTTTTTATGCTGGAAAAAATCTCGGATTCAGCTTCTGTCCTGGTGCGACGGTTTTACCGCAATAACATTTTCATTATGTAATTTTCTCAGCCATGTTTTTTGGCGACGGGCATATTGCCACAGCTTTGCCGAGAGAGTCGGGAGGAGTGACATCTCATCGCGCTCACGTCGCAAAAATTCGCCGACGATTTTGTATTCCAATCCAAGTTCATTTAGACATGCATCGCCAACTGCTTCGCGTATTCGGCGTACTTCGTCTACGAGCCCGCGCTCAAACGCGTTCGCAAGGCGTGTATCAATCCGTGCGCGCAATTCTTCACGCGGCGGATCGATGACTATCCACTCGACCTCCGGTACAAGAGTGAACCTTGGACCAAACGGCGGGACGGCACCGAGAATATCGATTATCTCGAGCGCACGGATGAGTCGCCGACGGTTATGTGGATCAAGCTCACTTGCGCGTCGCGCGTCTGCCACTCGGATGCGCGTATACAGTTCTTCCGTCGGAAGTTCATCAAGTTCTTCTCGTAATTTGGAATTCGCATCTGCTCCTGTCGGCAGGCCAGAAAAGAGCGCATTGAAATAAAAATGCGTTCCGCCGGCGAGGATGGGTAGTTTCCCGCGCGCAGATATTTCCTTGATGAGCCGTGATGCGTCCGTGACGAAATTGCCAGCAGAATATTTTTCCTGCGGGTCGCGGATATTGATGAGATGATGAGGGACTTCACGCATCTCCGCGCGCGTAATCTTCTCGGTCCCGATATCGAGCCCGCGATACACCTGCCGCGAATCCACAGAGATTATTTCGCCGTCGCGCGAGAGTGCTTCATCAACCGCGCGTGAAGACTTGCCAGATGCAGTAGGCCCCGTGATGCAGAGTATTTGTGCAATCATTGCCCGCGATGGTATCATGCGCCTACACGTAACCCAAAAGCCTATGAAAGAAACTAAGAGCAACTATTGTGAGAATTGCGGCGAATTCCACGACGCGGTGCGCGACTATACCTCGCAGGTGAAGGTAGGCGAGACCGTACCCGATTTTGAGTTCGAGACGTATCACCAGGGGAAGATAACAACGATGAGCCTCTCGAAGCTTCGAGGAAAGTGGGCAGTCCTTGTCTTTTATCCAGCGGATTTTACATTCGTCTGCCCGACCGAATTGGAGGAGCTCGCGAAGCTTTACCCGAAGTTCCAGGCTCTGAATGCCGAAATCATCTCGGTCTCTTCCGACACGATTTTCACCCATAAGGCGTGGCACGACATCTCGGAAGGCATCCGCCAAATCAAGTATCCGATGGCGGCCGATCCATCCGGGAAGCTTGCCTATGCGTTTGGCGTTCTCGTCGAGGGTGGCGAAGCGGTGCTTACGCCGGACGAAGGTCTCGCGCTTCGTGGCTCATTCATTATCGATCCGGCCGGTACGCTCCGTTCAATGGAGATAAACGACAATTCCATAGGCCGTAAGGCCGCCGAGACGCTTCGCAAACTCCAGGCCGCACAGTATGTGGAAACGCACAAAGGTCAGGTGTGTCCGGCTTCGTGGGAACCAGGCGAGGATACACTAGAGCCAGGATTGGATCTGGTGGGGAAGTTATAAAGACAAAACTGGCCATAGAGTGGCCGCTTTTGTTTTGGTGCTGGAGGTGGGAATCGAACCCACATGCCTTGCGGCGACGGGTTTTGAATCCGTTGCGTCTGCCAATTCCGCCACTCCAGCGCTGGAATGAAGATTAGCATATGCTAAAATTGTTTTCATGAAAGATGATGCAGGATACGTCCCGACCAAGTATGATTCAGTTTTCTGGATCGATGTCGACCGCATCTTGCCGAATCCATATCAGCCGCGTAAGGAGTTCAGCGAGGCAGGACTGACGTCGCTTGCCGAGAGTATCCGTCAGTATGGTGTTCTCCAGCCGCTCGTCGTTAGCCGCTCTGAAGTCGAGAAGCCGGAAGGTGGCCTCGAGAGCGTGTATGAGCTTATCGCGGGCGAACGACGTTTGCGGGCGAGCAAGCTCGCGGGCTTGAAACAGTTACCAGTGGTCATTCGTTCCGGAGAAAGCAATCTCACCAAGCTCGAGCTCGCCATCATCGAAAATCTCCAGCGGGAAGACCTCAATGCCATCGACCGTGCGAAAGCACTCCAGAAGCTCATTGACGAATTCGGCATCTCGCATGCCGAGACGGCAGCGAAGATCGGTAAGAGCCGCGAATATGTCTCCAATTCACTCCGCCTACTTTCGCTTCCCGAACATATGCAGAACGCTATCGTTGGGAAGGAGATCAGCGAAGGTCACGCACGGCCCTTGATGGCGCTGAACGACCGTCCCGAAGAGCGCGAGACCCTTTTTAAGGAGATTATTTTGAAACGACTGCCAGTTCGCGCCGCCGAACGCATCGCGCGCTCAATCGCGCAAGAACGCGTGCATAAGCATCACCGCAAATCTGCGGAAATAGTCGAGCTCGAGAAATCACTCACGGAAACGCTTGGTACGCGTGTTATTATTGAAACGAACGCGGAGGGTGGCCGCTTGCTTATTGATTTCTTTTCGCCCGATGACTTGCAGCAACTGGTTGAAACACTCGCCGCCCAGCAGAAAGCAGAAGCCGCTGCGGTTTCGATGCAGGTATTCCCAAATACAACTCAGCTTTCAGATGACCCTGTTCCTCCCGCCGCGCCCGAAGAGCTCGACGATGATGAGCTTTATTCGATAAGCAATTTTTCAGTCTAAATTTTCTTTTTCCAGAAACGCCGCTGTCGATGCGACGGTTTTGTCGGCTCGATCATACCAAGTGCTGCGCGGATATGTCGGCGTGCAAGTGCCGTACGCGCGATATCAAGCCATTTCTGCGACGGATGCGCGGAATCCCGCCGTACTATCTCAACGACTTCTCCGTTGCCGAGCTCGGTATCGAAAGAAACGAGTTTTCCTCCCACCTTCGCCCCCTGGAGATGGTCGCCAAGGTCGCTGTGTATCGCGTAGGCGAAATCGATCGGTGTCGAATGCGCTGGCAGATCGATAACGTCGCCTTGAGGAGTGAAAACGAAGACGCGGTGCGAGAAAAAATCCTCCTTCAACCCTTCGACGAACTCTTTGGAACCGGCAACTTCGGCATGCGCCTCAGCAAGTTCGGCGAGCCAGGGAGGGATTTTCGTAACATCTCGGACGCCGATCTCTTTCTTAGAGACTTTCATAAGCGACGGGACGAGTGAGCGGACCCAGGAGAATGAAAGCGATGAGAATCGGCTTTTTTGGTCATTCTTTTCGAGCTTTTCAACCTCTTTCCCGAGTTGCTTATACGCCATGTGCGAAGCGATGCCGAACTGCGCGCGTCGGTGCATCTCTTCAGTGCGGATCTGTATTTCGACAATGCCAGCTTCGGGCGTTACAAGCGTCGTGTGGAGCGATTGGTAACCGTTCGGCTTCGGGAACGCGATGTAATCTTTGAACTCGCCCGGCAAAGGTTTGTATAACGCGTGCACTATTCCAAGCACCGTGTAGCAGTCCTCGATGGTCAGTACGACGATGCGCAGTGCGGCGATATCATGAATGAGGGTGATATCGTCATTCTTCCGTTCAAGCTTTTTATGGAGACTCCAGAGCCCTTTCATACGAATATCGATGCGAAGGGCAGCCAGTCCTCGTTTTATAAGTTCTTGTT
>DATLTM010000021.1:0-5480 GCA_035533615.1 Minisyncoccota bacterium
CCCCCCACACGAGCAAAAAAGAGACAGCAGGACGGAAGGAGAAGGCCGAGCCACCGGACGCGAACGGGGGCGGACGGACACGGTACTCCGTGGCCGTCCTTCACGGAGCAACACACGGGGTGTTGCGGAGTGAAGTAGGGGTTGAGATTTTTTCGGGCAAGGACGATAAAGCCAAGTATCGAAGCCAATATTGAAAGGTGCTACCCCTTCATTCCGGTGTAGGTCGAATGAAGGGGTGAATGAAGGGGTAGATCACGTCCGAATGACTACCCTAGAGGCCTCATTTTCTGCTAAAATGGGTTTGAAGAAACGCATAGAGCTGCGCCCTTGATACTTTTTATCGGACAGACCCGAAGGCCTTATTTTGGGCCATTATTACGCAGCGTATTTTTGAGAAATCTAGATAGGGCGAAGGGAAATCGAACTTTCCCGCTCGTCTACTTTCGCTTCGCGCGTTTAGCGAGAATTCCTCGTATCGACGGACTGATCGATTTGTCAGTTCTATGAATGCATCCTATCCAACAACACGGTCGGCGCATCCCCTCGATGAGTTCCGAGACCACCCTCTTTACGTGGTCCTTTCGGGTTGCTCTTGCTTGACCGAAATGGTCCAACGGATCCACTCGTTGCGCGCAAGCGGCAAGATGTCCTCCCATGCTGCAAGCGCGCTCGGGGAAGCGGCAAGTGCCTTATTCAGATCTTCGGGCAGAGTATGTACCGTTCTGGAAGAGACCTTCATTTATTTAGTATAACAAGTGGGCTGGGAATTAAGCGGTATCGAACTATGCTACAATTACGATACTATGGACACATGGCGCTCGACCCTCGTCAAACTCGTACTCCTTGAGCTTGTCCTGTGCGCGGTGTTCTTTGTGATTGGGTATAGTGCCGGGAATGCCTATTTTCGTGGCGTAGGGGTCGGGTTGTTAATCGCCTGGGTCACGGGTGCTCTAGCTCTTTTTATTGTGAAGTGAAGAGCGCAAAAAAGTGATAGCATACGCTCATGAACAAGCGCCCGCTCTATGTGTACGTAATCGGAGTCGCTGTTGTATGGGCGATTATTCTCATCTGCTCATGGTCTGGAATCATTTGGGTGCCCTTCCACGACGTTGCCACGGTGTGCGCGGGCTTCCTCCTTGGGATGCTCGGGATGTACATCGCTGTGCACCTGTATAGGTGGAAATAATCGGAGGGCAAGGCATACTTAAGAGGTATGCACCACCACTTCTTACGTGAACTGGCGAAAGTCGCCGTCGGCCTCGTCATTGCCGATATTATCTGCGCCCTGTGGCTCTCTGGTTCGGGTCTCTTGCCGGTCACGATCCTCGGCATTGCCTGGAACGCGGGCGCGACATGGCCCGGCATCGTTTTCGATCTCGTGCTCATCCTTATCTTGGCGCATTACGGCTGGAATATGAAGCTGCCGATCCAGTCTCCGACCGAACGCGGACTCTTGAAGATCGTCGGCCTCGCCTTCCTCATCGTCGCCCTACTTCACCTAGTCCGCATCGCCTTCGGCTGGAATCTTATCCTCGGCGAAGTATCTATCCCGCTCTGGCTCTCGTGGTTCGGCGTCATCATACCCGGATACCTTTCGTATTCAAGTTTTCACTTCGCGTTGAAGAAATAAGTTAGTATTGGAAGAATGGTGGGACTCACTTCTGCAGAAGCGGCACGGTTGTTGGCACAATACGGTCCGAACGAGATAGCCAAGAAGCGGCCGAGCACCTTCGTTAAACTGATCAAAGCTCTGGCCTCGCCAGCGTCAGTAATGCTTGTTGTCGCATCGGCGCTCTCCTTCTATATCGGCCAGCAATTTGACGGATGGTTCATCCTCGCGCTCTTGGTGCTGAATGTCGGGATGACGCTCTGGCACACGCGCAAAGCAGATAATGCTCTCGAAGCCTTGCGCTCCCAGCTCTCGGTGGAGGCGAAGGTCATGCGCGACGGCGCATGGATGAATATTCCGTCTCGCGAACTTGTCGCGGGGGACGTTATCGAGTGCGGCGTGAGTGCGCTGGTGACGGCCGACACACACATTGATCAAGAGGTGAACTTGGAAATAAACGAGGCAGTATTGACCGGCGAATCACTCCCAAAAGAGAAAAAGGTTGGCGATACCGCATACTCGGGCTCGGTAGTGGTCACGGGTAATTTCACCGGTACCGTATCCGCAATCGGCAACCAAGCGTTCTTCGGCAAAATCGCTGCTGCGGGGAAAGAAGGAAAACGGAAGTCGAGCATGGAACGTGAAATCCTTTCTATTTCGCGCTATCTCATCATCGCGAGCTTGATCGCTGTAGCCATCCTTACGGTCGTCTTCATTCTCGACGGCCAGCCGCTTGCCAGCATCCTTATTCTCGATCTCTCGCTCCTCATTGCGGGTATTCCGGTCTCATTACCGACCGTGATGACCCTCATTATTTCAATAGGGGCACTTGCGGTCGCCGCCAAGAAGGCGCTCGTGCGGCGACTTTCTTCGCTCGAAGATTTCGCCAACGTCACACTTCTTCTAACCGATAAGACGGGCACGCTCACGGAGAATAAGATATCAGTCGAGCGCGTTCACGCGTACACACCTTTCTCCGAAGACGACGTCCGCGTCTATGCTTCCATGGCTGCGGAACCGGGCAGTACCGCTATCGATTATGCGATTGTTGCTGCAGGGGGGCCCGATGTCTCTCCACAGCATGTGCTCCAAACGATTCCTGCCGACTCAACGCGCAAACGTACCACGACGCTACTTGAACGCGATGGTGTCCGTTATCTCGTATCTGTCGGGACGCCGCCCATCATCGAGCGTTTATGTTCTCCTCTCGATGGCCTCGCTGCATCAGTTCATCGCGATACGGAAGATGCGGCGAAAGACGGTAGTCGCGCGATAGCTGTCGCTCTTAAGAAAGATCCCTCGGGCATCGAAGACGAACACGGCATGAGCTTCATCGGCATGCTCGTACTTGCCGACCCGCTCCGCGCCGACGCGAAAGAGACTCTTCGTTTCCTCAAGAACGAAGGCGTGAATGCGATTATGGTCACCGGCGACACCAAGGAAACAGCCGCGCACGTCGCCGTGACGCTCGGACTCATGGGCAATATAGTGCGAACGAAGGATCTCGACTTTGCAAATCTTCCAGCCGATATTTTCGCGACGACCGCAGCCTTCGCCGAGGTCTCGCCCGAGGACAAGCTCGCGCTCGTGACGGCCGCTCAGCAGCGGTACACTGTCGCGGCAACCGGCGACGGAGTGAACGATTTGCCCGCCGTGCGCAAGGCCGATGTTGGCATCGCGGTTGCCAACGCCGTCGACGCGCTCAAGGGCACAGCCGACATCGTCCTCTTGGACTCTGGCATCAGCGTGATGCAGACCGCGCTTACCGAAGCGCGTAAAATCTTCTTCCGCCTCTATAATTATTCTGTCTATCGCATTTCGGAAAGCTTCCGTCTCATCGTCACCGCGCTCGTGCTCGGTCTGATTATCAAAGGGTTCCCGCTCACGCCTGTTCAGATTATCCTGCTAGCGTTTCTCAACGACATACCGATCATCACGCTCGCTTTCGACCGCGTGAAGCGTGTCGATCGCCCCGCCGATGTCGTGCCGCGGGAGCGCTTCACGCTCGGAACTTTGTTTGGCCTTGTCGGCGTCGCCGAGAGCTTAGTTATGTATTTCTTGCTTGCGGACGTTTTCCACTTGCCGCTCGCGATTATTCAAACGGCATTTTTCTTGAAGCTCACCGTCTCCGGCCACATGCTCGTCTATGTCGCGCACACCAAGGAACGTTGGTGGAAGTTCCTGCCCGCGAAGAGCATCATCTGGGCGACCTCGATCACTCAAGCTGCGGCGACTGCCCTCGCGGTCTTCGGCATTTTCGTTACCGCCATCCCACTCTCGCTCGCCGCATTCGTCTGGATATGGACGTTCTTGTGGATGCAGATGAACGAGGGGATGAAGACCATCGAATCAAGATTCGATTCGAATCCGCAGCCTCTAATAGTTGTTAATAGATGACCATCTGGTATGGCGTGGGGCACCCGCCGAGATTCGAACCGGAGTCTGAAAATAGAAAAGCAATATTTTAAGCCATAGGCGAAGGTACGACCCGAGAGCTTTCATATCCCTTCGCCTCCGCCCGAAGACTTTAGTATCGGACAGATTCAAGAGCGGGAGTGACGAAAGTTTTACGGAGTAAGAGGAAGAATATTCCAAATTCCAGGATCTTCGCCACCGTCGAGTTTGAAGAGAGCGATGCCGCGGACGCCGAGCGACTTGGCCAGAGCTATCTTGTCGCTCACAGCGTTTGCGTCGCTCCACCAGACGATGTGAAGTGGGCCCGGGACGGCACTCGCTAATTGAGGCGTCGTTGTCGGCGCATAGACGAAGCTCATTTCACCGGCAGCATTGCGCGCAGGCGAAATACCGAGTTCGGACGCGAGAGTAGTGGCATAGTCAGGGTCGAATGCCCAATCGATATTGTAGCGGTAGCCATGGGTAAGTGGAACAAGATCGTATTCATAACCGTAGGTGGCGATGCCGATTATAATTTTTTTCTTCTGGATGATTTGCGCCGCCATGGTTACTACTTTCCGCACCCATCTCGAGTCGGCGACGGGGATGTAAGGTGCGGAGCCTGCCGCGGCATTCAGCTTGAGATCGACAGAATCCTGATCGTAGGCCATAATTTCCACTCGGTCGCAGTACTTATTGATAGCGAAATAGTTGTCCGCATAGTCGAGCGTCGTCGGCAATACTGCAAACGCGGACGAGGGCGGCGTGCGCGGCTCGATACTGCAATAGACCCATTTTTGTCCCATGCGCTCATAGAGTCCTTTGAGGAAAAGAGAAAAATATGGCCGCGTTCGTATCGGCTTATTTTCAAAATCGATATCGATGCCGTCGAAGTTTTTGGTTTTCGCGAGCGCGGCGATGCGTTTCTCAAGCGCGATGCGCTGGGGCGCGGAGCGCAGGATCCGGTCGATAGCCGTACCGTTACTCCACATCACTGTCGGCACCACTTTCACTTTCTCAGCGCGGGCAACGGTGCGCAGCAGGTTCGGAATTGAGGTGGAAGAGGTAGCGGCGAAGCCAAATGCGTCATAGAGCGATCCGTCATTCTGGACGATGTAGCCGAATGGCATTACCGACGTGAAATCCTGAATATGCGACAGTGTATCGATTGTGCCTGTCGCTTCTCGCCAGTAGGGAATCCATCCAGAGATCTCGAATGGCGGGTTCGTTTTTGCGGCGTATGCTGAGCTTGGAACGAGTATCAATAAAAAAGCGCCAAAGAGCAGTGCGCGATTCATAGCGTTATCATAGCACCGCGGTATACTGACCTGAAACAATGTCCGTTTCACTCATCACCGCACTCATTCTACAGTATCGCTATTGGATACTCCTTCCGTTGTCTCTCATCGAGGGGCCGGTAGTTGCGTTTATCGCCGGCACGCTCGCGTCCTTCGGCTACTTCAATCTCTATTTTCTC
>DATLTM010000022.1:0-8145 GCA_035533615.1 Minisyncoccota bacterium
TATCGCCTTTAGCTTGTCATCGGCGAGAATATTTCTCTTGTTCGCTGGATTCTGAAGATTATGCTTTTTTATATAGACCCAGAGCTGTTTGATTACTTCGGTCCTCGGCATCGGGCCTGCGCCAACGACTGCTTCCAATTCTGGAGAAAGGGTAAGCGGTTTTGATAGAGCTGCGTTTATTGCCATAATTGATTTAATTTCATAACTACTAACTCTACTGGTTCAGTATACCGTATAGAAAGTCCCTGCGTGCCCCGTCCCCATGGGGGTGTGAGTATCCCAGCAGCGCCCTTGCAGATATCCCATAAAGCGTATACTAGGGCGTATGAACTCTGATAACGACGAGGGCGGTGGCGAGTATGAATTGATCGTTCCCAATCGCCCGGAGATACGACATTATCATGGCAATGAAACTCGGGTGCTTTTTGTCTTAAGTGCAGTCATCCTTATCGTCGCACAATCGGTTGGTGCCAATCTCCCGCTTTCGACAACAGGAGCGGTTCTTTCTGCGGTCGTGCTTGTCATCGCCGCTGGGATTACAAACCCGGCACAGGGTTGGATTCATTGGATGAATGCGTTCATTGCCATGTACGGGACATTCTTGTTCGGCGTAACGGCCGTTGACCACTATCGCGCGGGAATGGATGTCTTCGATCCCTCGTTCACCTACGTCGAGGCGCTCGCGCTTCTCGCGCTTCTCGCGCTCTATTTTACCGTACGTACCATCCGAGGCTTCCATCTTCGCAAGAATCTTTCTTAGATATCCCCTATGTCTATCCAGAGTTTTTTTCTCAATCAGTATGCAAAATGGAAGCTAAAGGATATGCCGGAGGCACAGCGCGAGCAAATGACCGCGCTCGTCACGAAAGACCCAAGGCTCTTTAAGAAGATTGGCGAGGAGATCGAGCGTCGGAAGAAGGGCGGTGAGGGCGAGATGAAGGCAGCGATGGAGGTGATGAAGAAATACCGCATCGAACTTTCCGCGCTCATGCAGAAGAAGTAATATGGAGGCGATTGTCTCTCTTCTTGTGTTTTTCCAGGCACTTGGTGCGATTGTGGGCGCCTGCACAGTCGTCTGGGGCGAACTCGCGTACGTCCATGCCATGCGAGACGGGAATATCGATACAGCAGAGCGTGCGCACCTGCGCTTCATTGCAAACGGACTACGCTTTGGGATGTTACTCTTACTGCTCTCTTCGCTCGGGCTCGTCATTGCCGCCTACATGCTTCAGGCGGCGCTGCAGCCCGCGCTGTCGACGAGTTACTGGATTCTTGTTGCTCTTGCCTTTATCATCATTGGCGTTTCATGGGCTCTCTCGCGACGCCGCATCTCTTTTCCGTTCGGTAGCGCAATCCTCTTTGCGGGGTGGTGGTTTCTTGCATATCTCGTGTTTGGAATATTTCCGCCCCTCTCCTTCGGTACTGTCATCGCTTTTTTTATCGTTGCGACCGCGATTTTCTATGCCATACTCCAATCAGCCCGTTTCCTCTTCTTACGAGATAGGTCAAAAGGTGCTACACTGCAAGAGTAGTTCGTTGATTATTAAAGGGGTAGTCCGTGCCATTAATTCGGACCGTGCATGTCTCTCGAAAAAGTAGGTAACCTGGGAAATCTGCGGGAAGCCATATGTCATTGCACGACTGGTCGCTAAAGGCGGTTGGGAGATTTCATTGAGCCGGTCGGGCTCGATTAAATCTCTTAGTCGCTTTTTTGTTTGCCTCGTCCGCACCAAGAGCCTATGAGCATTAGCAGGATTAAGAACAAAAAAGTATGCAAAAGATAAAAGATATAACGTTATTTGAGAGGAGAGACAAGAAAGGTACAAGTTGGGACAAGATTCATATTCTTGACGACGGCCGTCTGAATTTCGACTCCCATGACCTTGGTTCTATACCGATGGAATTTTGGGGCCACGAGGACTATGAGTATGACACGTATGTCGATGCCGAATGGAAGGACAGCATCCTGCTCCTCCTGCGCAAGGAGCGCTTCAAGAGGAATGAAGACTTTCGGAAATGGGCAGATACGAAAGAGATACCCTACACTTCAGCTAGCTGGCCTTAGATCTTCGCTTCGTGCGATTGCTAGAGATAACAACAAAATAATATGAGAAAGAACGCTAAACAGAATACTTTTCAGAGGGAAGGAACGTTCTTCATAGAACGCTTCACAACTTGAAGTTTGCATAGAAAAAGGCAATAGTGGGTAGCATGCTTAAGATAGGCATAGCCTGTTCGCTAGCGGCCAATTTTTAGGGCCAGGGAGGGGGAAGGGGATTCCGTTCAACTTCACGATTAAGCTCCCATCACCGGACTGGAGGACGGGATGATCAAGGGACCTTTGGTGCAAACTTCATTAAGCATGGCGAGAGAATAAAAGAATTAGTCCCTGAAGTCTCCAGTGCTTTAGATCTATACAGGACGAGCTTTAGGAACATGCTACGACTCCTTCGTTGGGCAGAGAAGAAGTCTAGTCAGTTTGAGAGTGAGGGGAAGAAAGTAAAAATTTTAGCGTTCGGTCATGAAAATGCTCTTGTCTATCCGATTAGGGAAATCTTTGAAGAGGAGGGATTAGCTAATTGTGAAGTGATTAACTTTTCTTCTACAGATAGTGAAGTAGAAGGTGTTTTCAGAGGGAAGAAACGTCCTCTATAGAGCGCTCTGTGACTTGAAGTTTATGTAGAAAAAGGCAATAGTGAGTAATATGCTTAAGATAGGCATAGTCGGCCTACCGAACGTTGGGAAGTCAACGCTTTTTAATGCGCTTACGAAGGCGTCGGTGCCGGCGGAGAATTATCCGTTCTGTACTATCGATCCGTCGGTCGGCGTTGTCGGCGTTCCGGATGAACGTCTTGGCGCACTGGCTGCGTTCTCGAAGAGCGAAAAAATAATTCCGGCAGCGATAGAATTTGTGGATATCGCAGGACTCGTGAAGGGTGCCGCAGAGGGAGAAGGACTCGGAAACCAATTTCTTGCGAATATCCGAGAAGCGGATGCGATACTTCATGTCGTTCGCTTTTTTGACGATCCGAACGTGCTGCACGTTGAGCAAAGCGTTGAGCCGTACAAAGACATAGAGATCATCAATCTAGAACTTGTGCTCGCTGATGCCGAACAGGTACGTAAGCGTCGCGACAAGATAGCGGGTGATGTGAAGGCAGGCCGTAAAGATGCCATTGCCGAGGATGCGGTGCTAGCGAAACTTTCCCGAAGTTTTGCGGCAGGAAAATTCGCTCTCCATGCTGGACTCACAGAAGACGAGATAAAGCTTGTCACG
Organism: Minisyncoccota bacterium; assembly: GCA_035533615.1. Lineage (GTDB taxonomy): Bacteria > Patescibacteriota > Minisyncoccia > Phycocordibacterales > Phycocordibacteraceae > C7867-001. The sequence goes on from DATLTM010000022.1 coordinate 3,278, forward strand.
CACCTGAATCTTCTTACGATGAAGCCGATGCTCTACGCACTCAACAAAAAAAGCGGTGGGCATAATCTTGATGAAATCAATGACGGCCGTGCGAAGCGCGCGTACGAGCTCATACAAACGCTCGGCGGACGATATATCTTTCTCGACGCTGCAACGGAGTGCGAGTTAAACGATGTCGCCGATAACGATCGGCAAGGCTTCCGTCGAGAACTCGGTGTTTCCGAAGATGGCCTCGCTGGCCTTATTCGCGGGGCGTACGAAATCCTTGGGCTCATTTCATTCTTTACCACCGGCACAGATGAGACGCGGGCATGGACGATTCCGCGTGGAAGTACAGCGCCCACTGCAGGTGCCGCCATACACAATGACTTTTTAGATAAGTTCATCCGCGCGGAAGTTATCGAGTGGAGCAAGCTTTTGGAACTTGGTTCCTATGCTGCCGCCCGGAACAGAGGTCTCGTTCGGACCGAAGGGAAGGACTACATTGTTTCCGACGGCGACGTAATGGTCTTTCTTCATGGGGCTTGATAAAAAGATGGCAGGAGGATGGGGTTTATCATTTGTGGTATAATGCAATCCATATGGAAACACCCGTCACACCGAAACAGCCGAAGTTCGTTCGCTGGGCACTCCTGCTCGGTATCGTCGTCATTCTGAACATCTTTTTTAATGTCGTGCTTGCGCTTGCGTACCCAGCGCCGAACTATAACGACTTTTGTCCCGTACAGCCGATGGTCACACCAACCGATGCAGTGACCTGCGACGCACAAGGCGGTATCTGGTCTGCATATTCTCCGGCACCTGCTCCTGGTGTCGTATCACCAAAGTTAACTGGCTACTGCGATATGTATTCCAAGTGTCAGGAGCCGTACCAAGCCGCAGCAGAGACGTATGCGCTCTACGCCTTCGTGCTCATGGTCGGCCTCGGCATCATCGCGCTTATCATAGGATTTGTGCCGCTCGGCTCCTCCATCGTCTCGTCCGGCCTCTCCTACGGCGGTGTCGTCGCACTCATCATAGGCTCGGCGCAGTATTGGGGCAATGCCGGTAACTGGATACGCCTTATCATCAGCACGGTCGGTCTTCTCGCTCTTCTATACATAGGCTGGCGTCGCTTCCGCGATTAATCGAGCTCCCGACATACGTACGTTACGTACTTAAAAGGCTGTATGGCGTACGATCATCGCGACATAGAAAAGAAAGCGCAAGAGAAATGGGTGGGTCTCGATCTCTATCGCGCCGACCTCGCGGACGAATCCAGAGAACCGTACTATTTGCTTGTGGAGTTTCCGTATCCATCCGGAGACCTCCACATCGGGCACTGGTACGCATTTGCCGTGACCGATATCTATGCACGTTTGCTCCGCGCACGCGGGAAGAATGTGCTTTTCCCGATTGGTTTCGATGCGTTCGGCCTGCCCGCTGAGAATGCGGCTATCAAAAATGGTGTAGACCCGAAGGAATGGACATACAAAAACATCGAACGCATGCGTACCCAGCTCGCGAGCATGGGTGCATCGTTCGACTGGAGCAAAGAAGTCGTCGCATGTGACCCGAGATACTATCAGTGGACGCAATGGCTCTTCGCGAAACTCTTTGAACACGGACTTGCAGAGCACCGCGAGGCAGCGGTGAAGTGGTGTCCCAAGGACCAGACCGTCCTCGCCAATGAACAGGTCATAGACGGTCATTGCGAGCGCTGCGGCACGCCAGTAGAGGAGAAACGGCTCACTCAATGGTTCCTCAAAATAACCGACTACGCGAAGCGGCTTCTTGCCGGCCTGAAAGATCTTCCATGGCGCGAAGAAATAAAAGAGGCGCAGCGCTCCTGGATAGGCGAAAGCCAGGGCGCATACCTAGAATTCCCTATTGCAGGCCGCGATGAGAAGATAAAAATATTCACCACGCGGCCTGATACTCTCTTCGGCGCGACGTACATCGTGCTCGCACCAGAACATCAGCTTGTTTCATTTTTGTTAGATGCCGTTTCGAATAAAAAAGAAATTGAGGACTATATAAGCGCGACGGCAAAGAGGACCGAGCGCGAGCGCAGTGAGAACAAAGAGAAGACTGGCGTAAGGCTGGAAGGTGTCTCAGCGGTTAATCCGGCGACCAAAGAAGAGATCCCAATCTACGTTGCCGACTATGTCCTCAATTCTTACGGCACTGGTGCCGTGATGGCCGTTCCTGCCCACGACGAGCGCGACTACGAGTTCGCGAAAAAAATGGAATTACCAATTCTGTACGTCATTAATCCAATCACTGAAGAGCAGAAGAAAAATTCGGAATACAAAGAGAAAATAACAGTGCCCATCGAAGGTGTTTGTTATACTGGAGACGGTATTCTCGCGAACTCTGGAGAATTTTCTGGCAGGAACAGTGAAGAAGCGATGTGGGATATTGTCACAGCGGTTGGTGGTGAGCGTACGACGCAGTATCGTTTGCGCGACTGGCTTGTGAGCCGTCAGCGTTATTGGGGTTGCCCGATTCCGATTGTATATGACCCTGATGGGAAGCCACACGCGATCCCCGCTGAACACCTACCCTGGCTCCTGCCGACCGATGTCGATTTCAAACCAACGGGGAAAGCACCGCTCGCGTCGTCAAGAGAATTACAGGAGCGCGTCGTACATATTTTCGGAGAGGGGTGGACGCCGGAATACGACACACTCGACACTTTCGTGGATTCCTCGTGGTACTTTCTCCGCTATCTCAACCCGAGCGATACGCGCGATTTTTCCGACGCGGCGCATATGAAAAAATGGTTGCCGATCAATCGTTACTCGGGTGGTAGCGAACACACCACAATGCACCTCCTCTATGCGCGGTTCTTCATAAAAGTCCTCTATGACCTCGCGCTTGTTCCGATCGATGAGCCCTTTACGGAACGATTTAATCGTGGGCTCATTATGGGTCCTGACGGACAGAAGATGAGTAAGTCAAAAGGGAATGTCATCAATCCCGATGATTTCGTCAAGAAGTATGGGGCGGATGCAGTTCGCCTCTACCTCGCGTTCATCGGACCGTACAATGAACCGAATAGCTATCCGTGGAATTTAGACGGCGTTGCAAGTATGCGCAAGTTCTTGGAGCGGGTAAATCACCTCGTCGACAAATGGGGACGTATGAAGTCCCAAGATGATGGGGACTTCATACGTCCCCGTATACGGCAGGCGCTTGCAAAAACGAGCGTGAAGGTTGCCGATGATGGCGACCGATTCAAGTTCAACACCAGTGTTGCAGCGCTTATGATACTCGTAAACGAGCTTGAGGCGGCATCCTCTGTTTCGAAAACAGAGTGTGCCCAGCTCGTTATCATGCTTGCGCCATTTGCACCGCACCTCGCCGAACATCTTTGGGAGAAGTTGGGGGGAGAAGGGAGCGTACATCAGCAGGCATGGCCTGTTGCTGCAATTGTTCTGGCGACCGAAAACGAGATTGTGGTTCAAGTAAACGGAAAACGTCGCGGTCTACTGGTGCTTCCGGTTGATGCTCCCGAAGCCGAGGCGGTTGCAAGGGCGCTGCATATATCAGCGGTTGCCACAGTACTCGACGGAAAGGAGCCCAAACGGATCATTTTTGTACCTGGCAGGATTCTGAATCTCGTGGTATAATCGCGCAATTGACTCTTTATAAGGTGTTTGCTATAAATTAGACCACATGACTAAGGTCAGTAAAACCGTAAAACAGGGAAAGACGAAGGATGCCGTTCGGGCGGTTCCGTTTTCGTTTGACAGTGTCGCGCTCGTAAAGCGTCTTCTCGCCGCCGCTCCGGAACGCGCGCGCGAGATTCTCATCCGCCGTTTTGGTCTCGGCGCGGATTCGAAACGCGAAACTCTAGAAGCAATCGGTGACCGTTCCGGTATCACGCGCGAACGCGTCCGCCAGATAGAGGCAGCCGGGCTTGACGCTGCACGCGCGAGCAAAGCTTTTAAAGAGTCACGTGCCGCATTCGAAGAGATCGCGCGCTACATCGATTCGCTTGGAGCTATCGTTCCCGAAGATGTGCTCCTTGCCTCGCTTGGGAAGGACGAAAAGAGCCGTAACCGATTCCGTTTTTTCCTCATGCTCGATTCCGCCTTTTTCCGCGAACGGGAGACGAACGATTTTCTTGCGCGTTGGCATGTGGACGCAGCAACGGCGAAACATATTCATGATGCGCTCTCAAAACTTTACGTCTCGCTGTCCGATGACGAAGTATTGACCGAAGCTGAATTACTCGATCGATTCCTCGATGAGCTGAAAGACGTGAACGACGCGTACAAGAACGAAGAGATTCTGAAGCGCTGGCTCTCTCTTTCAAAGCGCATTGCCAGCAATCCGCTCTCTGAATGGGGTCGCACGTCTGCGCCAGCCATCCGCATCAAGGGCATCCGCGACTACGCATATCTCGCAGTCAAGCGTCACGGTGCGCCAATGCACTTCTCCGCGGTTGCGAAAGCAATCGGAACGCTTTTTTCAAAGAAAGCTCATATCGCGACGACACATAACGAACTCATTAAGGATCCACGTTTTGTGCTTGTGGGTCGCGGGCTGTACGCGCTCACCGAATGGGGTTATACGCCCGGCGTCGTGCGTGATGTCATCCGCGAAGCGCTTGAACGGACTGGCCCGATGAAGAAAGAGGAGATAATTAAGCAGGTGAAGAAAGCGCGGTTCGTCAAGGACAATACTATCCTCGTGAATCTGAACGATTCGCGGTATTTTAAGCGCCTTAAAGACGGCCGATACGCAGCGGTCTAACAGGACGCGTGCACAGGAAAACCAGCGGCGATCGGCGGTGCTGTCGATTTTGCTGCTATACTTGCAGCAATGATTCCGTTTCTTGAAAAGCTCAAAAAGATAAGCGGCAATTTTACAGCTAGCAC
>DATLTM010000023.1:0-55404 GCA_035533615.1 Minisyncoccota bacterium
GATATAACACTTGCCCCACACCACCCGTGCGCGTGTTAATAGGCAATTTATTTTTTCGCCACTTTGAAATCGGCGAAACTCCCTAACTACGAGCTGTGATTGAATCTTTCTTGAGTTTTTCGAGTGCCCTCACAAATCTAGCTGTAAAATTAAAATATTTTTTGAAGTACTCCGCCGTTTCTGCAGTGCTAATGCCGTCAATAAAGGCGAAGTCTCTATAGTTCGATCTTATTCTCATGTAATATGGGAAATCAAAAATCGAAACGAGCAAGGTTTTTCTAAGGTAATTGTTGTATTTGATCTTGTGAGTACTTTTCCGAAGGTTAATACTATTTTTTCTCCTCCAATCTTCCTCTTTGTAGTGGGCTATCTTGCGAAGTGCCATTTTATACATATCAGCTGTTGAAGTTCTGCTGCTAAGATTTGCTCCCGCCGCTACTCTATAATCAAGAATACTACCGTCAAAGACTTGGTTTAGAGTCGGCTCTGAAAACTCAATCTCACCCCTTTGAAGTTTCCTTGTGAACTCGTCAACACAAGAAGAATGACCTGTACGGAAGACATGTTTTTGAGGGTTGAATACGTATTCAATAGTGAGTAGTACGTTGAATATCAGATAATAAGATTTTATAGGTAGCCAAGAAGTAGAAGCGTACGAATAGTCCTCATCAATATTGACGATTGCCAACTCGTCATTCAGAGATTTTTTCGTGAGAGAAATGAGATTATCTTTCTCTCCAATATACGGCAATGCCGCCTTTTTGAGACTGCCATTGTATCGCAGAAGGACACCATCCATCAGGTCGCTAAGACAGCCAATGTAGTTAAAGTGAGTATCGTATGCTTGGCGTTCTGTGCTGTACACCATGTTTTTCGATGAACATTATCTTACGGGGTTTCTTCGTGATAGTCAGTGTAATAGTATTTTTCGTTTTTCTCCTTCTGATCTTTATAGTCAGCAATAGATACAGAGAGGTAATTATTTAGATAGTGGATACTGTTATCCTTCATCCAACCCGGTTCATAATAAGTATCATCGTCTTTCCGTTTGTATGGGTCGATAAATTTCTCTTCGCCTAAATATTTGAGGCTTTTGCCGTTAAACTTCTTATATATTTCAAGAAATTTTCCGCTTACTGATGAATCTATCGCAAACTGCGTTTTTAGATAGTTGTAGTTAGCAATTTCAGCGTTAAGTTCCTTCCAATCTTTTGTGAAATCCTTGGATGGGTCGTTGCTTAGTAATTTTTTATAAGAATCGGTCGCATACATTGAGAGATTTAAGTAATTAGTCGGAAGTCCTTGAAAAACATACATCAGCGAGAAAGTGGTTATCGTCTCCCAAGTTTTATAGACCGCAAGCCCATCCCTATAGATTTGCGGACTCGTTTCTTTACTGAAGTTGCCAATCTGCACTTTTATCATCCCGTTTACAACGAGAAATCTTATTCGTATCCCTTCACTAATGTCCTGAAAGAAGCCATCCTCTTTGTCTTCCGCGTATTCGTACGGAATGAATATTTCGTGAGTGATACTATCGCTAAAATCTACCTGACCATTTTCCCACAAAATATTATTTTTGATGTTGTATTTAACACTTTCCCACACATACCTTACGCCGCTTTTCTCATCAGTATAATCGTTATCGTTCTTATATTTCTTTTTGTAATTTTCGACTATTTGTTCAACCCATGCTTTTTTATCTGCGAATTTAAATTCTGCATTTTTACGCCAGATCGGCTTTTTGCCACTTTTTAATTTATCGAACAATGAAGAAACTGAATCGTGGTTTAGAATTGCCGCCACGTTCATCTTTAACTCAATAGATATGTTGGATTGCCTCTCTACTTCCGAATGACCTATGCCTTCAAACATCTTCGTGAGACTGTACCCAAACAGACGCGAAAGAAACCATGTGAATAAAACAAGAGCAATCAAAAAACTGTTTTCGTAAAAGAAGAAAACGCTCGCCGCACCTAATGCAAAAGTGAAGATTTGAGAAAGCATATTGTTATTTTATAAAGTAATCAACTGATTTTTTATACACCTTCGCCAACTCTCCCAATTCTACCGCGTCAATTCCGCGTTCGCCCCGCTCGATCTTGGAAAGATACGCTTGCGGTTTCCTAAGTCTTTTACCCGCCTCTACTTGAGTTAGTCCTGCTTCAAGGCGAGCTGTGCGGAGCCTTTGTGTTAGTTTTTGATACTTTGGTAAATACTTTTTCGACATAGTTATACTATCACGCTATAGTCGATTGTGGAATATACCAGTTTGGTATATTCTTAATGATGTAAAAATACCTTCCCTTATGTCTACCTACTTCCTCTACGCCCGCAAATCTACCGATGTCGAGGACAAGCAAGTCCTCTCGATAGACGCGCAGCTCTCCGAGTTGCGCTCTCTCGCCAAACACGACGGATTGCAGATTGTGGCGGAGTTCGTGGAGAAGCAGTCCGCCAAGATGCCCGGCCGTCCGGTATTCAACGATATGATCCGGCGACTCATCGCAGGAGAAGCACAGGGTATTGTGTGTTGGAAAATTGACCGCCTTGCTCGCAATCCGGTAGACGGCGGCCAGATCAGTTGGCTCTTGCAACAAAGCGTCATTCAGCACATCCAAACCCACGACCGCAGTTTTCTCCCGGCCGATAACGTGTTGATGATGTCCGTTGAGTTGGGAATGGCGAATCAGTACATCCGCGACTTGAGCGCGAACACGAAACGCGGACAACGGGAGAAGGCAAGACGCGGCGAGTATCCGGGGCTTGCTCCGTTGGGCTACATAAACAATCCGCGTACTAAGCGGGTTGAAGTTGATCGTCGCAAGGCTCCGGCGATACGGGCGGCTTTCGAGCTGTACGCCGAGAATAAGTCTCGTTTCGAGGACATCGCCGCCTTTCTGTACGAGCGGAGCGTGAGAACCAAGAAGATAAATAAGTCCGGCAGCAGTGGCGACAAACCTTTAAAGAAGGACAGCATCAAGAAGATGCTCACAAACATTTTCTACTACGGCCATTTCGAGTATTCCGGAGAGATATACAAAGGCGTGCATACCCCGCTCGTATCCAAGCAGCTTTTCGATAAGGTGCAGGCCGTTTTAGAACTACGCGGCAGACAACGGCACAAACCCAAGAACGAGCCGCAACCGTTGTGCGGCATCATGCGTTGCGGCGAGTGCGGCGGAATGATAACCGGAGAAGTCATAACGAAGCACCAGAAGAACGGCAACGTCCACCGATACGTTTACTATCGTTGTACTAAGAAACGCGGCCTATGCTCGCAGTCATATATCCGCGAGGAGGCATTGAGCGTTCAGCTCTCCGATCTGCTTTCGCTCTACGTTATGCCTACGGATTGGCCGCAAGAGCTATGTCGCATGGCTAACGAGGACGAGCAGAAAGCCGAGTCCGTTGCCATGACGGCCGTGCAAGAACTCCGAGTGAAGATCGCCCAACTGGACGGCAAGATGAGCCGATTCGTTGATCTCTATTCCGAGCAAGACATAGACCGCGACACGTTCCTTACCCGCAAGCGTGGCCTGATGTCCGAGCGCAAGTCGGCCGAGGAACAGATCGCCCGACTGGAACATGACGCTACGCTTTGGCTCCAACCTCTGCGGGATTTCATAAAGGACGCTTCAATGCTGGAGGAAATAGCAAAAACAGACAACCTCCCCTCCAAAAAACTCTCCCTCCAAAAAATCTTCGGCTCCAACCTTTCCTTACATACGCGCGAAGCGCGCGGCGTGGCTCTACCACAATGGGCTTCACTGCGTGAAGCCCAAAATAATTTTGATAAATCTAGTCCTGTCCTATGTATTGCGGATGGGGAGGGATTCGAACCCTCGAGGGGTTGTAACGCCCCTGCCACGTTAGCAGTGTGGTACTTTCGGCCGCTCAGTCACCCATCCATAAGAAGCAGGGTACCAAATTTAATGTGTGAGAGCGAGGAAGACTATATGTGTTGGACCAGTTTTTGAGCGCGCTGACAACAGACTAGGGTGTCGCGCCGGGGTGGTGATGACATGGCTGTGGAATTCACCATCGGCTTCACGCAGGTATACAGCGAGCGCTTCGAAAAGAATTTACAAAGCACAACTGTCCATGTGATAACTTAGCCTCGCGTATCGTTGCGCGTACCAGAGCAATTTAAAAGAGGGAGTATAACCGTTTCAGATCTCGTGGCTGATACGAGAAGTTAGACAACCAGCGCAAGAAATATCTCGTCTGAAATGTTTTGCAGAATGCATTCATCCACATGAAGAGGGAAGAGGGAGTCAAAAAAGCGTGACATGGTATCATTCTCGCATGGCATTTCTCGATTCTTTCTTCGTGAAAAAGGAGAAAAGTGTTCTAGGCGTTGATATTGGCTCTTCATCCTTAAAAGTCGTTCAACTGCGCAAGGATCGCGGGCAGGCAGTGCTCGAGACCTACGGAGAGCTCGCGCTCGGTCCATACGGCGGCTCCGAGGTCGGGCAGGCGACGAATCTTTCCGCGGAGCAGATATCTGAGACGTTGAAAGATCTCTTGCGTGAAGCGAAAGTAACGACGACAAGCTGCGGCGTCTCGATACCGTTTGCGCGCTCGCTCCTCACACTTGTCAGTTTGCCATACCGCAAGGATCCGGCAGAACAAAAAACCGTCATCGAGCTCGAAGCTCGCAAGTATATTCCCGTGCCAGTGAGCGAGGTGCAGCTCGACTGGTTCATTGTGCCGAAAGGGGATCCTGCGCAATTTGCAGAGAAGGATGCAGAAGGGGCCGCGACTAAACGGGAAACGGTAGAAGTGCTTCTGGTCGCTGTCCACAATAATGAGCTCGCGCTCCTGCAGCGGGTCGTCGCGAATGCGGGACTCTCTGCAAACTTTTATGAAATTGAAATATTCAGTACCATTCGTGCGGTAGTTGACGAGCCAGTAAAGCCGGTTATGGTGATTGATGTCGGCGCGGCTTCAACAAAGACGTATGTCATTGAACACGGTGTCGTTGCGCTCTCGCACGCGATAGGCGCTGGGAGCCAAGACATCACACGCGCCATATCAGTTTCAGACAATCTCTCCATCGCTCGGGCCGAAGTGCTTAAAAAGCAGGAAGGCATTGGCGGCGCTGACACCAGTGGGAGTACCGAACTCGTTTTCTCGCGTATTTTCTCGGAGGCGCGCCGTGTTCTTATGCAATACGAGACGGCACATAAGAAAGCGATCGCCTCTATCGTGCTCACAGGCGGCGGCGGTATCACGAAAGAACTTGGCGCATATGCGAAACGCATCTTCTCAATCGATGTACATGTGGCAAACCCGTTTATGAAAACCGAAGCCCCGGCTTTTATGCGCCCGGTTCTTGAAGAGATCGGTCCCGAGTTTGCGGTCGCGGTCGGTCTCGCACTTCGGAAGCTTGGAGAGACCTGAATAACAGCGAACGTTTTGCACAGATGCTCCGCGCGTTTCTTGCGCGCGTATCGTATACTGGAGAAGAAATGGACCTTCCCCCTACGATTCCGACATCGTTTGTCCCGCAAACGGCATCCGTCTCCGCGCGCCGCTTTCGAAGCGATTTTTCCGGCGCGTTCGCTCTCTTTGCGTACGGGGTTCTCGGTCTTGTTTTTCTGCTTGCGCTCGGCGTTTTTGCGTACGACCAGATTCTTGCGAACCAGCAGGGGTCAAAGGATGCTGCGCTCTCGAAGGCCGAGGCAGCTATTGACCCGACGACTGCCACCGACTTCGTGCGGCTGCGCGATCGCCTGAATTCCGCAACGACGCTTCTCACGAACCATGTCGCTTTTTCCGGCTTCTTCACGCTCCTTGAGACCATCCTGCCGACCACCGTTCGTTTTACCACTTTGCACCTCTCATTCGATAGCGCTGGAAATGCGAGTTTCGACGGCTCCGGCATCGCCAGAAGCTTCAATGCACTTGCGGCGACATCTGCGGCGTTTGCAGCAGACGGCCGCATAAAGGATGCCATTTTCTCCAACATCGTCATCAATAAGGATAACTCCGTCTCTTTCTCCATTTCCGCCTCGCTCGACCCCAAGCTCATCGCCTTTTCGCCATGAACAGCCGTATCCTGCCATCGCTCGCACTCTTGGTTGCCGTCGGTATATTCTTTGCCTACGTGAACCCGACATGGTCCGGTTCGATAGCGGCAAAGCAAGCAACCATCGCCTCCGATGATCAGGCGCTTGCCGCTGCAACCGAATATACAAACCAGCAGAATCAGCTCGCTGCAGCGCGCGATGCAATTGATCCCACGGATCTCACTGGGCTCACCACACTCCTTCCCGACTCGGTCGATAACGTCGGCTTAATCCTGGATTTGAATGCACTTGCTGCGAGCAGCGGACTTTCGCTTTCCAGCGTCGACATTACGTCGAACACCGCTTCGACGGGGTCGACAAATTCTGGCGCGGTAGTGAGCGCATTGCCAAATCCGGTTGTAAGCCCGGTCGGTTCGGTCGATCTCTCACTCTCCGCCATCGGCACTTACAGTGCCTTCAAAGCCTTCCTCGGTGCCATAGAGAAAAGCGAACGCCTGCTTGATGTCCAGGATATCGTCATCAAGGGTTCTGATACCGGCGTCTATGGCTACCAGATGACGATACGCATCTACTGGCTGCGCTGATCGAGCTTTTATATTCATAAATATGAAACCAAACACTCTCTATATCATCCTCGCCACGCTCGTTATTGCTGCGGGTGCCTACTGGTATTTCTTTACCGGAACGGGGAATCAGCCGCCGCTGTCCGCAAGCGCGGCAGCGAGTCCCGCACAAGTGCAGTTTGAAACCTTGGTCAGCGAGCTCCAACCAATATCATTCAATACGGACATATTTTCGGATCCACGCTTCAGTGCGCTCGTTGACATTTCGACGCCGATTTCGCCGGAATCTTCAGGACGTCTTGATCCGCTCGCGCCATTCTCGAGTAGCGGAGGGACCATCCCGACGGCAAATGGAACCACGACGAAGACATCCGCGCTCGGTGGAAATTAAGGAATGAATTTTCTCGGATTTCTTGTTGATAAAGGTCTTCTTCCTGCAAGCGAGCGTGCGAAGATTGAGGCTGAACTCGTTAAAAAGCGTCCGCTTGCCGAGGCGCTTGCCGATCGCAGTATCTTGCTTCCTGACGCGCTTGCGGCAATGGGCGAGGCATACGGAATTCCTACACGTATATTGGGCGATCCGCCTGCCGACGGAGAGGTACTCGGGTACATTCCGATTGATTCGGCCCGCCACTATGGATTCGTGCCTCTTGATATCGTCGACGGCGCGCTCGAGGTCGGTATCACCGATCCCGACAACATCGAGTCGATTGATGCTCTGCAATTTATTTCTGGCAAAAGTGGCATGCCCTACAAGATTGTTCTCATTACCAAGGAGGACTTTGATCGCGTCCTTGGCGCATATAAGAATATCTCGGGCGAGGTCGGGAGTGCTCTTTCTGAATACGAGACAGTTTCAAAGCCGTCGAGTGGCAGACGGCAGCAATCGGATGCGGGTATCTCGCCTGAAAGCGCGCCAGTCTCGGGCGATGATTCGCTCAATCTCTCTGGCCAAGAGGATGCACCCGTCACAAAGATCGTCTCCACTATATTACGGTATGCCATCGAGGGGCGCTCATCTGATGTCCATATCGAGCCGTCCCCCACTAATACTAAGGTTCGTTTTCGTCTGGACGGCGAATTACATACCTCGATCGAACTGCCGGGCAAGGTGCACGAAGCGGTCGTTGCGCGCATCAAGATCCTCGCAAAATTGCGCCTCGATGAGAAGCGCAAACCTCAGGACGGCCGTTTCTCGGCGACCGTCGACAAGCGCCGAGTCGACTTCCGTGTCTCTACCTTTCCGACAGAGTATGGCGAGAAGGTGGAAATGCGTATTCTCGATCGGTCGGCGACAACGACGACCTTGGAATCGGTCGGGTTCTCAAGCGTGCAGCTCGCCGGGGTCCGCGAGATGATGAAAGTTCCGTTCGGCATCATTCTTATAGCTGGGCCGACCGGTTCGGGAAAGTCGACGACTCTTTTCGCAATGCTCTCCGAGACCGATCGCGAGGCGAAAAATGTTGTGTCACTCGAGGATCCGGTTGAATACGAGATTCCAGGTGTCTCGCAGAGCCAGGTGCGGCCTGAAATCGGCTATGATTTTGCGAATGGACTCCGTTCCATCCTGCGTCAGGATCCAGACATCATCATGGTCGGAGAAATCCGCGACAAGGAGACGGCCGTACTTGCGGTTCAAGCGGCGCTTACCGGCCACCTCGTATTCTCCACCATCCACACCAATTCCGCTGCCGGCGCGATTCCACGTCTCATCGATATGGGCGTCGATCCGTTCCTTATCGCTCCGACACTCGTCGCTGTCATCGGGCAGCGACTGGTCCAGAAGCTCTGCCCGGGCGCTGGCAAACCATTCCCAATCGACGAGAGCATAAAGATGCTGCTCGACCGCGATTTCTCGGACCTGCCTGACACATACCGTCGCGCGTTGCCTCCCTTTAAAGAGTTCTTCCGCGCGAGTCCCACTGAGGAGTGTCCGAACGGCATCCGAGGTCGTACCGCTGTTTTCGAGATACTGCGTATGAACAAGAATCTTGAACAGGTCGTATTGAAAAAACCGGTCGAAGAAGATGTGTATACTGCCGCACGATCTGGTGGCATGCTCACGATGCGGGAGGACGCTATCCTGAAAGCGCTTACCGGCGAGATTCCATTCGAGGAGATCAATACGCTCGGTGGAGAACTTTTCCCCGAAGAGAAGGAGGATTGACGCGGAAGCGTAGTATACTATTTGGCAATGGCCTACCGCGTGTATCTTGTCGATGACGACCGATTCCTTCTCGATCTGTACGCGATCAAGTTCAAGAATGCCGGGCATGAGGTGACCGCATTTGGCAGTGGCGAAGAGCTCCTCGCCGCGCTTCGGAAGGGGGGTGCGAAAGCCCCTGACGCCATTCTTCTCGATCTCATTATGCCGGGCATTGGCGGGTTTGGAGCGCTCGAAGTGATGCGGAAAGAGCATCTCGCGTCCGCCTCGAAGATTGTCATTCTGTCGAATCAGGGCCAGGATTCCGATATTGAAAAGGCGAAGCAGTTAGCCGTCGACGGGTACGTCATTAAGGCGTCCGCTATCCCGTCTGAAGTATTAGCAGAAACCCTGCGCACGATTGAGGCAGGTGCATCTAGACCCAAATAACAGCATGGCCGCTGACAAACGTCTCTCGGAGTTTCTCGAATTCGTTGTCACGCAGGGCGGCTCGGATTTACATGTGTTCGTCGGGGGATCGCCGATGATCCGTGTTTCAGGTGCCCTGATCCCCCTTTCAAAATACGCCGCGCTTACCGCAGAGGAGACCGAGGAGATGTTGCAGTCCATCGTGCCGCCGGACCGTTGGGACTCATTCAAAAAAGATCAAACTATCGATCTTTCTTACGCGTACAAGGCAGATATGCGTTTTCGCGTGAACGGCTATCGTGTGCAGGGGGCGACCGCGATCGCGTTTCGGCTCATACCGCGCGCTATAAGCACGTTTGCCGAGCTCAATCTCCCTCCCGTACTTGAAGTATTCACGCAGCGTGAGCAGGGGTTTTTCCTGTGCGTCGGACCAGTTGGGCAGGGTAAGTCGACGACGCTCGCGACGATGATCGATCGCATCAACGACTCTCGTGCGGAACACATTCTTACCATAGAAGATCCGGTCGAATATCTTTTTACACCGAAGAAGTCGCTCATCCATCAGCGCGAGATCCATATAGACACCCCTGATTTCCATACCGCACTACAGAGTGCATTCCGCGAGGACGTCGATGTCATCATGGTCGGCGAGATGCGCGACTACGAGACCATCTCCTCTGCGGTGACCGCAGCAGAGACCGGCCACCTCGTTCTTTCCACCCTTCACACCAACAACGCCGCACAGACTATCGATCGCATCATCGATATGTTTCCCGCAGAACAGCAGACGCAAGTACGCGTTCAGCTAGCAGGAAGTCTTGCTGGTATTTTTTCACAGCGCCTCATTCCGCGTATTTCTGGCGGGCTCGTTCCCGCATATGAACTTCTCATCAACAACAACGCCGTGAGTACCCTCATCCGCGAGGCGCGGACGCATGAGATCGGCACGGTTATTCAGACATCCTCGCAAGAGGGTATGATCGATATGAACCACTCACTCGCAGAACTCGTCCAACGCGGGGAGGTGACGGTCGAGCATGCGTATGAGTATTCGATGGATCCAAAGACTTTCGATCATTATCTCTAACCACTATGCTCTTCACCTATCACGCGATTGACTCGGACGGACACGATCGGGACGGAACCATCGATGCTCCGTCGAAGGAAGTTGCCGTTTCAGCGCTTCAGCGGCGCAATCTCATTATCTCGGCGATCGAGTCCTCCGAGAAGCATTCGTTTCTTGAGCTCAATTTCTCGTTCTTTGGTCGCGTATCCAACAAGGATGTCGTTATCCTCTCGCGCCAGATCGCAACTCTGTTCGAGGCTCAGGTCTCCGCTCTCCGCGTCTTCCGCCTCCTCGCTTCGGAGGTTGAAAATAAGCAGCTCGCCACCGTTCTTTCTACTGTCGGAAACGATTTGCAGGGCGGGAGTCCCATCAGCAAAGCACTCGCACGCCACCCGAAAGTCTTCTCGACATTCTACGTGAATATGGTGCGAGCGGGAGAGGAATCGGGCAAGCTGTCGGAGACTTTCAACTATCTCGCCGACTATCTCGACCGTACCTACGACCTGGTGAGCAAGGCCGAGAATGCGCTCATCTATCCGATCTTCGTTATCGCGGTTTTCTTCGCCGTCATGGCACTCATGCTTACGCTTGTCATCCCGAAGATCAGCGCCGTCTTGGTTGATTCGGGCCAGCCGATACCGATCTATACGTCTATTATCATAAATTTCTCAAATTTCCTCGTCCAATACGGCATTTTCGTTCTTATTGCACTTGTCGGGGGAGGCTTCTATATGTGGCAGCTCGGGAAGACCGAACATGGCAAGCTTGTGCTCGACAGTCTGAAGCTCAGCGTTCCCTACGTTGGTGACCTCTATAAAAAGCTCTACCTTTCGCGCATTGCGGACAACTTTTCAACCATGCTTCTTTCTGGAGTATCGGTTATTGAGGCGATTGATATCACGGGCGCGGTCGTTGGTAACGCCGCATACGAACATGTGCTTAAGGATGTGGGAGCAGATGTAAAGGGCGGATCATCCATTTCCGACGCGCTCGCGCGACATCCGGAGATTCCGGGCATCATGGTCGCGATGACGAAGGTCGGCGAAGAAACGGGCGAGCTCGGAAAGATCCTTTTGACCCTCGCAAAATTCTATAATCGCGAAGTAAAAAACGCAGTTGATACTCTCGTCGACCTTATCGAGCCTGTCATGATTGTACTTCTCGGCCTCGGTGTCGGCACCCTACTAGCCGCCGTCCTGCTTCCGATCTACAATCTTGCCGGCGCAATCTAAATCAAAGTGGATAAGGTCCTAGACGCGAGTTACAATAACGCATTTCTTACCTTTTCCCCTGTTGTCCACACCCCTATTTCTTTCGGGCCCGGTATGGAGTACAATTTAGCCATTAGTCGCATACAAAATATTATGTACCATAATCGTTTCCGAGGCTTCACACTCATTGAATTGCTCGTCGTTATTGCCATCATCGGTATCCTCTCGGCGGTCGTGCTCGCATCTCTCAATACTGCTCGTAGCAAGGGCAATGACGCTGCTATCCAGTCAGACATATCGACTACCCAGACCGAAGCGGAGATTTACTATAGCGGTACCGGCGGTAATTCATACGGCGCCACCCAATCAACCTGCTCCGGTTCGGTATTTTCCGACCCTGTGATTGTAAAGGCAGTTACCGGCATGACCGCCGCCGCTGGGGCCGTTGCGCCAATCTGCGGCAACACGCCGACTGCATACGCGATTGAACAAAAGCTCACTGCGCCTGCTACCCTCACATACTGGTGCGTTGACTCAACTGGTGCGGCAAAGTCTGAGACCACCGCCAGTGCCGCAGGATTCACGGCTTGCCCATAGCAAATGAATAAGTAGTATGTATGTTGAAAAAAAACGAGGCTTCACCCTCATCGAATTGCTCGTCGTAATCGCCATCATCGGCATTCTCTCGGCGGTCGTGCTCGCATCTCTCAATACTGCTCGTAGCAAGGGCAATGATGCGGCCATTATGTCGGATGTAGACGGTATTCGGACTCAGGCTGGGATTTATAGCAGCACGAATGGTAATTACGGCACGAACAGCACTGTCGAGAGCAACTGCGCCGCAACCGACAATCTTTTTAGCGATCCAACGGTCGTGGAACAAGTAGCAGCGGCTCAAAAGGCAAATAGCGGCGGTACCATAACCTGTAACGTCGATGCGAATGGCGCCGCGTTTGCGGTGTCGGCCGCGCTCACCGCTGTGCCCGGAACCTACTACTGTGTCGACAGCACAGGTACGGCGACGACGACTATGACCGCACTCGGTTCTACCGCCGTGCACTGCTAAACTAGGAGGGAAGGAATGCATAGATCAAGAACCCGCGGTCAGTCCGCGGGTTCTTGCTATACTGAGCGTATGATTTTCCTCTCGCTGGTTGCTCTATTTGTGCTCGGCGCAATTGTCGCAAGCTTTATCGGCGTGATCGTCGCGCGTCTAAATACCGGCCAAAGTTTTCTCGTCGGCCGGTCGCGCTGCGATGCGTGCAATACTCAGCTCCCGTCCTCTGCGCTCATTCCGGTTGTTTCGTACGTTATTTCGGGAGGGCGCGCGACCTGCTGCGGCGCACGCCTCTCTTTGAAGGCCCCACTCGCTGAATTATTGCTGGGCGCTCTTTTTATGGTTGCGTATCTCACGCTCGGTCCCATTCCCGCGCTCCCGCTTATGCTGCTTGCACTCTCGGTGCTTCTGGCGCTCGTACTCTACGATCTCGCTCACCAGATACTCCCGTTTGCGCTCCTCGTCGTTTTCATCGCGGTGAGTGCCGCGACCGGTTTTGCACTCGCTCCTTCTCCGCTCGCCTTCGTCTATACACTTCCCACGGCGCTGCTTCTCTCCCTCTTCCTCGCGCTTATCCACTTTGCGTCGCGCGGCCGCGCGATGGGGTTCGCCGATGCGCCATTTTCCTTCGGTCTCGCGATTCTTACCGGTGCCGCCGCGTTTCCTGGCTTTATTTTTTCATTTTGGATCGGTGCGCTTATTGGGATAATGCTGTTGTTACGCAGGCCTCGTGGCTCTAGAATGGGTGGTGAGGTACCGTTCGCTCCTTTTTTAGCGGCGGGCTTTCTTCTCGCGTACTTTACCCAATGGAACCCTTTCATCTTCGTTTCAGCACTGCACTAAAAGCTTTTAGTGCCGGATTCACTTCCAAGCACGTAAGTCAAAGAGGAGATTCCGATTTCTTTTTTGTGAACGAGCGCAGGGAGCAAGTCCGGTCTTCCGGGTTTACGTTGGTTGAACTTTTGGTTGTGCTGGCAATTATGATTATCATCACGACGATTGCGCTCACGAGTCAGAGTTCTTTTAATAAGACGCTGATACTCGCGAATACGGCATACGATATCGGACTCACGCTGCGTTCTGCGGAGATTTTCGGCATCGGCAGCCGCGCGCTTGAAACCTCGGCGAATACAGGGTACGGCATTCATTTCACGATGGGGAATTCTCTCACCTTATTTGCCGACGTGTATCCGTCGGTTGGGAGCAATCCTTCCACGCTTTGTCATTCACCGCCCTCGTACGACCCGACGGGGCCGAGCGCGGAACCAGGTAACTGCGCGTATGATCCTGGT
This sequence comes from Minisyncoccota bacterium, assembly GCA_035533615.1. Taxonomy (GTDB): domain Bacteria; phylum Patescibacteriota; class Minisyncoccia; order Phycocordibacterales; family Phycocordibacteraceae; genus C7867-001. Next base: position 13,797 of record DATLTM010000023.1, read on the forward strand.
CTTGATACGGTTGTACAGACCTATACGCTCGGGAATGGCATCGTCGTGAGCGATTTCTGCGCGTATGCTAGCGGTAGCGAATCGTGTGCGGTCGCACATGGCGGTGGATTGTCGTCGCTCGATGTTGTATTTGCACGCCCGAATCCGATTCCGTTTATAACGGCGAACGGCGCACCATATACGAGTGCGTGTGTCACCGTTACTTCACCCCAGGGCGGATTTCGCTACGTTTCGGTTGCCGCTTCGGGAGAAATAACTGCGAATGCTACTTCATGCCCATGAAACCCGCATCGGCAAATGGATACACGCTCATCGAACTCATCATCGCTGTCGGACTTTTTGCGCTCGTCATGACGCTTGCATCGGGCGCCTACCTCTTGGTAATCGGTATCGAGCGGCAGACTCAAGGAATCACGACCGGTATCGATAACCTCTCCTTCGCGCTTGAGACTATGACGCGTATCATCCGCACTGGCACGAACTACTCCTGCAATGACGTAGGAGACTGTACGGCAGGCGGCTCTACCTTTTCGGTAAAAGATCAGAACGGCGTCACGCAGTCGTTCACCCTTTCAGGCGGCGTGATAATGCAAAATACCAATATTCCACTCACCGATCCGTCGTCTGTTACTATCTCATCGCTCATGTTCTACGTTTCTGGCACAGGAACATATACTGCAACGGGCGATATCAATCAGCCGCATGTCACCATTATCGTTTCTGGCACGGTTTCGGCCGGCCCCGGGAAGTCCCAAGCATTTTCAGTTGAGACCGGAGCGACGATGCGCGGTACCGATCTGTAAATTATGGGAAAGGCCTTTATCACCAAGCGAGAGAATAAAAAGAGGAATTCCGATTTCTCTTTTACAGATAAGCGCGGAAAGCACCATCAGCACTATTCCTATAGTGCAGGATTCACTCTTATCGAGACTATGGTCGCGATAGCGATTCTGACGCTCTCGATTGCGGGACCTCTGTATGCCGCAAGTCGCGCTATTGTCGCCGCGCAAACCGCAAATGAGCAGCTCACTGCTTCGTATCTTGCGCAAGAGGGAATCGAGTACGTGCGCATGATGCGCGATGACGAATATTTGCACGCGTATAGCTTGGGTGGCACAAACGTATCGAGCACGGCCTGGACCAATTTTCTGACAGATCCGCCGTCAGATACTTCCGCCATCACCCAGTGTATTGCGCCAAACGAGTGTACGCTCGATCCACTGTCGCCTACATCGCCAATTACACAGTGCCCGTCTGGCGGTTGCACCGCGCCGCTCTATCTTCTTTCAAATGGCGCGTATTCTGAGTCGGGGACGGGGACACTCACAGCATTCTCGCGTTCCATCCAAGCGGTAACCGTCTCTCCGACCGATGAGCGCATCATATGCACCGTATCCTGGAGTTTCCACGGCGTCCCGTATTCGGTAACGATTCGCGACCATCTCACACCATGGCAATAAACCCGTATCGCACCCGCGTAAACCAGCGTGGCTTCACGCTCCTCATAGCGGTCATTTTCATGTCGGTAATGCTTTCGTTTGCTCTCGCCCTCGGCTCGCTCGGCTACAAGCAGGAAGTGCTCGCGTCAAATGCCATCGAGTCGCAGTACGCGTTTTATGCCGCCGATGCTGCGCTCGAATGTGCACTCTACTACGATCAGCAGCTTAACTCGTTCGCATTCCCATCAAGCGACCCAGGGAAGGCGCCCGTGATGACCTGCGATGATTCTGCGCCGAGTTCCGCTACCGAGATATATACTGCGGGAACAAAATGGGTCATCTCGGAGTATCATCTGCCTCTTGATTCTGGGACCCGCTGCGCAGATGTGACCGTTTACAAATACAGCGCGCCAGTAAACGGCATAACCACCTATATTTTCTCACAGGGATATGACGTTGCCTGTTCCGCGGTCGGCGGCACGCGATTCGTCTCGCGCGGCCTTAGCGCTCATTATTAACGAAAGTGCAACGGGCGGAACATGGAGGTATAGTACATCCATGGAAGCGCAAAAATCAGCGGCAGAACGCGCAGAAAAACTCCGCGAATTGCTCACGCATCACGCCCGTCAGTATTACACGCTCGACGCGCCGGAAATCTCCGATAGCGTCTACGACGCACTCTATCGCGAGCTGCGCGAGCTGGAGGAGCGCTATCCCGAGCTCGCGCGCGCCGACTCGGTCACGAAGCGCATTGTGGGCGGGGCGTTGCCGATGCTCACCAAGGTGCGGCATGAGGTGCCGCAATGGTCCTTCAACGACGCTTTTTCCGAAGCAGAGGTGCGCGCGTTTGACGAACGGGTTCGGCGGGGACTCACGAAGTACAGGGGACTTCGGGAGTCCCCGCCGCTTTCCTATGATCTGGAGCTCAAGATCGACGGGCTCAAGATCGTCTTCACCTATGAAAAAGGATTGCTCGCTCGCGCGGCGACGCGCGGAGATGGCGTCAGCGGCGAAGACGTCACGCATAACGTTCGTACAATTCGCGAAGTGCCCGCGCGTCTCATGCGTCCGATCGATCTTATCGCCGAAGGCGAGGTGTACCTCACGCGCTCCGGCTTTGCGGCGCTGAATGAGCTTCGCGTGAAAGCAGGAGAGCCTCTTTTCGCGAATCCGCGCAATGCAGCCGCGGGTTCCATTCGTCAGCTCGACCCGAAAGTCGCGGCATCCCGCCCTTTAGGAGCTTTTCTCTACGACGTTGCGCGGACATCCGAAGTCTTCCCTCGGACGCAGAGTGACGAACTCTCTTATCTGCAGGAACTCGGGCTTCCCGTCAACCGCGAACATCGCCACGCGGATTCGCTCGACGAAGTTTTCTCATACTGGAAGAAGTGGAAGGGGAGTGCGCGAGACAAAGTCAACTACCAGATTGACGGCATCGTGCTGAAGGTTGAATCGAATGCAGTGCAACAGGTGCTCGGCTATACAGGTAAAGCACCGCGCTTTGCTATCGCGTATAAATTCCCGCCGGAACAAGTTGAGACGGTCATCGAGGACATCACGCTTCAGGTCGGGCGCACGGGCAAGCTCACGCCGGTGGCGCACCTCCTGCCAGTTGCAGTCGCGGGAACGACGGTTGCGCGCGCGACCCTTCACAACGAGGATTTTATAGTGGAAAAAGATATTCGCGTCGGCGATACTGTTATCCTCCAGAAAGCAGGCGATATCATTCCGGAAATCGTGGCAGTCGTAAAAGAGCTCCGTCCGAAGAAGGCGAGGCCGTGGCGATTCCCGACACACTCTCCCTTATGCGGCGGCGACGGCAGAATCGAGCGCATGTCGGGAGAGGCGGCGCACCGCTGCAAAGTCGCCGGGTCTTTTGAACAGCAGGCGCGCAAGCTGATCCACTTCGCGGGGAAACAGGCGCTCGATATCGAAGGATGCGGTCGCGAGACGATAAAGCTGCTCATGGAGCATGGTCTCGTTTCCGACTTTCACGATCTCTTTGAACTGACGAAGGACGAACTGCTTTCCCTTGAAGGTTTTGAGGAAACGAAGGCGACGAACCTTATTGAGGCGATCCGAGTTGCGCGCAGCGTTCCGTTCGATCGTCTTCTCGTCGGACTTTCTGTCCCGCACGTGGGCGGGGAGACCGCGTATGCGCTCGCTGCGCACTTCAAGACACTTGCGGCACTGGGAAAGGCGAGCGAGGAGACGCTTTCGCGCGTAGACGGCGTCGGTCCCATTATCGGGAAATCGGTTGCACAGTGGTTTTCCGATACGAATAATCGCGCGTCTCTCGCGCGTCTCATCAGGCATCTGAAAATAACGAAGGTCGCCACGCCCGCGGAAGGTCCGCTCATGGGGCAGACGGTCGTCATCACCGGCACGTTGCCGACTTTGTCACGCGGCGAGGCCGAGGCGCTGGTGCGAGGAGCGGGCGGGAAGGCGGGCGCATCCGTCTCAGGGAAGACCTCCTTTGTCGTAGCCGGGGAAGCGTCGGGGTCAAAGCTTGCTGTGGCGACCCGTCTCGGCGTTCCGGTCATCAGCGAGGCCGACTTACTAAAAAAGTTGGGAGCATGATACAGTTTAAGGAATGGCGATAGCGGAAGAAGTTAAGAAATTGGCGGCGCTGGCCCGCATCAGGGTTAATGACGCGGAGCTTGGGAAGTTCGCGAGCGAATTCGACGCGATACTCGCATATGTTGGTCAACTTGAGACGCTCGATCTTGCACACCGTTTTAAAAGGGAGAGCCCGCTCTTGGAGAATGTCATGCGCGAGGATAGTGATCCTCATCCGTCTGGATCTTATACTGAAAAACTCGTCGCGCAATTTCCCGCACGCAACGAAGGTGCACTTTCGGTAAAGCGGATTATCTCTCATGACTGAAAAGCCGAATGAAATGACAATCAGAGAAGCGGCCCGCGCGCTTCGCGCGAGAGAGTGCTCTGTACGCGAACTCTGGGACGCTTGCATTGAAGCGGCCAAGGAGCGGAATCCCGAATTGCGCGCGTATTTGGAGATCTTCAGCGCAGACGATGCGGCTATCGCAGCCGCCCAGAAACGCATCGATGCCGAAGGCGAACAAGCTCCAGCTCTCTGCGGCATCCCACTCGCTATAAAAGATAATATTTTAATAGAGGGAAAGACGGCGAGCGCGGCGAGCAAGATGCTCGAGAACTACACCGCGACGTATGACGCGACGGTCATTTCAAAGTTGAAATCACAGAACGCGCTCTTTCTCGGGCGCACCAATATGGATGAATTCGCTATGGGCTCTTCCACCGAACATTCGGCGTTTGGTCCGACGAAGAATCCTCTTGATACCGCGCGTGTGCCAGGCGGCTCTTCGGGCGGCTCCGCAGCCGCGGTTGTCGCTCATATGGCTATCGCCGCGCTCGGTTCTGATACCGGAGGTTCTATCCGTCAACCAGCCGCGTTCACCGGTATTGCGGGATTGAAGCCGACATACGGCGCTGTCTCGCGTGCGGGGCTTATCGCGCTTGGCTCCTCGCTTGATCAGATCGGCCCCTTGGCGAAGACGGCAGGCGATGCCCGTATCCTTTATGAAGCGATCCGCGGAAGGGACACGCTCGATTCGACGACTATCCCCGATGGTCTCTATCCAGTCCGTGATGTTCCCGGGCGGATGCGTGTCGGCGTGCCACGGCATCTTCTCGGCGAGGGTGTCGATGCAGACGTGCGCGCCGCATTCGATACCGCGCTTGATTCTCTTGCGCGCGCTGGCCATGCACTTGTTGATGTTGAGCTGCCGACGAGCATACACGCGCTTGCGGCATATTACGTCATTATGCCTGCTGAAGCCTCGACAAATCTTGCGCGGCTCGATGGCATTCGCTACGGACATGCGCCACGTGGGGAAACATTGCTTGATGATTATCTACTTGCACGGACCGAAGGATTTGGGGAGGAGACACGCCGCCGCATCCTGCTCGGCACTTTTGCGCTCTCTTCCGGCTACATCGACGCGTATTACCGCAAGGCGGATGCCGCGCGCGCAGTTCTGCGACAGGAATACGACGATGCTTTTCAGAAGACCGACATTATTGCGTTCCCGACGACACCGACTCCCGCGTTTGCATTCGGCGAGAAAAGCGATCCTCTCGCGATGTATCTCGGGGATATCTTTACTATCACGGCAAATCTTACCGGGATGCCGGCGCTATCCGTTCCAATGGGTCTTGTTGAACGCGCTGGGAAACGACTCCCCGTCGGCATCCACTTCACTGCGCCGCACCAGGCAGAGGACGTTCTCTTTGCCCTCGCCGACGAGGTTAGCTTTTCAGATAAAGCTTCTTTTCCGCGCTCGCCTGAAGCGAATGCATAAAGAATGCGTTCGTTACTTGGTTCGCTTGATAGTGGAGAAAGCGCTCTAATGCTACCCGCACCAGCGTATACTAGACGCATATGCAGCCAGGCAATCAGGCCAATGTTGAGTATTGGTTCCGACTTCTCTATGACTGTCTTCGCGGAGCGTGCTATGGATCAATGGCAGGATTTTCAGCTTTCTTCGCTAATCTTTGGCTTTGGATCATCGGCATCGGGTACCTGCTCTCGGTTGTCGCGCTCGTCGTGATCGTATATTGCACCGTACGTCTCTTTGATCTGCGCAGACGTGAAGAGGAGTATTACGGCACGCCACTTCTCGCGCCTGACACCGAGAGCGGCGGGCATCCGCGTTGGAGGAACATCTCATCGCTTGCAGATGGCGCGGCTCCAAGCGGGTGGCGCGAGGCAATCATCGAGGCCGATATTATGCTCGATGAAATGCTAACGGAACAAGGTTATACCGGCGAGAGTGTTGGTGAAAAACTCAAGAGTGTCGAACGGTCAGATTTCACTACGCTTCAAGACGCGTGGGAAGCGCACAAGGTACGGAATCAAATAGCGCACGAAGGTTCAGCTTTCAATCTTTCTGCAGAACTCACACGCCGTACCATAGCGCGCTATGAATCTGTCTTCCGCGAGTTCAAGATAATCTAGGTTGCAGAGCTCCTACGAATAGGTATAGTACTCGTAACAGCGAGGTAGAGGAGAGTCGCGCCTCGCGATGGGAGGGCATACGCGAAGTTGTTTTTGCGTGAGTTAGAATTATATAGCGGGGTAGAGGAGAGGTACCTCGGGAGGCTCATAACCTCCAGACGCCGGTTCGATTCCGGCCCCCGCAACAAGTAAGACAGGTTTTACACCAAAACGGAATCAAGGTAGCATGAGCTACAAGAAATTTCCTATGGAAAAGAACAAGGTGTCCTACATCGGCGTTAAAGGTCTCATCGTGAACAATGACGGCAAAGTGCTCATTACTCAAGAGCCGACCCATTTCGTTGGCGGTGGTAAATGGGAACTGCCAGGAGGGAAGATAGCAAACGGAGAGGAAGAGATACCACTTGAAGAAATCTTACTTCGCGAGATACGAGAAGAATTGGGTGAAGCATTTAAAGTCGACGTGAATCACGTTGTAGATATCATGCGTCGTCCCTGGAATAAACCAGGAGCATCAGCAGACCAAGTGATGCTCGCTGTCTATGAATGTCTCTACCGAGGTGGAGATATTCAATTGAGTGATGAGAATATAAATTTCGCCTGGGTTATTGCCCAAGAGTTACATCAATATGAGTTCATCTCTGGTTACCTTCCCGTACTGGAGAGATACTTTCGAAAAGATTAGGCATCCAATTCGACATAACTCCGCAAATCCCCGCTCAGCCACACGGTAATCTGATGCCAATCCCGTCCTACGAGTGCAACAGACTAGTGCGACCCATTGTAGAGACCGACACGCGTCAAAATTGGTTCAAGACCGACACGGGTGTCCAGCTATAAAAGCGCATAGTTGCGTGGGGCCACACAGCATATACAACATATATATCCAGTACGATTCCGCTACTCACATACTCGGGCACTTTCGTGTTCTAATCACATCAAAATCGAGTCAATTTGAAAGCATGGGTAACGGAATCGCACTGAAGTAAAATAAGCATTTCTGCTACACTTAAGGCACCATATGCGAAGAAACCTTCTTGTATTATCAGGTCTGCTGATTGTGTCTCTCGCTTTTTTCGTACCTGTGCATCCCGTTTCTGCCCAAACTCAGGATCAAGAAGTGAGCTACATTGAACGTGCGAAAGTGCTCCAAGTCCTCACACAGACTATTCAGGACGTGCCAGGCACGCAAACAAGCGAGACGGTACAGACGCTCCAGGCACAGATTCTCGAAGGTCCCGATAAAGGCAAGACAGTTGCGGTCAATAATGACTATTTAAATCTAAAGCCAGGCGATGAATTCTATGCGAATCATACTGTTGGCGGACAGGATGCTGTAGACGATACGTGGAATGTACAGGAACCGTACCGCATCCCGATTTTGGAGATATTAGGTGTGCTTTTCGTTCTTACGATTGTCGTCTTCGGTGGTAAGCAGGGGGTTCGCGGGCTCGTCTCGCTCATCGTGAGTCTTGCAGCTATTTTCTATATCCTTCTTCCTGGTATTCTTGCTGGCTATTCGCCAGTGCTTCTTTCAATAGGCATATCTTCATTCATCATCATTATTGGCTCATACATAACGCATGGGTTCAATCGGACAACGACTGCAGCCGTACTTGGCATGATTGCAACGATCTGCGTCACGGGTGCGCTCGCATATTGGTCAGTTCATGCGGCGATGCTCTCCGGCTACAGTTCGGATGAAGTCACGTATCTTCACTTCACGACAAACGGTACGATTGATTTCGTCGGCCTCCTTCTCGGTGGCATCATGATTGGCTTACTCGGTATCCTCTATGATGCTGCCATCGGTCAAGCAATCGCTGTCGAGGAGTTGAAACGCGCGGCGGCACACTATTCGCACTGGGAGTTATATCGTCGAGCGTTGCGCATCGGTCGTGAACATATTGGTGCGCTTATTAACACACTCGCTATCGCGTATGTTGGCGTTTCGTTGCCGCTCCTACTTCTCCTGCATTTCACCAATATGTCCATTGAAGCTACTATCAATCAGGAAATATTTGCTACCGAAATCATCCGCACGATGGTCGGCAGCATTGGGCTTATTCTTGCCGTGCCACTCACGACACTCATTTCCGTATGGATGCTTCGCAAAGGAAAACCCTCTGACGCGAAGTCAGAGGGCCACGGTCATTCCCATTCGCACTAAGCTCGACTACATACTCGCCAATCGTATAATCACATACAACGTACCGATGCCGACGACGGTCATGATAGTAGTCCAATGCCTCGGGTGAGAGTGATAGCTTTCCGGTATCAAATCGCTCGCACCGATGTAGAGGAAGAAGCCAGAGAAGAGCGCAAGCAACAGCCCGAGCTTGTCTTCCGGTAACACAAATAGAAGTGTTGAGAGCACGCCTAGAACTGGCGCGATAGCATCAACGAGCAACCACCGAAATGCTTTCGATCTCTCACCTCCGTTCTTAAGAATAAGATTGACGGTGTTGATGCCATCGGAGAAGTCATGAGTGAGCACTGCAGCCGCAACGACTGCTCCCACGATAGGCGAGACATGAAACGCTAATCCTATACCCACGCCGTCGAGAAAGCTGTGGAACGACAAACTGCCTGCGCCAGCATTCCCGCGCCGTTCGCCACCGCCTTCATTGTCTGTATGGCCGTGCAGGAGAACCATTCGGTCGAGAATAAGATAGGTCGTAAATCCGATAACGACCACAGTGAGAACAGTGGAGGCAGAATAGACCTTGCTCGCCAAGTCGAGCGCCTCCGGCAAAAGATCGAAGAATGCTACACCTATGATTGCTCCAGCACTGAATCCGAGAATCAGATGCAGCTTATCTTTTAGACGAAGTGCAAAGAGACCGCCGAAAAGAGTCGAAAAGAATGTCGCGATTGTTATGAGGATGACCATAGTGATGTAATTAATTTATACTGCGCATGTTTTGCAGGTTCCAAAGAACTCAAGCGAGTGTTCGCCGAGCGATGCGAACCTCGTGCTGCTTTTGAGCGCCAGCTTTTCCATATTCTTCTCAGGGCATCCTATAAAGTCTTCGATCGTACCGCATGAGGTGCATACGAGGTGGTGGTGATGTTCGCCCGACATGACGAGTTCGTAGTCGGTGTGGCCGTGTTGCAGGTCGACTCGCCGCACGATGCCTGTGCTAACAAGAGCGTCGAGCGCTCGGTATAGAGTTACCGTATCGATATCACCATGCTTCCACTTCGCTTTGATCTCATGAGCGCTCATCGGTTCCTTGAGCTGTGCGAGCAGGGAAATAAGTCCAAGCCGCTTGGGTGTCACTTTGAGTCCTTGTTTACGGAGCATCTCCGAGTTCTTTTCCGCATGTGTTTTCGACATTCTGATATTATAAACGCAATAGTATTGCATCTGCAACTAGAGGGTCTTTTGAAGGTGTATAACGGGCCATTTTGAGGGCTATCCTCGGGTATTGAATTAAACTCGAGCGAGTATCTATGCGACGAAAATGGAATAGTGCCAGTATGGCCCCCGCAACACGGTTGTGACGCCAGGAACCAGTACCGTTCCCCGTCAAAGTCGGTACTGTACCGGCGCCTCTGTTCAGCTAGAAAAGCAATGAGCCTGCATGCATAATTGTATACGAGCTAGACATTTTCATATACTATTCCTCTATGAGGAAAGCTGGCGTATCATTCCTTATCGTTTTGTTACTGCTTATTCCGTCAATTTCGTTTGCTGCAGGACTTACTTCTCTACAGGCTACCGCCATTCTCGGTCTTTTAGAGGCTTTCGGTGCGGATAGCACAGTGATCGCTCAGGTATCGGCCGCACTCGGCGTTAAGCCGGCTAATTCGTCCACTATTTCAACTACCTCTTCTAGCCAATCGAAAGTCACGCCTACGGCGCGTCTCTCGGTCATTGGCAGTCCCTTTCCCTCAAGCGGCATCGGCTACGATATCTCCTATAACACGAATGCATTTCCGCAGATGCCATTTGGTTTCGTAGTCATTGGCGCGACTGCGGGGAAAGCATTCTCCTATAATTCGCACATGCCGTACGAGTTCTCTCTTGGGAAGACTGGTTCCGCAGTTGCTCCAGGCATTTATATGAACCTCAATGGGCCCTACGGCTCAAGTGCCGCGACTTCTACGATGAGCACTCCTAAGCAGTGCGCTCTGCTCTTTGGAGCGCCGATGACGTCAGATTCTACCGGCGGTACCTATCCCGAACCAACGCTTTGTGCAGGCTATAACTACGGGTTTAATGCGGCAAAAAGCGCTTTTGCTTACACTTCGAGTCTCTCCTATGTTTCTTCGACCCTTTGGTGGCTCGATATCGAGGAGATCAACAGCTGGTCGCCTAATACTGCGGTCAATGATGCTGTAATCCAGGGTGCACTTGATTACCTGAACGCGCAAGGAATCCGCGTAGGTATTTACTCGGTGCCTTTTATGTGGAACGACATCGCTGGGGTAGGATTTACGCCGATCGAGTCGTTATATGGCGTTGCGACCTCAGTGCCAACGTGGTTTCCAATTGGAACCTCGACGCAAGTCGGCGCTCTCAATTCCTGTCTTGATCATACCTCGTTTATCCCGGGCAGTCCTGTCTGGGTGATCCAATACGAGCTCGACACTACGTCGGCCGATCAAAATATCGCGTGCTAACCAGATCCGTATCTGCTCAAACATAGTATGTGTGGAGTATCTATATGAATCAAAAAAGCATCACATCGCTACTTAGATAGCTTGATACCGGTCTCCCTGAGGCTTAGATACGTGAAATAGGCTTTCTCATATGATTTGTATATATGGGTATAATGAAGTCATGTCATCATCAGCGAATACAAATAAGAATCTAGCTCTCCAGTTAAACCAATCCGAACTTATTGCCCATCTTCAAACCTCCCATGAGGGACTAAGTCAGAAAGAGGCAGAAAAACGTCTTCTTGAACATGGTTCGAATGTGATTGGCAAGAAGACCGCGAATGCTTTAGGTGTGCTAGGTCGGCAGCTAAAAAGCTCGCTTGTGTATTTGCTCGTGATAGCGAGTCTTATTTCATACGGTATTAGAGATTACACCGACGGCACCGTCATTTTGGTAATCCTCCTCATCAATACATTTCTTGGCTTTTACCAGGAATATAAATCGGAAAAGATAATCGAGAAGCTGTCACAGCTCATCACCAAGCAAGTTCGGCTGAAGCGTGATGGTAAATCGGTACTTCTTGATGAATCTCAGATCGTCCCAGGCGATGTGCTCACGGTACGCGAAGGAGATATCGTTCCGGCTGATATGCGGCTTCTTGAAGTCGACTATTTGCAGGTTAATGAATCGCAGTTGACTGGCGAATCAGTTCCTATTATCAAGCGGGTCTCAACCGCATCAAATGCGACACCGGAAACGCTTCTTTACACCGGTAGCAGCCTTGAAAAGGGTGTCGGTACTGGCGTAGTGTACGCGACGGGAAGAGATACAGGATTGGGAACGATTGCGAAATTATCTACCGAGACGAAAAAGCAAACTCAATACGAGAAGTCGGTGCAAGCATTTAGTGTTCTCTTGATGAGAGTTGTGCTGATTGTAGTAGTACTCGTATTTATTACTAAACTGCTTCTCAATTCCGGATCGAACATTACCGAGCTGCTCCTGTTCGTCATCGCACTCGCGGTCTCAACCGTGCCGGAAGTGCTACCAGTTATTACGACGGTCACGCTTTCAAGTGGTGCGATGAAACTTGTGAAAAGACACGTGGTCGTGAGGCGGCTATCTTCTTTGGAAGATCTCGGCAACGTTAGTTTGCTGTGCACCGATAAGACGGGGACTCTTACCGAGAATAAGATGGTTATACATTCGATCGCTTCGGACGATGATGACTTATTCCAGAAGCTGATGTACGCGACTATAACACCTCTCAAGGGTAGAAAGCGTAGATCACAAAATTCGTATGACGATGCTTTTTTGAATTACATCCCAGAACATGTTCAGCGTGAGGCGAGAGGATTTTCCATAATCAAAGAGATACCATTCGACCCCGATGCTCGAAGAAACAGGATTATTCTCGAGGACGCGAAGCATCATATGCAGTATCTGGTTGTCGTGGGAGCTCCGGAAATATTGATGGGTATTTCCATTTCGGGAAAGAAGTTAGCATACTCTTATACCCTTATTGAAGAAGGAAAATCCGGTCTACACCACCTTGCTTTGGCATACAAGGAAATCACTTATAGAGATGATCTTGACATCTTGAAACATGAACACGGATTGCATTTCTTAGGCTATGCTAGCCTTGAAGACCCGCTTAGACCGAGTACTAAGATAACTGTTCAACATGCCGAAAAACTCGGTATCAAGATCAAGGTGCTTACGGGTGACAGTAGAGAAGTGGCTGGATATGTTGGCAAGCAGATCGGACTGGTGCAAGAGAATGAACGAGTGTACATCGGAGACGAATTAGAAGCTATGTCTCCCGAGGAATTCAGTACAGTGGTACTCAGATCGAATGTCTTTGCGCGTGTTTCTCCCACACAGAAATTCAACATCATCGCTGCACTTAAGAAGGAGTACGTGGTCGCGTATCAGGGTGATGGCATCAATGATGCCCCCGCATTGAAGCTTGCGGATGTCGCCATCGCTGTTAATACGGCCACCGATATCGCGAAAGAGAGTGCTGATATTGTGCTTTTGAATAAGAGTCTTGAAGTAATCGTGAACGGCATAAAATACGGTCGGTCAGTTTTCGTGAACATCAATAAGTACATCAAGTACACGATGCTCAATAATTTTGGCATGCTCATCTCGTTGTCGGTGCTCTATCTATCCTCCGCTGCACTACCGCTTCTTCCCGTTCAAGTACTCCTTAACAATCTCATTGGTGATGTTCCGCTCATCACCGTCTCCTCAGATACGGTGGATGACGAAGAAGTCGTGCGGCCGGAAAGGCAAAACTCAAAGGAGCTCATGTTCTTAGCACTTGCATTGGGTATACCGACGGCGCTGTTCGAACTTCTATATTTCTTAGTCATTCATACGCAACCAGAAAAGATTATACAGACAAGTCTTTATGCGTTCTTTACTCTCCAAGCCCTTATCATTTTCTATGCGGTACGAAATAAAGATCACTTCTGGAAAGCACAGATGCCTTCTGGGATTTTGAATATTTCTTTTCTCCTGGCGTTTGTATTTTCATTGACAATCATCTATCTACCGACATTTCAGACCTGGTTTTCTTTTGTGCCACTTTCCACGATGTCGATTGCGATTATGGTTATCTTCACAATCATTTATTTCCTCGCTACCGATTTTGTGAAAGTCTTGTATTACCGAAGAAGTATGCGAAATGGTTCGCAGGCGATTGATACGGCGGTCGCATAATCCTTTTATGAGCATCTAGGCCATAGAAAGCCCAGTTCGATTATGGACTCGGCAACACGGTTGTGAGCTTGTATCAAGTACCGGCCCCCGTCAGAATTCTCTGAAATCGGGTACAGTACCGACAGACATGAAGCTCCGAAAAGAAGACAAAAGCCGCGACGTATGTCGCGGCTTTTGTTATGAATGATCTTCCACTGAAGGTGGTAATATAAGAACATATGAACGATGTATCCATTGATGTATCAAAAACAGCACTCGTAGTCATCGATCTGCAGAAAGGTATCGTGGGACGACACGTGGCCCCCTATACATCCGAAATCATTATAAAAAATGCTGCAACACTTGCCGATGTGTTCAGAAAGAAAGGAATGCCAGTATTTCTCGTGCGGGTCACACCGTCTCCAGACGGCAAGGATGCATTACATCCAATCGCTGATATGGCATTGCAGATGCAAACACCGCCATCAGATTGGGCGGATATTGTTCACGAATTGGGGCCGAAACCAGGCGATTTTATTATCACGAAGCATCAATGGGGTGCTTTTTATGGTACCGAGCTCGATCTGGAATTCAGACGGCGAGGTATTGTGACTATGGTGCTTTGCGGCATCTCGACGAATATCGGAGTCGAGAGCACTGCGCGATTCGCATATGAATATGGCTATCAACAAATCTTTGCGGAGGATGCAATGTCTGCTCTATCTGCCGAAGAACATGTCTTCACCACCACTAAAATATTCCCACGCATCGGTCTTGTGAGGAAGACTGAAGAAATAATAGCTGCTTTATAAATCGTTTTAACCAAAGAAGAAATGGGCGTCGGAATGGAACAAAAAGTCTGAGTATTTAAGGCGTGGGAAGTCCGGTTCAATTAGGGTTCCACAACATGGTTGTGACGCCAGAAATAAGTACAGTTTCTCATCAAAGTCAGTGCAGCTACTGTCAGACATCCATCCCGGCTTAACCTAGCAATAACCAGAGATGCTTGCAGTTTTATTGTCGTATGATATGCTTAGAAAGCCTAAGTAATAATGATTTCTCATGCGTGAACGATTTATTGTGGTGCTTTCATACCTCTCAAAACCAGTGATCGCGCTCGGTGGTGCCGTCATCCTCGCAGCGACGGCCATCGGTTTAGCCTGGCAATCGGGCATCGTTGTGCCGTCTGGGCAGTATACGGCAGCGGTCGTCGCTCCGATTACCGGACAGGGTGGCGCAAGTTCGGATCTCTCTTTCCAAGTGCCTGGGCAGGTCGTCGCTATACCGGTCACTACCGGACAGAAAGTCTCCGTCGGTACAACGCTCGTTGTACTTGATCAATCCGCACTTCTCGCAACTCGCGCCGGAGCGGTCGCAAATCTCGAAGCAGCGCAGGCAAATCTTGCGGCGCTTGAGGCTGGCACGCGTCCTGAGCAACTCGCAATCGACCAGACGGCCGTTACGCAAGCGGCCAATGCGCTTATGACAGCCCTCACGGCGGCTTATACGAATGCTGATGATGCCGTGCATGCGAAAGCCGATCAGGTCTTCATCAATCCGAGAAATGCAACCGCACAGCTCACGATTCTCGTACCTGATGCAGCGCTCGTGACCCGCGTCCAGACCGAGCGCATAGCACTCGAACCGATATTCTCCTCGTGGAGCGCTGTACTCGCGTCTGCAGCAACTAATCCCGAGAGCGCCGCGGCCCCGTCCGAGGCGAACATGAAGACGATCACGACATTTCTCAATGATCTCACGATAGCCCTCGCGGAGGCATTGCCAGGCAACTCTATTTCTACGGCGACGATTACGGGCTATCAGACGAGCGTGAACACTGGACGTCTGAACATGCTTGCGGCGCTTTCTAATCTCGTTACGGCTGATACTGCATACAAGGCGGCTGTCGGCGCGCTTACGCTCGCACAGGCGGGGGCGACGCAGAATGACCTCGACGCGCAAAAAGCGGTTGTCGACGCCGCGCAGGCGGCGCTTCGCGGCGTCGACGTATCTCTGCAAGAATCCACTCTTGTTGCGCCTCTAGCAGGCACGATTACCGCGATGAATGCCCGCCTCGGCCAGACCGTCGCCCCTGGCCAGATCCTCGTCTCAATTGAATCGTCCGGGGGGAGTAAACCGAGCGCGCTTGTGGTGCCGACGAGCAGCGTCATTGCAGATGGCAACCAGGCGTTCGTATATGTGAAGCAGGGAGCCGGTGCGCCGGTGGAAACGCCAGTCACGACTGGTCTTGTGAGTGCAAGTGGCATGACAGAGATTGTTTCAGGACTCGTCGCGGGGCAGGAGGTATTGACTTTTGGCACGGCTGGAAAATAACCTATGACATCACTTCGCACACGAATAATCTATATCGGAGGAACCGCACTTCTCATTATCTTGAGTGGTTTGGCGACGGCTTATTTCATCATTACGAGTACTCGCGTATCGGTGGATATGGCGAGTATTGAGGCACCACTCATCAGCCTCATGCCGTCCGCGCCTGGTCACCTCGGCGCGCTCTACGTGCACACGGGCGATACCGTTGCCGCCAATCAGCCGGTGGCACTCGTTGGTACGCAGGTTATTACGAGTCGGGTAGCGGGTCTTATTGTTGCGGTGGATAACGAAGTTGGTGCCGAAGTGGGAGCCGATACGGCTGTCGTGACGATGATCGATCCAACGCAGCTGCGTGTTGTTGGGAGTATTGATGAGAACAAAGGTCTTGCACAGATACGTGTCGGTGACCCGGTTACCTTCACGGTCGACGCATTCGGTGGGCAGACTTTTACTGGCATCATCGACGAGATTGCGCCGACGTCTAATCAGTCCGGTATCGTTTTTAATATTTCGGATCAGCGCCAGGTTCAGCAGTTCGACGTGAAGGCGCGGTTCGATACGAGCGCATACCCCGAGCTCAGGAATGGTATGTCAGCACGCATGGTGATTTACACGCGGTAGCGCGCCACGTTATGGCGGGCACTCTGCAGCAAAACGCGGCTCATCGGCTCACGGGACACCCGTGGCTTGTGCTCGCGACCGTGATGGTGGGCACGCTTCTCATCGGTCTCGACCGTACTGTTGTAAATCTCGCAATGCCGAAAATCATGGGCGATTTCGGTATTACGGTCAGCACGGCGGCGTGGATTGCGACTGCCTACATTATTAGCAATGCCATCTTCGTGCCGGTGTTCGGTAAGCTTGGTGATCTTTTCGGCAATCGCGTCATCTACCTCTGGAGCTTTGTTGGGTTCATCGGCGTATCCATGCTCGCTGGTTTTTCGTGGAATTTCAGCTCACTCATAGTTTTTCGTGTTCTGCAGGGGTTGGTTGGTGCAGCTGTCTATCCCACCGCCATGTCGCTCATCGCTAAGTCATTCGCCAATCCTAAGGCCCGCGCCCAAGCGCTCGGCATCTGGTCGTCGTCTTTCGCGATATCCGCGGTCATCGGACCCTTGCTCGGCGGCTACCTTGTTGATAATTTCAATTGGCGCTGGATCTTTTTCATCAATATGCCGGTTGGTATCGCAGGACTCATCATGACACTCATCTTCTTACCGCATGACCGGCCCGGGGAGCGGGGATCTTTCGACTGGTTCGGTGCTGTGCTTCTCTCGGGGGCCATTACGAGCCTCGTACTTGTGGTTGATCAAGGTCAGAACTGGGGTTGGCTCTCTTTGGCGAGCATGCTCTGCTACTTCGGCACGCTCATATTTGGCATATTCGTTTATATGTGGGAGACGCGCCATATACATCCCATTATTGACTTTAAGTTCTTCAGCAATCCGGTCATCGTTTCGGTGCTTGCGGTCTCGTTTATCTCCTTCGGAGGCATGATGGGCGCGATGCTCCTCTTGCCGGTATTCGCGCAGACATTTCTGCAATATACCGCAACACAGAGTGGGTATATCTTTGTGCCGATGGCGCTCGCGCTCCCGGTTTTCGCGCCTCTGGGAGCGCGACTCGCGAATTCCTTCCATCCGCGCTATACGGTTTCGTTTGGGATGGCGCTCTCCGCCCTCGGTCTATTCCTCCTCATGAACCTCGATCCGGCGATGACATCGTATGATTTCATCCTGCCGCTTGTGCTCTTTGGTGCCGGTCTCGGGCTTGGTATGGCACCCCTTACGAGTGCAGCGACAACGGCTGTTCCGCTCCACGAAGTCGGCATGTCATCCGGGCTCCTGAACCTCACGCGGAACATTGGTGGGGCATTCGGTATTGCCGTGTTCAGCACCATCCTCGCCAGTGCCACCAATGCAAACGTGCTTATGGTAGCGCAGAACTCGCACATACTCGGTTCATCCCCAACAATCCTCGCCGAAGGAGCCCAACTCATTATCATGAAAGCGGAACTTCTTTCTTACAGCACGGTCTTCGGTTACGCGGCCGCATCAATGCTTCTCGGCGCGCTCATTGCTCTCTTTTTCTTAAAGACGACGACCGCTGGCGGGGAAGATATCCCACCGGAGATACTAGCGGAAGCTGCAGCGGGTGGATAATACATCTATGACGAAACTTCTTCATACAAAACGAACACCGCACACTTCGCACAATATCACTCACGCAATATCGCTCTTCTTCGCCGTACGCGGAATCATGCGCACAAGAATTGCCAGCGGGAAGAAAGTTGATCCCTTAACATGGCTGCGTATCGAAACGATGAAATTCATCAGTGACCACAGAGAGCCGATGATGAAAGAAATTGCCGACCACCTTTCGATCACCGCTCCGTCGGCGACATCACTCATCCGTGGGTTGATGAAAAGCGGGCTGGTCGCACACGCAGTGGATCGTCGGGATAAGCGGACTGCGCGGCTCCGACTCACCGCCAAAGGAGTTATCGAGCTCAAAGAATCAGTAGCGCGCGGTACTAAACTCCTGAAAGGGCTATTCACTGTCTTGTCAAGACAGGAGCTTGCAGCGTTCATCACCGCGCTTGAGCGCATCAAAGAGAAAGCGGACGAATAAAATAAGGAGAACTTACGCGAATCCAGGGAAGTAGTCGGTCTCGATGCGGGAGCGGGAGACCCCCATACCCCGCAGGGTCTTTTTGAATGACTCGACCATTCCGTGCGGGCCGGAGATGTAGAACGTGCGTTCTCGATAATCTGGGACTTCTCGTTCAATGAGTGCCTCGTCAATCATTCCCGTGTACGTTCCTGGAATTCTGGCTGATTCATTGGTGATCGCATATACAGTTTTCATGCCAATCGTTCGCCGCGCCGTATCAAAAATGTCTTTATAGGCGATTTCGGACGCAGTTTTGTTTGCATACAGGAGCGTGACAGGACGCCTGTCTTTAGTGTTGATAAGCTGCTGCACCATACTGCGGAAGGGCGTAATGCCGATTCCGCCGGCGATGAATACGAGCTTCTTCGTTTTATTTTTCGGCAGGACGAAGTCTCCCGCGAGATGCGAGACAGAAAGCGTATCATTCACTTGCATCGCGTTGAGCGCGCGTTTGAAACTGCTTTGCGATTCGTAGAATTTCGCACCGATGCGGATCATCCCGTCGGCTTCTGTTGGCGAGGATGCAATAGTGAAGAAACGGCGATTGCCGCGACTATCGGCGGGGCGATGCGGGAGTGTCCACTCAAGATATTGTCCCGCACGAAACAGAAACGGACGATCCGGCGCGAATACGAACTCATAAGTACCGTTCGCGAGTCTATTCTTCGCAATGAGTGTAAGCACGAAACGCCCCTGTGGGCTGACGACCGAGGCATAGAGATTACCGATAAGCAACGCGAGCTCCGGCGTAAAATAGAAAGAGCCGATATGGATATTCGGCGCGAAAAGGAAGCCGACAATCGCACCGTAGATGAGTCGCAAGGAGCGGCTGGGCGGCATCGTAAGCGGTTCAGTAAGCATCACAAGCCCGAGGAAGAAGAACGGAGAATGCAGAAGAGTTTGAACGACCGCTGTCGGTCCGTTTCCGTTCGCTGTTGCAACAATCGTGAAGAGTGTGACGACTGCAAATGCAAGCACTAGGTCGAAGCGGCGGATCTTGCGTACGATGAGCAGCCCGCCGAGGAACACGAACGGCAGGAGCGAGAGATTCCCGCCGACCCACCAGGATGCCGACTGATTGAGGATGAGCGCTGAGAGCGCAACGCCGAACGCCGCCGGGTTGAAAATATGCTTCTTACCGATGGCGAAGATATATTTTGACGCCATTGCCCAGGCCGATGCGAAGATGAGGAAACCGATACCCACGTAATTCACGAGTGCCACCGGTGTAATGATGAGCGCGAGGATAAGGCCGGTGATGTATACCGACTCCACATTTGTTGCTGCCCCGAAGCTTTTCGCGAATATTGTGTTGGTTGCCCAGCACGTCGTGAGGATAATCAGTGTCGAGAAAGCGAGATCTGCGGGATGGTAAGGAAGAATGCCGAAGAGACTGAAGAGTGCCGCCAGGCCAAGCAGGACGAGAAGGTAGTACAGCACGAGGCGGTACATCGTGATTGTATTGAGGAAGTCGTCAACGAAAGCCATTTAGTTCTTCGCCTGTGCAAGTGCCGACGCGAGTGATTGTACGAAAGCCATGCTCGTTTCGGTCGCACCCGAAACACCGCTTACGTTTGCGCTCTGGGCCTGTATGGCTTCTTGGGTAAGCATTGGCATTGCCTGACTGTTGACGTATTGCGAGTAACTGTGTTCGTTCGGGTATTGCAGGAATTGTACATCGGAGAGCTTGCCGTTCGTCACTATGGCCTGCACCTGGACGGTGCCATAATAAGCGTCCGCAGAATCACCGGTATACGAGCCGTCGACATATTGGCCGGACGGTTTTTGTGGCACGGGAACTGGAGCCGGCGCCGGAGTATTCACTTTTGTCTTTGGAGGCTGAGAAGGAGTTGTTTTTGTTGGTAATGGCGTCACCGGAGGAACTGTCGTTGTCTGTGATGATACTGCCGGAGTTGTCATTGCGAATGACTGCGAGCTACCGATGTTTTGCCACACGGCGTAAATGACGGAAACGGCAATGAGCGCGAAGGAGAGGGCAAATTTTCTGCCGGCAATTGCGTTCGGCGCAGCTGGAACGGAGGAGATCTTCGGCGATACGGTTGTTGCAGCGCGATCGAACGCCTCATTGATGTCCTGTTCGCTCCATTCATTTAGAAGAAGTGACCGGCGTATTGTCTCATGCGGCGTGCCAGCAGCCGATTGCTCGCGGATATAGGCGATTAATTGGGGGGTGGTCATGCAGAAGGTAGGTACTATATAGATACACGGGAGGCGCGGCAATTATTTCATTCACCGTTCGGCACGATATGGACGCCGTATGCATAGACGATTCCTTGCGTCAGGCGGCCCGCAGCATACACTTTGTCGCCAATAGAAAGCGTCGCAAGGTCGAATCCGACCGGCGGAGTGATAGTCCAGGATCCCTCATCAGTATCGCGGTCGGCATCGTTATGGGAAATAACGAATATTGGTCCGGTGATAGACGTGACATAGCCGCGGTAGACACCCTGGTCTGTATGTGAGTCGTATATCCCTTCGTAGAAGGATCCGAGGACTGGCAGTCGATCGTTATCGGCTTCAGAGAGGAGGTAGGCATGAAGCGGTGTAACACTGACAAGTACGCTGCCGATGACCCCTATGCCCAGTATCAGGAGGAAGACGCGCACAAGCGGGAATCGATACGCTGTTGTATAGCGTCGTACCAGAAATTCAAGGGCGATAAGCAATATCACAAACAAAAACAGAGACGTCCACGGGAAGAGCACGATGAACGTCACGAGACCTTGCTCGCCGAACTCAAGAAGGAATTGCACACCACTTTTGTGAATGCTGAAAAATGCGAAGCTAAGTACAAAAAGAGCTCCAACGACCGCGAGCAGGGAAATAGCGCCGATCAGAACGGCGCGGAATACGAAAAAGATCCAGGAATGCATGGAAACGGTCCCAATACGGATTTTCTCGAGCACACTCTTTTGAATGTCATTCTCCTGCAACATATTTTTTTATCGCTTCGCGCGCGCGGCGGAGGCGGATGCCGACCGTTCCGACCGGGACATGGAGGACGTCTGCGATTTCTTGGTATCCCAGCTGCTCAAGATAGTACAGCACGACTACTTCGCGGTAGATGGGAGGGAGTGCGTTAAGTCCGCGATCGACAAGCGCGCGCATGTGCTCCCGCTCTTCATCTTCCGCGGGGTCTCTCTCATATGCGGCATGCGCCGAGAATAAGTCGAGGTCGACCGTGATAAGCGGATGGCGGCTATTGTGTCGAAGCGTATTTACAAACATATTGTGTGCGATGCGGTATATCCAGGGCGAAAAAGGCCTCGCAGCATCATAGCCCAGAATGTTCTGATAAGTTTTTATGAACACCTCCTGTACGACGTCTTCGATAGGGGCGTTGTCAGACAAGAATTTTCTGCCGTAGCGGAGCAGTTTGGGCTGGTATCTACTCATGAGTACACCGAAGGCGGCTTCATTCTTTCCCTGTACGAGCGCCGCAAGTTCTTCGTCAGTCTTCTGATTGAGCATCTCGTTCATTTGTCTCAGTATACCCAAGCACTAAGAGTTTAGCTCTGGGTATATCGCGTCGGTTGAAATATCTACCATTTACTGGTGTACTACTGGTAGTTACTAACCAAGAGGATTGCATGGATAAACCTAACCACCACGAACATCCGGAACTTTGGTTTCGGCCGAGTCCGGCCATGCCTCTCCCCGCTCTTTTATCGCTCATTGAAAAAGAAGAAATAACAGAGACGTTGCGCCTTGGAAGGCGCGATGGGGCGCATCAGAAGGGATATATTCCCGGCACCGTAGCGACGCTGCGTCTGTTCGATGCTGATTGGCAGGAACGGTTACACAAGCGAATACGTGTCACCAACGTCGTAAGCAAATCACTTCACGAGTTTCCAAATTGGCAGTCAGTGCAACAGGAACTTTCTTTTTTTGAGAATCGGCCAATTGCACTGGACGAAATAGTTAGCATCGTTGAATTCTCGTTTCCTGGGAAAGAAAGGAGAGGCATAATGAATATCCTGGATCAACTCAACCGAATAGCAGAGAATAATATTCCGGATCTATCGGGGCCGTTTTCAGTTATCATCGGAGAACATCCTTCGGCATATGCGGTGAGTCCGCGGATGTGGAACAAGGAAATCGAGCTTCGCGGAGTAGAAGGTCATTTCTTTCCCATCGATATTCCGTTCGAACGGAAGGACGATCTTACAGTGCTACTTAACGTAGCATTCGCCGCCGGCCCTGAATACTTCCGGGTGCTTACCATCACCAATCCGTACAAGATTCACGCTCTGGAGTACTTCCGTGCGCAAGCGAAGAAGTTTCCCGGCCGGGTGGTGATTTCTGCGGATGCGGAGCGTATCGGAGCGACCAACCAGATACTGATTGGCCCCGACAGCATCTTCAACGTCATTAATTCTGACGGACAGGGGATGGTGAACGCGATACAAACCTATTTCGTCGAAATGGGAGGGAAAAATCTCGCAGACAAAAGAATCGGGATTATCGGCGCAGGAGGAGCCGCACGTGGCATTATCTACGAACTGATGAAACTGACCGGCACCGGGAAGGGGAGTATCGCACTCTTTAACCGTACGGTGGAGAAAGCGGAGGCGCTCATACTTGAATTCAAGCGGTTCTTCTCCGGAGCGAAGATAACCGTGCACCCGCTCGCTGACCTCCCTAGGTTAGCGACGGGTCATGATGTCCTCGTCTCTTCCATTACGGATGGCGATCCGTTGTTTGAGCACAATGTGTACAGGACGCTCATACCGGGAACACTCATCGTGGATGCAAACTATGGCGAGAAGTCAGTGCTAGAAAAGCATGCGGATACGCAGGCATCTGACAAGGATCTCGCGGTCCGCGACGGAAGCGGCATGGTCGTAGAAGGGTACATCATTCCTTCCCAGGCGCTCGCGAAGCTTTGGGGGTATGAGGTTCCTTTTACGGTGTATGAAGAAATCGGCGCGCTGTTTAACTACAAGCCGAGGAAATAATCATGCATCCGAACCCACCGGGTCGAGCTCTGCTCGACCTTTTTCTTTTTATGAAACGATGTTTGTCGGCGAACCCGCCGCGAAATTCTTTATATTCTCAACAGTCGTGTCGAGGATTCGCTCGATTGCTTCAATTGTGTTAAACGCAGTGTGCGGGGTAACGATGACACGCGGATGGTCGATGAGATAGTGGTCTTCAAGGAGGGTCTTAATCGCGTCGGCATTTGGATGCGGCACGGTGAAGAGGGCCGTTTCGTTCGCCAAGTCGCCCTCCTCTTCGAGTACGTCGAGTGCGGCGCCCGCAAGCATTCCGGACCGAAGCGCTCCGACGAGAGCGTCGGTCTCGACGACTGCGCCGCGCGCAGTGTTGACGAGGTACGCGCCTTTCTTAATATTCACGATATTCTCCTTGTTGATGAGATGGTGTGTATGCTCGTTATAGGGAACATGGAGTGTGACGATGTCAGCTTGCGCGAGCAGATCGGGGAGCGCCGTGTAGGCGAAACCGAGCGTGTGGGAGAGGTCCCGGTTCGGATATGCATCAAAACCGATAATTTTCATCCCGAAGCCCTGGGCCATGCGGATGACGTGCGCGCCGATGTGCCCGGTGCCGATAACCCCGAGCGTCTTTCCTGCGAGGTCAAAGCCGCGCAGACCGTCGAGTGAGAACGTTCCGGTCTCGCGCACACGCTCGTCGGCGTCGATGACGCGGCGCGAAAGCGCGAGGATGAGCGCGAACGCGAATTCCGCGACGGTGTTCTCGCCGTAGAAGGGCACGTTCGCGACCGTGATACTCCTTGCCGATGCCGCCGCGAGATCGATATGGTCGAATCCGGTCGAACGGGTCGCGATGAGTTTCAGAGAAGGGAATCGGCTTATCTCCGCTTCAGTAATTGGCGATTCGATAAACGTGCAGAGGACCTGCGCACTGGGGTCGGTCAATTCCGGGTAGGTGGCCAGAGACCTCTCGTGGAAATCAATATCGTGTCCTGGCAGTCTCTCCCGCACGTATGCTTCTTCCCACGCCTCGCCCGAGAAATAATGAATTTTCATATTCGTGTACAGCTTACACTGTTCCAGTATAAAAGAAGAGACCGCCGATGAGTATTACACCGGCAGTCTGTTAAGTCCCTCCTATGCACGTTCTACGATCCTTTGAATGAATCGTGGTAGAGCGAAAGCGGCGTCGTGGAGCTGCGTCGTCCAGTATTTGGTCGGGAAGCTGCCTTCCGCCGCATATCGATCAGCGATATTGTCCGAAGCAATGGTTGCTATGTCCAGATTGCTTGCCCAGCCTATTGCTAGATGACCACCCACATACGTCGGCCGTGCCGTCAGATAGCAGCCGCTGTGCGGGAAAAGTTTGCGGAAGTGCCTCATGGAAGAAACCAATTCGTCCTGCTGTAAAAATGGGACGCCATTTTGTGTGACGAGGATTCCGCGTTCGGTGAGGCATCGTTTGCAGGCGGCATAGAATTTCTTGCTGAACAGCACCTTGCCCGGACCTTGCGGGTCGGTCGAATCGACGATAATCACATCGAATCGGCGCTTGGCTCGAGCGACATACTCCATACCGTCTTGAATGATGCTTTCAAATCTTTTGTCCGCGAAGACCGACCCGGTGAACTCGGGGAAATATTTCTGTGAAAGAGTGATCACCGACGTATCGATTTCCACCAAGGTAACGCGCTTCACCGCCGCATGCTTGAGTACCTCGCAGGCGACGCTGCAATCTCCTCCGCCGATAATGAGCACATTTTCCGCCTCGCCATGGGCGAAGAGTGGCACGTGCGCCATCATTTCGCTGTAGATGAACTCATCGCGCATAGTAATCTGCACGATGCCGTCCAGAATCAACATCTTGCCGAAGAACGGATGGGCGATAATTGCTAAATGTTGGTGCTCGGTTTGTAGTTCATAGAGCACCGTCTTAGCTTGGTACACTGTCCAGAAGCCGTTCTTCTCATGCAGTGTTTCTGGGAATGACCGCAGTTCTTTTCTGTCCACAAGAGACTCCTTCTGTTATTTGTACGGGAAAACTCTCGCAGTATACTGCCATATTTTAAAAATAAAGTCAAAAGTTTATGGCATACTATTGCACTTTTGCGAAGATTGTTCCATACTATATCTTTAGAAAGTTAGCATTTCGCAATCCTGCGAATGCATTTCACAAACGGGGGATCCGAAATGAACGCACAAAAGGCGACGCAGTTGACGAAAGGCCGTAGTGGATGCGGTAGTCTGAACATCGCATTCGATTTGTATCTCGACGCGGTGAGTAACAGTAATGTCGCTTTTTCTGCGGAAAAACTGAACGTTGTGATTCGCAAGGCGATCAAGAAAGCGGGAATGACGCTGCGGAAATCCTTCATCGATCCTTGGGAATCGGTACAGGAAGGCCCCGCAACGCTTTTCTATTCGCTCGAGGAGTCGCACGTACGGATCGAAACATGGCCGGCAGAAGGCCATTTGCAGGGAGAAGTGCAATTGTGCAACTTCTCAAAGAACAATGAGAAGGCGGCCCAACATCTCGCCGAGTGCATTATTGGGTCAGTTAACCCGGAGACAACGCAAGTTCTGTTCCTTCGCCGTGGACCTGGTCCGGATCTACTCGCTCGAGAGCTGGTAAAAAGAAGACGTTAATCTAGGCAGTTTGAAATTATGAGGCGCAAGTGTAAGCTTGCGCCTTATTCGTCGTCCGTCCGAGGAGTATGATGCAGTAATGAAGGAAACGAGACTCATTATGGGTATGCCAATCGAGATAGAAATCATAGGCGCCGACGTACGGGCCATGCTCGACGCCGCGTTTACATATCTCACTGCCGTTGACGAGCGCTTCAGTACCTATAAAAAGAACAGCGAAATCTCACATATCAATCGCGGCGAGCTTGCGCCTGGAGCTGCAAGTGCGGAAATGAAAGAGGTCTTCGTTCTTGCTGAAAAGACAAAGGGAGAGACCGGTGGATATTTCGACATCCGCCGACCGGACGGCTCGTATGATCCTTCCGGTATCGTGAAGGGCTGGGCGGTACTCAATACCGCCACGCGTATCCGCGCGGCTGGGTATGAGAATTATTTCGTGAATGCCGGCGGTGACATCGCGATGAACGGGAAGAGCGAAAACGGTGAAGAATGGAGCGTCGGCATCCGCAACCCATTCAAAAACAGTGAAATTGTGAAGATTGTGTATCCGCGCGGGAATGGCATTGCGACTTCGGGCTCTTACATCCGTGGCGACCACATTTATAATCCGCATAAGCCGGAGGAAAAACTGCGGGACATCGTGAGCATCACCATCATCGGCCCCGATGTGCTCGAAGCCGATCGCTTTGCGACTGCCGCATTTGCGATGGGGAAGGCCGGAATCAGCTTCATTGAAAACCTCCCGGGTTTTGAGGGCTACGCGATTGACTCACAGGGCATCGCGACCATGACGAGCGGATTTGGGACGTACACGACTTCTTAGACACCGAGACTGGCGGAAAACGGGCTAATGATAGAATCGAGCGCCGATTGGAAAGATGCAAGCCTTTCAGGTGTGGCGCGCGCAAGAGCAAGGCCGCGAAGCATAAGAAGCCCCTCCTCGTATGCCTCGGGGCGGGCGGCTGTATGCAATCTTTCAAGTGTGCGATACGCGCGCGCGAGTGCATTGTCATAGCGGGAAATATCGTCGTGCCTTGCGGCATTTGCACAGCGGGCGACATCGGCACCGAGATTCGCGAAATAAAATGCGGCATCGCGCGTCATAAGCCTAGAAAAGGAATTATTTCTGCCGCCACTTTGCGCACAGCCGCTCGTATTGTTTCGCTCTCGATCTCCATACTCCGATTCCCCTGTACAGGTCGAATATTAATGAGCGAGATATATTCTATAGCTGCGTCTCCACTCTCCTTTGGATAAATATTGAAACCCCACATATCATTTTGTTTTGAGCCGTCTGCAATTAGGCAATTATTGGCATCCATATGCCATTCGCCACCGAGCGCGACCACGCCGCGCTCAATATCAGCGACTCCCTTCACGAGCGAATGATGCCATTCCTTCGCAAGCGCGAGAAGTGTCCTGCGACTCACTGGCTCACGGGCGATGATAATTTCCATGCAGGTATACTATCTTATTTCAGTTTCTAGGGCTTCTGTTTTGGTAGTATAATGTTTGGGTGATGCCGCTGGATAAGAATGAGAAACCATGTCTAACGTGTGTTGAGACCTACGTAAAAGATTCAAGACCTTGGAATCACTTTGAGCATTTCTGACGGTGTTTTGCATTGAAGCGAAAGATGCGGCCGCTCAGTGTTATACCAGTCGATGAAAAGAGGGATGTCTCTCGCATCTTGGAAGCACCATCCTTCTTTCGGCATTTCTTCTTGTATCGTCCGATTGAATCGTTCGAGATGACCGTTCTCGTTTGGTGAGCGGGGGTGATTGTGCCGGTGCTGCATGCCTTTGCGCACCACATGATCGGTGAACCAGGTCTTGAACTCAGGACCATTGTCGGTCTGGATCGTCTCAATGTCGAAAGAGAAATACCTCTGCGCCTTTTTGAAGAACTGTACGGTTTGTTTCGCTCCGATCTTCGGACAGAGTCATGCGTACCCAGTGCGAGAATACACATCAAGCGCGGTATACACGTATCGTTTAATGCCGTCAGCGTCCAAAAAGTGAATGGTATCCATCTCCACAAGCGCTCCAGGATGATCGGCTTCAGGACGAGGTGCGTACTTCCTCGATCTGGCCCAGGCACTCTTCCTCTTGAGTGGGGCGCAGTACGTGCTGATGATTCGTTTGACCGATGAGAGGGATACCGAGATGTCTTCTCGTACCAGAAGCGCATGCACCACCTCGGCACAGCGTCTCACCTCAAGTCGCTTGGCGATGATTCTTGCTCGCAGCTCTTCAGGAAGAGCAGCGGGTGACTTCTTGGGTCGACTCGGTACCGTCTCAACCGTTGTTCGATGACTCCATTTCACAATCGCACCTTAGGTGTATCCGAGATACCGAGCAACCTTGCGAGTGCTCCAACCCTCTTTGATCAGTTCTCTCGCTCTGCGCCTGACGTCGGGAAGTTTGTTGTTTGTGGTGTATGCCATATGCCTTGGGTGATTCCAAGGTATTGAACCATTACGACCTATTGACTTCCTGCAAATCAATAGGTATTATTCTTTTCAGAGACGCTTCAGTGTTCCGATAGGCCTTTTCTTTTCTTACAAATTCAAGGAGGTTAGAGTGCGCGGAAAAAAGGAGAGATTTGTGGCAGTTGTTGCCTACGTGTATGCGGGGGCGGTGACCCTCGGATACTTTTGTGTGTTGTGTCTTGGAATGCTGGTAATGGAGCCAGCACGCCTACTGAAGAAACTCGTTATCATCCCCATGCAGACTAAGCATAAACAATAAGTCTGCATGCCGCCCAACTAAAAGGCCGCCATTTCCGATATTCCGGTATGGCGGCTCCTCATATGTACTTAATATGTCAATGTAGCGTAATGTTTCAATACCTTCGCAACACGTATCCATTAAGATTGCGAACATGGCATATACAAAGAACCCGCATCTCCCGAAGGTCCGCATGGAAGCGGTGCGGCTCGTGAAGTATCGAAAGTGGACTATTAGGAAAGTTGCTCGGCATGTCGGTGTCGCCGCAAGCACCATCTCTCGGTGGTGCAAGAGCCCGTGGGGCACCGGCTGGATTCCCATACCAACGCGTTCATCGCAGCCGAAGAGCAGTCCCAAAGCTCTTCCGGCAGAAACGATAGACGCCATCATCAAGAAGCGTGTCGAGTACCGCCGTTGCGGCAAGGTGATACACGAGATGTTGAAACGAGACGGTATCAATGTTTCTCTTTCGTCAGTGCAGAGAGTGCTGTCGCGCACCAGTCTCCTCAAGAAAAGGAGTCCATGGAAACGACCGCACGATGCGACCCCAAGACCGGAAGCAGCGAGGCCTGGCGCGCTCGTTCAGGTCGATACCGTGCATTTCCTCCTTCCCGACGGCTCTCGTCTGTATGTGTACACGCTCATCGATCTCTTCAGCCGTTGGGCATATGCAGAAGTGATAGAACGCATCGGAGCAGAAGCTAGTGCTCGACTTGTCCGGAGAGCACAAAAAGCCGCCTCGTTTAAATTCGAGGTCATTCAGTCCGATCATGGGTCAGAATTCTCGACGCGCTTCACGCATCGCTTGTTGCGTATGAAAATAGGCCACCGGCATTCGAGAGTCCGCCAATCAAACGACAATGCGCACGTCGAGAGGTTTAACCGAACACTTGAAGAAGAATGCTTGGACGAAACCGCCCACACTGTTCCAGACTTCAGGGCCGCACTCAAAGTGTATTTGCCGTTCTATAACGGCGAACGATTGCACATGGGTATTAATTATCAAACTCCGCTTGAAGTGTTGCGAAGGTCTTGACCACTAAACGTGTAGGCCTTGCTTTATCTTTTACGGATGTTATATTTAATAGTAGTTTTGAGTACTATAAATAAGCGCTCAATAATCTGCTCTTTCTATAACCATATAACCGTTCATCTCACGAGGAGCAGTCGAAATGACACGCATGACAGTGATCAAACGTCCGTTGCACGAGCAGCGGATTCAGGAAAGCTCGACTGAGGAAACTCTCGAGTATGAACGGTTGGCATGGCCGTACAGGCTCGCGCTACCCATGATGTTTCTCTTCGCCGTCTATGTGCACCTGAAGAAAGTCTTTCTCAAGCTGTTCGGCATAAAGCCAGCGGTGAATATCTGGCTATTCGACGGCGTCAGCATCAACGGTCACCGAGTCAAGGAGGGCGCGGCGCAATGGTCAGCGCTCGATGCCGTCTATAACTTCAAGCAAGGAGAAGGTGGAAACATCTTCTCTCGAGCAGTCGATTCGTTCTGGCTGAACATCCGTAATGCGCAGGCAGTGAGGAATCGGCTCATCCTTGTAAAACAGCAGCTTAAGGTTGCGATCCTTGATGCAGCTCGCGAGCGCCATAACGGCGAGCCGATTCGGATTCTTTCGCTTGCAGCTGGAGCTGCACAGGGAGTAATCGAGGTTGTGGCGGACCTGTTTCCTCGCGGCATTGCCCTCGGGGTGGTGCTTATAGATCAGGACTCGATCGCGCTCGCACACGCGCTTAAGCTCGCTAAGCGGTACGGCATCGGTCACCTATTCCAGCCCATTAGAGGCGATGTGCGTTTCTTTGATAGGAATCTCGGGGGCCAATTCTCGCCAGAAATAATAGAGATGTGCGGTCTCATGGATTACCTAAGAAGTGGCATTGCCACTCGGCTCATCAGAAAGATTTACCGGGCCTTACCTCCTGGGGGGACCTTTCTTACTTGTCATATTCATCCAAACGCGGAGAGTTATTTTCTCCGTCACGTGGTGGATTGGAAAATGCTGTATCGGACTCTCGAGGAGTTCGGCGATATCTTGGTTGAGGGAGAATTTCTCAACCCGTCGTTCTTCACTGAACCACTCGGCATTCACTCCGTGGCAGTCGCGAAGAAGGTCTCATCTGTTCTTTAGCGGCCGCAATTGGTTGTATCGGGATGCTACACTGTTGGCATCCCGATTTTCTTTTATCGATATGAATTTCTTCGCCCTGTCAGCTATTGTCAATGCCTTTACCAGCTTGATACTCGGCACGCTCGTCATCTTTCAGGGTCGCAATCGAACTTATAGCACTTTCTCTCTATTTGCATTCGCCGTTGCACTTTGGAGTATCTTTTATTTCCAGTGGCAGCAAGCAGGAACCGCAATCCAAGCTCTCTTGTGGTCGCGTTTGCTTATGGCAGCCGCAGCGTTCATCCCATTCTTTTATTACCATTTCATAGTCGCTTTTCTCGATATCGAACGTCGACAGCGTCTATCGGTCTTCTTCGGATATGGTTTCGCTCTCTTCTTCTCGATCGCAAGTTTCTCGCCGCTTCTTGTTACAGGCGTAAGCCAAAAGCTTTCCTTTTCTTTCTGGCCAAATCCAGGACCGCTGTACTCGTTGTTCCTGCTGATTTGGTTTTTCTACGTTATTCTTGGCACAATATTGCTTTTTGAGCGCTATCACCGATCTCAGGGCGAAATACGTGCCCAGATAAAACTCATTCTATTCGGTATGATCGTTGGATATCTCGGTGGTGCGACGAATTATTTCCTATGGTATGGCGTTCCTATCCAACCGTTCGGGAACATCCTCGTTTCATTTTACGTCATTATGGTGACCTATGCCATTTTGCATCACCGCCTATTTAATATGAAAGTCATTGCATCAGAACTTACCGTCTTTGCGCTCTGGCTCTTTATGTTCATCCGCATGCTGCTCTCAAATTCTGTAACGGAGCAATTTATCAACGGTAGTTTTTTCCTTGTGGTTCTTGTCGTTGGGACTCTTCTTGTCCGGAGCGTAGACAAAGAGGTCGAACAGCGGGAACGAATACAAAAACTTGCCGGAGACTTACAGGAAACGAATGAGCGACAAGAAGAGCTCATGCACTTTATCGGGCATGAGGTGAAAGGATTCTTGGCCAAGGACGAGGGGGCGTTCGCGGCAATCTCGCAGGGTGATTTTGGCGTACCGCCGGACGGAATCAAATCATTTGTTGAACAAGCCCTCACTCAGTCGCGCAACAGTGCCCGGTCGGTGACGGATCTACTCCTCGCGTCGAATCAGAAGAAAGGGACGATTTCGTATGTGAAAGAGCCGTTTGACCTCAAACCGCTCATGGTGGAGGCGGTGGGAAATGCAAAGTCCGCGGCGATGCAGAAGGGACTCTCTCTTTCCTTCGTCGCTGATGACTCGTCGTATCAGATGAGCGGGGACAAGGCACAGATTAGCGACCATGTATTACGCAATCTCATCGACAACGCAATTAATTACACGCCCTCAGGTTCTATTATCATTTCGCTCAAGAAAGAAGATAGGAAGATTATTTTTTCAGTAAAGGATTCCGGCATCGGTATAACGGAAGAAGACAAAAAACGCCTCTTCACCGAAGGTGGCCACGGCAAGGACTCACAAAAGGTGAATGTCCATTCCACCGGCTACGGCCTCTACATCGCGAAGAACATTATCACGGCCCATGGTGGTACTATCCGCGCCGAATCAGAAGGAGAAGGGAAGGGCGCGACCTTTATTGTGGAATTGCCCGCATAAATTTCCGGCTTGAAGGAGACAGGTGGTAACATAAATACATGCCTGTAGAAAAGAAAAAGCCCGCACGCGTCGGGGCGGTGCTTCGCGCGTACGGCAAAGCGGCGTTCGAGTACCCGCGATTCCTCGGTCTTACCGTTGTTGCCGCGATAACAATCGAAGCGGCGGGGATTGTTGCGCCGCTCTTTCTGCGCCAGTTCATCAACCTGCTCTCCGGCGGCACGCAGGTGACGGCAACGGTACGCGCGCTCTTCATTACGCTCATATTTTTTTCAGCGACGAATCTCGTGGGCTGGCTCGGCCAGCGTGTACGCCTGTTCGCGGTGAACAAGGTTGAATCTAGGACGATGGTTGACCTCTACAAAGACGCTTTCAATTATCTGCTCGGCCATTCGCACGAATTCTTTATTTCAAACTTTACCGGTACGCTCACCCGCCGTGTGACCCGCTACGCGCGCTCGTTTGAACAGGTGTACGACAATCTTTTTTTCAATTTCCTTCCCGCATTCCTGTTCGCCATCGGCATTATTGGCGTGCTCTCTGTGCGCAGTATTGCGCTCGGCGCGGGGCTTTTTGTCTGGACGGTCGTGTTCGTCTACCTGCAATTCGTCATGATGCTTAAACGTCAGCCGTTGCGCATTGCGCGCGTTGAGGAGGACAGCCGAGTGACCGGATTTCTCTCCGACGATGTTCTGAATCATTCAACCATTACCTCGTTTGCCGCCGTTCCGTTTGAGAATTCGCGTTTAGCAGAGACCGTCAAGGGTTGGTACATCGCGACGAAGCGCGCGTGGGACGCCGACCTGTGGATCTACGGCGTGCAGGGGTTGCTTGCCGTCGGCATAGAATTCGGTCTTCTCGCAGGTGCCATCCTGCTCTGGCAGAGGGGACTCGTGACGGTCGGCGATTTCGTGCTCATCCAGATTTATATCCTTGGTCTCATCAACCGCATCTGGAGTATCGGACAGAATATGCGTCAGCTTTACGAAGCCTTTGCCGACGCGACCGAGATGCTGGATATCATGGAATTGCCGCACGGTATACAGGACGTACCGAATGCTTTGCCGCTCACCGTATCGCAGGGTGCAATCACCTTTGACCATGTGCGGTTTGAGTACCACGACAACCAGGAAGTGCTCCGCGACTTCACTTTCGCCATCGCACCGCATGAGAAGGTGGCGCTCATCGGCTCTTCGGGTGCGGGGAAGACGACCATCGCAAAACTCCTCCTGCGTCTCTACAATGTCACAGGCGGCGCAATACGAATCGATGGCCAGGACGTTTCCCACGTAACGCAGGAGAGCCTGCGCAAGGCTATTGCATTTGTCCCGCAGGAGCCGATGCTCTTCCACCGATCGCTTATGGACAACATCCGTTATGGTCGGCAGGAGGCCAACGATGACGAAGTCATTGAGGCGGCGCAGCGAGCGCACTGTCACGAATTCATCAATCAGTATCCAGAAGGATTTCAGACGCTCGTCGGCGAGCGCGGGGTGAAACTTTCAGGCGGCGAGCGCCAGCGGGTCGCCATCGCCCGCGCTATTCTCAAAGACGCGCCAATCCTCATGCTCGACGAAGCGACGTCAAGCTTGGATTCAGAATCGGAGCGACTCATCCAAGAGGCGCTCCTGCGACTGATGGAGGGGAAGACAGTCATCGCTATCGCGCATCGGCTCTCCACTGTGATGCATATGGACCGCCTCGCTGTGATAGAGAAGGGCACGGTTACTCTTTCTGGTACGCATGACGAGCTCCTCGTACACGAAAGTAATCTCTACAAGAAGCTCTGGGAGATTCAGGCCGGCGGCTTCATCCGAGGGAATCAGATTGTCTGAACAGGATGTGTTTGGTAGTGTTCTCATACTGCCGACATAGCTCAGGTAGTTAGAGCATGGCATTCATAAAGCCAAGGTCGAAGGTGCAAGTCCTTCTGTCGGCACACGACATTCCCGAAGGATTTTGGTAGGATAGCGGGACGAGGTTCCCGGGCATTCGCGGTTGTATGAAGGCATATTTCCGTGGCGTTCGGCGAAACGGGTACCTACGGTATCGACCCGCTCGGTCGGCGAGGAGATCATTTTAGCAAGACGATCTTCTCGCTGTCCTCGCGTGTTGCGTTTCGCGCTCGTTTTCCTCACCATGCGGTCGTAGCTCAACTGGTTAGAGCATCCGCCTGTCACGCGGAAGGTTGCCGGTTCAAGTCCGGTCGACCGCGCATCGTTTAAAAAATAGAAGTGTTTACGTCCTTCCGTACCGATCCTCAAGACGATGGATATCACCCTCGTCGAAGTCGCCGAACGCTATTTCGAGGAATGCCGTTCCGCCGACGCCGCCCGTCACTCGGTGTTCGCTCCCGCGTGGGCAGAAGAACGTCTCACCTTCTTGCGCCCGATGCTCCGTATCGCCGATGCGGATGATGCCGGAACCTTTGAGTACACGCCAGAATTCGTCACGATGCTCGTGGGTCTGGAGGCTGATAGCCTGACCGTCGTTGACGGTTATAATCTTCACCGTCGTCTTTTCGTTCAGTGTGAAGCGTTCAAAATTGCCCCACGGGCGGATTTCTTTTTCATAGTTTTTGAGACCTTCCATACGATAAGTATACCTATTTTTTATTGAAAGGAGCAAAGTTATCCGCTACTATGCGCGAGTGTGCGAGGCCGAGATAGCTCAGTTGGTAGAGCAGCGCCATGGTAAGGCGCAGGTCGTCGGTTCAATCCCGACTCTCGGCTCACTTTTTCAGGAAAGGGTTCTATGTTACAAAAGGTATACGCCGCCTTAGCTCAGTTGGTAGAGCGACGGTATCGTAAACCGTAGGTCCCCAGTTCAATCCTGGGAGGCGGCTCCAGATATATATGCTCCGGAACGCGGATTGCAATATTCACAAAACCTTCTAAAATAAACTTATATGAATTCTCCAGAAAGAATGCCGCAGCAGGGATCAGTTGGAAAGAATAAAAAAGAAGGACCGCGCCTTCGAGCGGTCCAGTTTGCCGAAGATATGACGAAACGTCCGAAAAGAGAACTTTGGGAAATCAACGAGCAAATTATAAAGTTGAAGACAGGCCTCCAGCGGGGTAACGAGCAGGCGATACAAGAACAAGACCCGAAGAAACGGGAGTTAGCCATACGGATTGGCAGAGAAGTTACCCAGCACATCGAGAGATTGAAGGAGCGGGGAGAAGCACTGAAACAAGAAATACTGAAATTCGGCGGCAATCCCGATGATCTTGAGGGAGACCCAGAAGAAGATAAAGTACCGAACCACACTACCCAGTGAGCGTTCCGTATCATGGACGATTCCGCGGCAGGACGACTCACGGAACTTGAAGCGCTGATGGCGGCGCCCGGTTTTTGGGCAGACAAAGATGCAGCGCAACGCCTCGTGCGCGAATACCAACTACTGAAAGAGAACAGTGAGGGCGACCCGCACGACCGTGGCGGAGCGACGCTTGCGATACTCGCCGGTGCTGGTGGCGACGATGCGGAAGATTTTGCGCGCATGCTTCGCCGCATGTATGAGGGCTATGCCCTCAAGAAAGACTGGCGTGTGCGCGAGCTCCATGTCAACGAGAACGACCACGGCGGATACCGTAACCTCATGCTCGAGATAACCGGCCCGGGCGCGTATGGGCGTTTAAAGCACGAGGCAGGTGTACATCGGCTCGTGCGGCAGTCTCCCTTCAATGCGAATGCGAAGCGCCAAACGAGCTTTGCACTCGTGGAGGTATTGCCGACTCTGGTTGCAAGTGACAGGATTGAACTGAAACCAGATGATTTAGAAATACAATTTGCCCGCGCCGGGGGCGCGGGCGGCCAGAATGTGAACAAGCGCGAGACGGCCGTGCGCATTCTCCACAAACCGACCACTCTTTCCGTGCATGTTTCAAGTGAACGTAGCCAGCTTGCGAACCGCGAGAAGGCGATGGAGCTTCTGAAGGCGAAACTCTTTTCTAAAGAAGAGGCCGCACGCAAAGCAGAGGCGAAGGGCCACTCTATTGCCGCAACCACCGCGAATGAGTGGGGAAGCCAGATCCGTTCCTACGTTCTCCATCCTTACAAAATGGTCAAAGATCACCGTACTGGGCACGAATCTTCCAGTCCCGACAAGGTTCTCGAGGGCGATCTGGATGGTTTCATAGACGCCGCCGTCGCCAATGGGGTACAATAGAAGGCGAAATGATTTATTTTGACAAGGTGACGAAGCGGTACGGGAATGCGGCGGCTCTCGAAGAGGTCACCATCTCGGTCGCCCCCAAAGAATTCGTCTCCATCGTCGGTCACTCGGGTGCGGGGAAAACAACGCTCCTGAAACTACTCCTTGCTGAAGAACGGCCGACCGCCGGCAATGTTTTTTTTGAATCGGTCGATGTGAATGACCTGCCAAGCTCGGCTTTACACTACTATCGTCGGAAAATCGGCATGGTCTTTCAAGACTTTCGCCTTATCCCGAACAAGACTGCGTATGAGAACATCGCGTTCGCGATGGAGGCCGCTGGCCGCACCGACGTGGAGATTGCAAGCGATGTCCCTTACATCCTCGAGCTTGTGAATCTTGCCGACAAAGCGGCCCATTTCCCCGATCAGCTCTCTGGCGGCGAGAAACAGCGTATTGCCATCGGCCGTGCAATTATCAACCAGCCGGAGCTTATTGTTGCCGACGAGCCGACCGGGAATCTCGACCCCATCAATACCTACGAGGTCGTCGAAATATTGAAAAAGATAAACGAACTCGGGACGACCATCATCATTACGACGCACAACAAGGGTGTGGTTGACGCCATCGGGAAGCGTGTCATCACCATTGACCACGGCCGGCTTGTACGCGACGACGCGGGCGGGAAGTATATACTATGACGACATGACCTGGATGATTTTTAAGCGGATGCTCGTCGCCGGCGGAAAAAATTTCGTCCGCGGTGGAGCGGTTTCGGCGGCCACCGTTCTTATCATGACGGTGACACTCGCCATCATCGCTTCCCTCATCTTCCTCTCTGCACTTCTGACCTTCACGCTGAACACGATCACCAACAAAGTTGATGTGTCCGTCTATTTCGTTACTACCGCAAGCGAGGCCGATATACTCGCGGTACAGAGTCAGCTCGAAAAATTGCCTCAGGTGGCAAGTGTTACCTATACGTCCGCTGCCGACGCGCTCGCGGCCTTCACCGCGCGGCATGCAAATGATCAGCTTACGCTCCAGGCGCTCCAGGAGCTTGGCGGCAATCCGCTCGATGCTTCGCTTGAGGTGCGGGCGAAGGATCCGACCGAATACGAGAGCATTGTAAACTTTCTTAATGCATCGCCGGCGCTCTCTGCGGACGGTACCTCTATCGTCGATCGTATCAACTACGCCCAGAATAAGAATGTCATTGATCGTCTCGCGCTCGCAATACAAGCGACACGTGAGGTCGGTTTCGCTGTTGTCGCACTCTTCGCCCTTGCATCCATCCTCATAGCTTTTGCGACTATCCGCCTCGCCATCTATACAGCTAAGGAAGAGATTGCAGTGATGCGGCTCGTCGGCGCCTCGAATGCGTACATTCAGGGGCCATTCATCGTCACGGGTATCATTACCGGAGTTACGGCTGCTATTCTTGTCCTCCTTATTTTGTGGCCGGCGACTTGGTATGCCGGAGCGAAGACCTCTGGATGGTTCGGCGGTTTCGATATCGCGAGCTATTATGGCAGCCATTTCGCACTTATCTTTTTCATAGTGCTCGCTTCGGGCATGGTGCTCGGGGCCGTTGCCTCGGTGCTCGCCATTCACAGATATCTGAAGGTTTAGTTTCTGGTATGGCAAAAGAAGGTCATAAATACATATTCGTCCTCGGCGGGGTGATGTCGGGCGTCGGGAAAGGTGTCGTCACGAGTTCCATAGGGCTTCTCCTTCAACAGAAGGGTTATCCGGTGAATCTCGTGAAGATCGATCCGTATCTGAATGTTGATGCCGGCACGATGAATCCGACTGAGCACGGCGAAGTGTTCGTCTTGCGCAGTGGGCTCGAGACCGATCAGGATATGGGTAACTATGAGCGATTTTTGAACCGTGATTTGACCAACGAAGACTACATGACGAGCGGCATGGTGTATCAGTCGGTCATTGCACGCGAGCGCGCGCTCGGCTACAACGGAAAGTTTGTGGAAGCCATACCGCATGTGCGCGACGAGATCATCAAGCGTATGGAAGCTGCGGCTGACTACAACGGCAGTCGCGTTTCTGTCATCGAGATTGGCGGAACCATCGGAGACTTCCAGAACGCGCTTTTTATCGAGGCGGCGCGCGTACTAAAAATGCAACATCCCGAAGACGTACTCTTCGTGATGGTGTCCTATCTCCCCGTGCCGGGGACGATCGGCGAGATGAAGACCAAGCCAACGCAAACGGCGGTGCGCGACTTGAATTCATACGGCGTGCAACCGGATTTCCTCATCGCGCGTTCCACGCACTCTCTTGACGAGAAGCGCAAAGAAAAGCTCGCCGTCTGGTGCAACATCCGCAAGGAGCACGTGATCTCGGCGCCGGACATCGACAGTATCTATGAAGCGCCGCTCAATTTTGAAAAGGATAAGCTCGGCGACGCGATTCTCGATGCGCTCCGTCTTCCCGAGAAGCGCAAAGCAAGTCTCACCGTTTGGAAGAGATTTGTAAAAGCGGCGATCAACAAGAAAGCACCTGAGATACACATCGCCATTGTCGGAAAATATTTCGATACCGGCGACTTCGTCCTTTCCGACGCATATCTTTCGGTCATCGAGGCCATAAAATTTTCAGCGGCGAAGCTCGGTCGTCGGGCATGTCTCACGTGGGTTAATTCTAAAGATTTTGAAAAAGGAAGGTCTGTTTCGACGCTCGGGAGGTACGACGGTATCATTGTCCCGGGCGGTTTCGGAGAAAGCGGTATAGAAGGGAAAATTAAGGCGATACAATTTGCGCGCGAACGGAAGATCCCGTACTTCGGCCTCTGTTACGGCATGCAGCTGATGGTAATCGAGTATGCGCGCCATATGCTCGGGCTCAAAGATGCGAACACCACTGAGATAAAGAAAAACGCGACTGATCCGATTGTTGACGTGATGCTCGAGCAGAAGAAACATCTCGCCGACAACAAGTACGGCGGCACTATGCGTCTTGGTTCTTACCCGTGCTACCTTAAGAAAGGCACTGCCGCACGCGCCGCATACAAGAGAGAATTGGTCGAAGAACGCCACCGCCACCGCTATGAAATCAATCCGGCGTATGTGAAGCGGCTTGAGGACGCGGGTCTTGTCTTCTCCGGTACTAGCCCGGACGGCGTTCTGATGGAGATCGCGGAGCTCCCGAAAAAAGAACATCCTTTTATGCTCGGAACGCAATTTCACCCGGAGCTTCAGGCGCGCCCGCTTGCCCCGCACCCGCTCTTCACCGAATTTATTAAAGCGGCTATAGCACAGAAACGGAAAAGAAAATAGGTCTCGCGCATTGTCGAAAATAAAAAAGGGAACCCGAAGGGATTCCCTTTTTTCTCTTTAGATAGCGTTGTTGGCACTACGGTGCCGCTTCATACCGGCGTAGGTGCATTTGAACCGGTACACCGTCCCGCTCTTCTTGAGTTCGCCGTATTTTCCCTCCCCGGCGGCGCAGAGCACCCTTTTGCCAAGGGAGGC
The DNA here is from genome assembly GCA_035533615.1 of Minisyncoccota bacterium. GTDB lineage: Bacteria > Patescibacteriota > Minisyncoccia > Phycocordibacterales > Phycocordibacteraceae > C7867-001. The sequence continues at coordinate 54,317 of DATLTM010000023.1, forward strand.
ACTTGCCTGGTCAGAGCTCTCGCCGAGCATTGTATCCCCCTGTTTGCAGATCGGCGTCTGCACGACGTCGACCCATCCGTCTCCTCGGTCGATTAATTTTACCCGACACTCGCCGGCCCTCGCGAGAGGGAATAACCCCACCATCGCCACCGCTAAGATGAACTTTCTCATCACTTCTCACCTCCTTGTCAAAGGATTCAGCAGGATGCCGAATACCGAAACTACTGCAAGAAAGAGTACATTGAGATGTACGAATTGTCAATCGCAGACGGTATACGGATACAATGGCGGCATCAGAACGGCAGGTATAGTATAATCTATCAAATGAGTGCCATCATTAGAGTTGCGGGTCTCACGAAAAAGTTCGGTGAGTTCGTGGCGGTGAATAATGTTTCGTTTTCGGTCGAAGAGGGTGGTATCTTCGCTTTTCTTGGGCCGAACGGCGCGGGGAAATCGACGACCATCAAGATGCTCACGACTCTGTTGCATCCGACCTCCGGCACCATTCTTATCAACGGTTTCAATCCAGTTATCGATCCCGGCAGTGCACGCCACTCCTTCGGCATTGTTTTTCAAGACCCGTCGCTCGACGAAGATCTTACTGCGCTTGAAAACTTACAATTGCACGGGGTTCTCTATGGTGTGCCGCAACGAACGCTAAAAGAACGCATCGCCGAATTACTCACGCTCGTCGAGCTCGTCGACCGGAAAAATGATTTCGTCCGCGATTTCTCGGGCGGAATGAAGCGGCGTCTTGAAATAGCACGCGGGCTCCTGCATCACCCGAAGATCATCTTTCTTGATGAGCCGACTCTTGGGCTTGACCCGCAAACGCGCAACCACTTGTGGAATTATGTGCGCACACTGAATGCCGACGAGGGCATCACTGTATTCTTCACCACGCATTACATGGAAGAAGCGAGCCAGATTGCACAGCACGTCGCCATCATCGATAACGGTGTCATCGTCGCGCAAGGGACGAGCAAAGAACTGCAGAAAGAAACAGGGACGGCGACACTTGAGGAAGCATTCCTAAAGCTGACTGGAAGCGCCATTCGCGACGAAGCGAGCAGCTCGCTCGACCGAAT
>DATLTM010000024.1:0-6825 GCA_035533615.1 Minisyncoccota bacterium
ACGGCACCCGCGAAGGATGCCGTTCAGGTCTGGTAGAGACACTCTATATCATCTGTGATGAGAAGTAAAGGACGTGTGGGGGATAGCCCTTTCGGGAACTCACGACAACAAAAACTCCCCCAAGGCAGAGTGGTATTCACAGCACTTGACAAAAGAGCCAATGGGTGTATCATGATGTCAGCTTGATCCTTGATACATTCAACTTGCGTTTGCCATAGCAGAAAGCGGCTTGCTCGCTAGGCCATTCTCTGCTATGGCAAACCTTCAATCGAAGGAGTGCCGCTGGCACGCGACACAGTTCGTTTTGAACACCGTCGCAGAAAAGGAGATACAACCATGAGCGACCTTATGCTCGATGTTGACCAAGCTGGTGAACTGAAAGCGGCATTTCGCCGCGGGAACTGGACCAATCAGGAAATTAAACGGCTCTGCGAGGGCACTGTCCTTGCCGATGTTCGCCGGGTGGTCCTCGGTCATGCGTCCGTCACCGTGATGGAACACGTCATCGACTGCGACGCCAATCCCTTCGTGCCCGACGGCTGGAAAGTCGAAGAGCACCAGAAGGGCGGTCAGTTCAAGTTCGATGCCTCGCAGGTCGAGTTCTTCCTCTCCGCCGCCCAGAAAAAGGGCAGCATCGAGGGCAACAAGCTCCGCAAGGAACTTGCGGGCAAGCCGGTCCTGAACGCTAACGTTCTCGACTATCTGCTCAAGAACCCGCACCTCATTCCCGAGGACTGGAAGAAAGATGAAAAGGGCAACACCCGCTACATCTTCTTCTGGGGCACTGTCTATCGCGACTCTGGTGGCTACCTGTGCGTCCGCTGCCTCTACTGGCTCGACGTCAGGTGGGGCTGGGGCGGCCGCTGGCTCGGCCACGGCGGGTGGGTCTGGGGCCGCCGCTGGCTCGACTACGACTGGCTCGGCCGCAGCCCCGCTGCGTTGCGTGCAAGTTGAACTTAGAACTCTGAACCCTAGGTCTTTTAGACCCTTGGAACTTTGTTCTTCCGATTGTGGCCTCACATTTGTCTTTGCGAAAGCGAACGACAGGTGTGGGGCTACTTCTTTTTCATATCTGCTAACCTAAGCAACGGTAGTAGGTGCATACACGGGCGATTAAGGTTTCCCGCTACCGAACCCAGTATCCATATGTCCAGAGTATCTGCGATCACGGTTTCGGATAGCGTGGTGTATGTAGACACTTCAAAAATGAAGATACTTGGTATGGAGTGCTACGGCATTATGATGCCGAAGACCGCGGAACCCCCGCAGACAATCCTAAGATCGCACAGGGCTTCAAGGGATGGTGATATGGATGGCACTCCATACTCAATCGCAACTCGAACGGCAACCTGTACGCCTGCAGCAACGGTGCGCAAAAAGGTTATTGTGCAGCCCGATTCATCAAATTGGACCCGTCCAATCTGTCTCCCCGGCTGTCCACTTTGTCCAATTTGTACCCGATCCATTTTCCTGAATTATTGGCATTTGTTGGCATTTTAAATCGGCAAATGAGACACAGTGAAGACACTCGTGGAGTGTCTCATTTGTCTCATTTTGAACAAATACGCCATCGTACGACGGGTGAGAGAGACACGTGTCTCGGGGAATCGGGGGATTTGCAAATGCCAATAATGAGACTCCAAATTATGCCCAAAACAGTCTCATTAGTCTCATTAATGAGAGGCGGATCCACCGCAAGGAATAATCCTATTCGTCCAGAAAGCAAACATAAAACGAACACTCAAAATACGCCTTTCCGTGTTCGCTTTGTTCGATTTTGAAATGTTACACCCTCTTGCAACTGTTACAGCCTCTTCTGAACGATATATCCTTTCTTTAAGCCGTATTCGCCCCAAAATGTTACATTCCGAAAGTGCCATATTTGTGTAACATTTGTAACATTTCAGTCCGCAACCGCGAGACACGCCTGGGACACGAACGGAACACGCCCCAAACGCCAGAATACCTTTCAACTGCTTGCTGGAATCTCTAAAACGGGACACATCCCATACCATGCGAATGGTGTCCCAAATGTCCCATTCTCTCTATGACCGCGAGGGGTCGAACTGGTACGACGAGAGTCGCTCAAACCACCCTTGTATTTCCTCACATGACACAGTCCGCAACAGCGAGGGGGCACAGCGGTCAACACGCGGTCTTCAGACCGCGAGGTTTCGATTTCAATTCCTGCAGTAGAAGTGCGTAAAAGGATATTGTGCAACCTTCTTTGAGCCATATTTATTTCCGTATCATAACAGCAAGATAAATCTTCAAACAAAACATCTCGAAATGAAAAGGAAACTGTGGAGTGGAGAGTTCTTGACAAAGGGGTATTATGTAAACACTGTTAATAATACATCAGCGAATAAGTCATCGAAAACTATGTTAAAGATCAAGATCGGACGCATCAGCAAATTCACTACGGCTAACCGACATTGTTCGGTACTATGGGTTGGCAACACACTTTGCAGTTCTCTGCATGGTAGTTGATTGGAACGATGTCTGTATCTGCCCAGTCCCGGGAGCGCCAGTTCCAAGCCGTTGCGGCTATTATCTCCCGCAACGTTTTCCTTCTCGTCAACGGGATTATTTTCGCTGTCGTTTTCCTGCTAGCTTTCTTCGGTGACGTACAAGAGGGCCTTTTCCTTGGCGGCATTACGGTCATTAATATTGTCATGGGCTGTTTCCAGGAGATTAATTCTTGGTATACGCTTGAGAAGTTGCAGCTCCTTGCGATTCCTCATGTCGTTCGGCTGAATGCTGACGGTACCGACTCCGTCGTCCTCGCGGAGGATATCAAGAAGGGCGATACGCTCAAGCTCACGGCGGGCGACCAGGTTCCGTGCGACGGCGCGCTCGTCTCTTCGCACGGCTTTGAAGTGAGCGAGGCGCTCATCACCGGTGAGTCGGTCGACTTCTTGCGTAAGCCTGGTGACGCGATTGCTGCTGGCAGTATCGTCACCGCTGGTACGGGCGTCCTGCGCGCCGAGAACGCGTTTGTGGATAGCCGCATCGCACAGATGGCTAAAAGCATCAAGACCTATTCGCTCATCCAGAGCCCCATCCAGTATTCGCTCAACACCGTTTTGAAGTACATAGGCTATGTGCTCCTGTTCATTATTCTTTTTGTCGGGGGCAGGGGATATCTCGTGCACGAGTCTACTGTCGCCATCATTCAGAACATCGGCGCGCTCACTAATATTCTCCTGCCACAGGGTATGGTTGTAATGGTCACGCTTCTGTTCTCGTACGGTGCGGCACATCTCTATGGTCGGCACGTGCTTCTCCAGCAGGTGAACGCGACCGAAAAACTTGGTCGAGTCAAGAATCTCTGCATGGATAAGACCGGCACGCTCACGAGCAGCAAACTTGTCGTGGAGCACGAGTACACGGCGCCGGGTATAAGTGAGCGGCAGGTTGCAGAATCCATCGCCGCATATATGCAAATCACCGTGGACGCGTCCAAGACCATCCAGGTCATCAGGGATCGGCACCCGAGCGGCTACACGGGAACTATCGTGAGCGACCTCACGTTTTCCTCAACGCGCCAGTTCGGCGCCGTGCACATGCGGGACGAGTTCGGTGAGCGCGTAGTGCTCGCTGGCGCACCGGACGTGTTTCTGCCGCACATGAAGACCGTAGAGGAAAAGGCATGGGCACAGACATTAATTGATACCGAGGCGAAGATCGGCAAGCGGCTCTTGTGCTTCGTACAATCAGGCGAGGCAGTGATACCGCAGGATCTCGCCGGCACCGTGCTCATTCCACTTTCAATCATCGTCATCAACAATGAATTGCGGGAGGGCGTCATCGAGGCGGTACAGTTCTTTCAGGCGCGCGGCGTGACCATCCGTATCATCTCCGGCGACAATGCGGAGACCGTACAGGCGGTCGCGACGGCTGCCGGCGTGGAGCACCCGCACGTGACTATCACCGGTGCCGAGCTCGCGGACTGGACAGATGCCGACTACCGTGAGAAAGCGCACGCGTATACGGTTTTCGCGCGCATCAAACCCGAGCAAAAGGAAAAGATCATAACCGCGCTTAAAGAGGATGGTTTTACTGCGATGATCGGTGACGGCGCGAATGATGCGCTTGCCATCAAGAAGGCCGACCTCGGTATCGCGATGTTTGATGGCGCACAGGCGACGCGCCAGATTGCCGGCGTGGTGTTGGTGAAAAATAGTTTTACCGATCTGCCGGGCGGTGTGCGCCTTGCTGACAGTATCATCCAGAATATTGAGATATGCGCCGCAGTCTTCTTCAACGAAGTGTTTCTCGGTTTTTTCTTTTTCATTTTGCTCGCCGTTTTCGGCTATTCGTTCCCGTTCACGCCGCTCAACATTACCTTTCTCACATATTTTTCTGTGACGTTACCGTGTGCGCTCATCCTCTATTGGGTCATCCGGCCTGTGCACGACCAGGTAGCAAAACCTGAGAGCTCGTTCCTGCGGCAGGTCATTCCCTTTGCGCTCGTGTCGGCTATCCCGCAGGCGCTTGTGACCTCTGTCGCCTTCTATACCACGCTTGAACGCACGCAGGCGCATGCGCCGACGAGCCTCGTCCTCCTCTCTTTCATCATTGTCGGCATTATATTCTTCATCTTCACACCTAGCGTATATAGTGGGCCGTCTACGCGCGCGCAGAAGTGGCAGTTCCTTCTATTAATCATCATAGAGATTGTCTCCTTCTCTGTGCTTGTTCGGATCCCTATCGTAACGTTGTTTTACAATCTCTCCGCACCATCGGTGCATAGTATCGTAGGGCTTGTGCCGCTCCTTGCGGCTTATGCCATCGTGCAGTATGCACTTGCGCGGCGCTTCTCCCGGGCAGAATTAATACCGTCATTATGAGTATGCGCGCCAAGGCCACCATATTCATCGTTGCCGCGCTTGCCACAGTGCTTGCGGTTGCGGGAACGCATTCATCGCCGACTGTGGAGCGGTCGGCGCAAATACTCCCGCAAATATTCGCCAGTAGCACAGCGGGGTTCTCCATCCGACTTCCCGCCGGCTATGCAGCCGGCAAGCCGTATCTCTACCAGGAACTCGGTCCCGGCCGTGACATCGCTGGCATTAAATTTACGATTGCTCCATCAGTCGCGTCGGGCACGAATCTTTCTGCCGATTCTTATGTCAGCGTGGAGCATATCCCGCAAACACAGGATTGCTCAGCGGGTCTTTTCTTGGACCGACAGGGAGGGATGTCAGCAGTGGAAACTAGTATTGACAACGGCACTACATATTCTGTCGCGTCTTCTACCGGTGCGGGCGCCGGCAACCGCTACTTTGAGACGGTCTACGCGCTTCCAGGTACGAATCCCTGCACCGCAGTGCGTTATTTCATCCACTACGGCGTTATTGAAAATTACCCTGCCGGTACGGTGCGAGAGTTCAACGAGTCGGCGCTCCTCGCAACTTTCGACGCCATCCGTCGTACCCTCACACTGGCTCCGTAAGGCATTGAACATCATCTTAATGAGCATGTAATCTTCATACATCGCGATTTTCGCTCGGAAGTTTCCTCGCATTTTTCCCGCGCCTCTCCGGGAGAGATAGTAAGAATTTCTCCAAGCAACGGACGAGAGTCCGATTTGCCCATTGCGTATCACTTACCTGTGGATAATCTCATGTGGTATACTCTTCTAATAATTTCAAAGATATGAACAAAACTGTCACTATTTATAGCACGCCGACCTGCCATTTCTGCCAGATGACCAAGGAATTCTTGAAAGAGAAGGGCATTGGGTACACCGATTTTGATGTCGCACATGACCTCGCAAAACGTCAGGAAATGATTCAAAAGTCTGGTCAAATGGGAGTGCCGGTCATCTTCGTCGGTGACGAAATGATTATCGGTTTCGACCAGGAGAGACTTACTTCCTCGCTTGGCATTACCGTATAACGGTTCGGCCCTCGTAGCTCAACGGATAGAGCACCGCACTCCTAACGCGGCGATTTAGGTTCAATTCCTAGCGAGGGCACATCAATTAGTGGCCTGAGGCGTGATTGTTAGACTATCAGCAAAATAGAGGAAGTCGGTTCGGTACCTTTAGGGGCAACCAGATTTGCTATACTGGGAGCATCTATGGACCCAGAATCGAAGCGTACGCTTGACGAGATTCATGCACTGGCAAAGGATAACCATGATATGCTCCGCGCCATCAGGCGTCACCAGTGGTATGGAGTTATTGGCACTATTATTTTTTGGGCTATCTTGATTGCGACACCACTGTATCTCTATCAGCAGTATCTTGGGCCACTGGTCGAAAAGTTTTCGGTGGCGACAGGAATGTCCACCTCAAGCCCCTTTGGCCTCCCAACTTCCGCCGATTTACAAAAATTTCTGAATTCGTTTCAAGTAAAGAAATAGCCAGCGGGCTTGCTCGTACACTAGATTTGCCATCATTGCACGTGTTTCTTTGATACGATATTGTTAATTAGTACAAAATATGCCATTAAGCTAAGTGCAACAGATTATCTGTTCAGCGCAATCGATTTAGAAACAATGGCAAATTGATGTACGGGCTTGGATAGCTCAGTTGGTAGAGCACTTCCCTGAAGAGGAAGGGGTCCCCGGTTCGAGCCCGGGTCCAAGCACTGGACTTTATTTTATTATAGCGTTTCGGTTATACTACAGCTATACTTAGCATGAACGTATTCTAGCTCCACCACTGCTATGAACACCCGCTACCTGCTTTCTCTCGCCGCTGTTATCATCGGTACATTTCTTTTCTCCATCGGGTTGCAGGCGTTTGCCTTCACTCAACCCTCGACCTCTCCGCCGAATGCAGACGCCTATGCCCCCCTCACCACAAGCCCTACA
>DATLTM010000025.1:0-24783 GCA_035533615.1 Minisyncoccota bacterium
GACACCCTTTACGCCCAGTGATTCCGGGTAATGCTTGGGGCCTCTGTATTACCGCTCCTGCTGGCACAGAGTTAGGAGCCCCTTATTCATCGGGTACCGTCAATAAACTTCGTCCCCGATAAAAGATGTTTACGTACCAAGGCACTTCATCCATCACGCGGCGTCGCTCCGTCAGGCTTTCGCCCATTGCGGAATATTCTCGTCTGCAGCCTCCCGTAGGAGTATGGACCGTGTCGCAGTTCCATCGGTGGGGGTCAGCCTCTCAGCTCCCCTAAGCGTCGTAGCCTTGGTAGGCCATTACCCTACCAACTAGCTGATACTACGCAGGCAACTCCCGAAGCGAAAAACCTTTACCCTTGCGGGACTATCGGGAATTACCCATCCTTTCGGATGGCTATGCCCGACTTCGGGGGATCTACCTACGTGTTACTACCTCGTTTGCCGGTTGCCCTTGCGGGCCCCCTTGACTTGCATGACTTATCCACGCCGCCAGCATTCACCCTGAGCTAGGATCAAACTCTCATTAAGAATAGGCGGAACAAAAGAATTCACACATCTTTTCTGCCCACCACATAAGTGGCGGGCGTTCACGTATTTTGGTTGTCAAATAACAAGACCAGAACACAAAAGAACCCTTGCGAGTTCCCTTTTCTGGACCTCCCACCTGTAATAAGGTAGTTAATACATAGTATAGGAGCCGCTCATAGGCGTCAATAGACAAATGGAAAGCCCCGCAAAAATCCAGCGGGGCCTGGCAACATTAGCACTAAAAACTGCCGATCCTTAGTGCAGCATGGATCAAAACCAGTTACAACCCTTCCTCTCTAGTTTGATAAATCGCTGGCCGCATGTAGCTCGCCTGGAGAACTGGTACCACGAAACTATTAGATAGTAAGGTAATACCACCACATCACTTTTGGGAATACGCCCGATGTGATATATTGGGGTTCATGAAAAAGTCGGTAGTCGTAGCGGTATCAGGCGGGTTTGATCCGATACATATCGGGCATATCAGAATGTTTCAGGCAGCAAAGAAACTCGGGAACGAACTTGTGGTCATTCTGAATAACGACAATTGGCTGCAGAATAAAAAAGGGTTCTCGTTTATGCCCGAAGTGGAACGGAAAGAGGTTTTGGAAGGAATTAAGGGAGTTGATCGCGTCGTACTCACTGATCATATCCCCGGAGATCCCGACCGGAGCGTGTGCCGCGCCCTGCGCTCCATTGCACCCGATATCTTCGCCAATGGTGGCGACCGACACCCTGACGGTGACCCGGTCCCTGAAGTTTCTCTGTGTAATGAACTCGGTATCAAGCTGGTCTACAACATGGGTATCGGTGGAAAGATCCAATCCTCCTCGTGGCTCATCAAAAAAACGGCAAAAGTTTCTCCCGATACAAAAATATCCGCCGACAAGTTGCGCCGTACCGACAAAACAGTATGATACGGAGAGCCGTCACGCTTTGCTTGAGTCATGCAATCATCAAAAGGACGAATAGTGGTATCAGTAGGGGGTTCGCTTATCGTTCCTGATGCCATTGATGTTGATTTTCTAAAGCGTTTCAAAACAATTATCTTAGAAAAAGTGCAACGGGGATTCATGTTCTCCATCATCGCCGGCGGCGGGAAAACTGCGCGCCGTTATCAGGATGCGGCAGGTGCGGTCACCTCGCTCTCGCCTCAGGATCTCGATTGGCTCGGCATTCACGCGACGCGCCTCAATGCGCAACTTCTGCGTAATATCTTTGTCGGTTACGCATATCCAGAAATTATAACAAACCAATCTGCCGATATTGATACGGATAAGCCTATCATTATAGCTGCGGGCGGAAAACCGGGAAGTTCGACCGACTATGGCGCGGTGCTCATGGCGAAAAATCTCGGTGCGACACGTCTCGTGAACCTTTCTGACATTGACTACGTCTACGACAAGGATCCAAAGATATATCCGGATGCTAAGAAAATAGAAAAAACAAGCTGGGAGGAATTCCGTAAAATAATTCCCAACCACTGGGATCCGGGGCTTTCTTCCCCATTCGACCCCATTGCCGCAAAAGAGGCAGAATCACTCGGACTCGAAGTCGCCGTCATGAACGGCACGAAACTCGAGGAATTTTCAAACTATTTGGACAGCAAACTATTTGTCGGAACGCTCATCTCTTAACCATCTCAGGATGGGATGTTTTAAGCTATCATCTTGAATCAAACCAACGGGCGATAGGGATAAGAAGCGGAGCAGAGCGGCAGATGGATGAGAAGGTACCAGCAACCACACCAACGAGCATCACAAGCGCGAAGTCGCGTGTCACCGGCGCGCCGAAATAAACAAGAGCTAAGAGGGCGAGGACAACTGTGAGCGCTGTATTGATAGAACGAGTCATCGTCTCGTTGATAGACTTCCCGATGGTGTCTTCAAACGATTCTTTCAGGCCAACTTTCTCATTCTTTGCAAGATGTTCGCGGATGCGATCGAAGATGACAATGACGTCGTTCACGCAGTAGCCAAGCAGCGCGAGAAGCGCCACGATGAAGAGCGAATCCACTTGCGCGCCCGTATAGTGGCAAAGCGCGGCATAGAAGCCAGACGGAACGATGAGATCGATGGCAAGCATTGCGACAACCGTGAGACCATAGCCCCATGAAGGCACCGGTTTCGATACTTTGCGAAATGCGAAGGCAATATAGAATACGATAACGAGTACCACTGCAAAGAGTGCCCACAATGCTTTGCTCGTAAACTGACTCCCAAGCGCAGGACCGACCGAGGTATACGCAAGTTCGGTCGTAGATGCATTCGCGGAAATAGAGGCGAGCACAGCATCATGCTCCGCTAGCGTCATAGTGCGCGTGCGAATGTCGACACCATTTGTCCCTGACAATTGGACGGATACCGCGCCGAGCGGGACAATGGCGACTTGTTTCTCGATGACCGCAAGCGGCGGCATACCATTTGGATAACTTACCTGCATCAAGGAACCGCCGGTAAAGTCAATGCCGAGCGGGAGACCCCAGACAAAGATGGCGCCGATCGCAGCGGCAAGCAAAAGACCGGTTATCCAGAAGAAGAGTCTGCGATGATTGACGATATACATATGCTAGGAATTACGGCCCCCAGAGCCCATAAGAAAATGCCATACGCCTTCGCTCCGCTCAGGAACGATGGCGAGTAAGAAGACCCGAGAAAGTGATACCGCCGAGAGAAAGGAAGCGAGAACGCCGAGGACGAACACGAGCGCGAAGCCTTGCACAATGCTCGTCCCAAGCCAGTAGAGGATGACCCCAGAGATAATCATCGTGAGGTGACCGTCGCGGATGGCCGGCCACGCACGGCTGAAGCCGATGTGCACCGCCTCGCGAGGCCCCTTCCCTTCGCGCAACTCTTCTTTGGTGCGCTCAAAGATAAGCACGTTCGCGTCCACCGCCATGCCGACTGAAATGATAAGCCCTGCGATGCCGGAGGCGGTGAGCGTCACCGGGATCACCTTGATAACCGAGAGTATGAAAGCGAGATATTCAGCGAGGGCGACAGCGGCGATGACACCCGGGAGGCGGTACCATGCAATCATGAAAAGTGCGACGATAACGAAACCAATGCCCCCGGCAACAACACCGGCGGCAATCGCCGCCGCGCCCAAGGTCGGGCCGACTGCCGAACTACTTTCAAGCTCAATAGGCACCGGAAGCGCGCCAAAATTCAGATTACGGACGAGGTCACGCGCTTCTATTGCTGTGAAGTTGCCGGTAATAGTCGCTTGGCCGCCCGGAATCGCTTCTTGGATGACCGGCGTGGAGATAGGTTGCCCATCGAGAAAGATAGCAAGCATCTTACCGACATTCTCGCTTGTGATCTTCTCAAAAAGCGCGGCGCCAGCACTATTGAAATTGAGAATTACTTGCGGCGCGGAGAGGCCTGCGGTGGCACCCGAACCGAAGCCGAGTGTTGCGCTTGAGAGATACTGACCCGTAAGACCAGTTGCGATATAAGCAACTTCGGTCGTGGTACCGACCGTTGTCGTGGTTGCAAGCTTGAATTCGAGTGTGGGCGTCTGGCCAAGCGCAGCAACTGCTGCCTTGATGTCGGTCACGCCGGGCAAATCGACGATAAGACGATCCTCGGTGGTTCCGGAGAATGCATTTGCCTGCTCTGTCTGAACGAGCGGCTCGGCGACGCCGAAGAGATTTACGCGACGCTCGATGACGCCTTGAAGCGCTGCAAGTGCGTCGGAGCGCTCGCCTGCTGGCGTCTGGCTCATGTCAGCCTTGTAAACAAGCTCAGTACCGCCGGCGAGATCGAGACCGAGCTTGAAGCGATATGAGCTATACGGATTTGCCTCGGTCGCCCATACGAAATAGACAAGTAAAAAGCCCACAACAAGGGCGACAGTGGCAGACACCCGGTATCGAGTCATGGGAGGATTATAGCTAAAATAAATAAAAAGCGAAGACCTTGCGCTGCCTAAATATCCATTGCCCTCTCCACAAGTGTAACGACATTCTCGAAGAGCTTCGCAACTGCAAGAGGGCCAACACCGCCAGGGACGGGCGTGAAAAGCGTACATTTATCCGCACAGGTAGGATCAGCGTCACCAACAACCGCGCCGCCTGACTCAGAGGTGCCAGCATCGATAAGCACCACGCCTTTCTTGATCATTTCCGGCTGGATGAGGTGCGGAACTCCCGCACCCGAGACAACAATATCCGCAGCATGAAGCGCTTCGGACAAATCGTCCTTGGAAGTCAATACAGTAACGTCAGCGCCCTGCTGTGTGAGCCATGCCGCGACTGGCGCACCGACGAGAAAACCTCTACCAACAATAACTGCCTTCTTCCCTGCTATTTCTACATGTCCAAATTTCAGAATCTCGCAGATAGCACCGACTACCGGCGGCAGAAGTGCGTCGGTGTCTCCTCTTTCAAAATTCTTGCGTGCGGCACCCGAGAGCACGTCGGCGTCTTTCTCTACCGGTATGGAATCGAGTATGCCCTGCATGTCAAAACCGAACGGTAACGGAAGCTGAACAATAACCGCATCCACATCGTGAAAAGAATCTACGTCTTTTGTTCTTTCAAACATACACCCTGCCGCTTCCGCGCTCTTCTTCTTGATACTCAAATACGAGCGAGTCACCGGCGTCGAGTCCTCTGCGACATACGCGACAATTCGCGGCGAGTGTGGCAATTTCCCCGCGTGCGCTTTTGTACGTGCGAGCACTTCTATCGCAAGCGCGCGACCGTCAAAAATCATACAATTCCCCATTCACGTTTCAGTTCTGCAATACCGTCTTTAAGTGAGACGGTCGGTTCCCAACCTAATAGTTTTTTTGCCTTTCTGATATCCGCGTATGAAACTCGCGGCTCGATGCGTGCCGGAACGTACACATGCTCTCCACCGAAAAATCCTGCGAGTTCGTTGACCGAAGTACCATACCCTGTGCCGATATTGATGACTTCTCCTTTCCCGACATCTCCGCTCTCAGCCGCAGCGATAAGAGCGCGCACGATGTCGCGTACATGCACGAAGTCTCTGGTCTGCTTACCATCTCCCGTAATCGTAAGTGGTTTCTTTCCTTTGCGCAGTTTCAAGAATCGTCCGACGACAAGCGCATACGGTCCGTTCGGGTCAAGGCGCGGCCCATACACATTAAAAAACCGCAACGACACGGTGCCAAGCCCGTAGAGACGGGAAAAAAGGGAGAGATAGCGTTCTCCGATGTACTTATGCGCGCCGTATGGCGACACCGGTATCGGGCGGAGTTCCTCGTGAAGTGGAGCTTCCTCGTTATCTCCGTAGATTGCGGCTGAGCTCGCGAGTACGACGCGATCGACGCCCGCAGTTCTCGCCGCATCAAGCACGGTGAGAGTACCGGTGACATTCACGTCATGCGTCTCAATCGGATGCTGAATCGCGTATTCTACTCGCGGTAATGCGGCGAGATGGAAAACGTATTGTGCACCGGCAAAGATTGAAGTGAGTACATCGCGATCGCGTATGTCCGACCTAAAAAAGCTAGCGCTCGTAGGAACGTGTTCCCGCTTCCCTGCAACCAGGCTATCAACGACTCGTACACTATATCCGCGTGCTAAAAGCTCTTCCGTGAGGTGTGACCCGATAAAACCAGCACCGCCAGTCACGACGGCGATTTTTTCCTCTCGATTCATGTTCCAGAGAAAGCAAACAAAGTGCGGAGTGTCTTGATGGCAATCGCAAGGTCAAGACCGAACGAGCGATGCTTGAGATAATATAAATCAAACGAGAGCTTGCGTCGCGTACGCGCCACATCCGCCGGTCCACGCGGTGCGTCATAATCATGGATCTGCGCCCAGCCAGAGAGACCAGGGGCGACCAGGTGTCGCATTCGGTATAAGGGAATCTCCCGATCATATACCTCAGCGATTTTCGGGAGTTCCGGGCGCGGTCCGATAAACGACAAATCACCCGTAAGAACATTCCAAAGCTGTGGCAGCTCATCGATGCGCGTCCTTCGGAGCAGGCGTCCGAGTGCAGTCACTCGATTCTTTTTTTGCAATTCTGGATCACCATTATCATTCAGAAGCATGGAACGCAATTTCACGATACGGAACGTACGACCGCCTTTGCCGATACGTTCATTCCAGATAAAAGGCATGCCGCCGTTTGCGGATAATAGTAACGCGGCGATACCGACAAACGGGATGGCAATGAGAGAACCGACAGCCGCAAGTGCAATGTCGAAGAGGCGTTTGCAGCCGTCATACAGCGTACGATGCATTGGCAGAGAATCGAGCAATTGCACCGCGTCAATGTGCTCAATCGGCACTCGGTCAAATATCTCTTCGTAAAAAGAAGCGAATCCCAAGAAAATGATTTTGTCTGTCATGAGATCGTACAATTTCGGAATGTCACGTACCACATGCGGATCAAACATATCGATGACAAAGATGCGAATACCGTCCTTGATGCCGAAGACGACTGATTTGTATACGCTTTCTTTCACAAGACCCCTCGTCTCCAGGTGACCAAGAAACCGGAGAAGATACCGACTGTTCCCGTTTACTTCGTCATACAACTCGAGTACCGCGTGGCCCGAACCGATGAGTAGTGCTGGTATGCGTTTCCCCGCTTCTATTTCGCGAGTCATCCGATAAAAGCGCCATATACTCTCGGCAATAACCGATACACCAAGATACAGTACGAGGATTGTCTTCGGCGCGATGGAGAGCGGAAGTGCGAAAAAAAGTATGGCAGCAATTGCTACGGTCGCAGCTTGTGCTCCGAAAATACGCATACTCATAACGCTCCGGTTCGGCCGCGTCTGTTTTTCGTAAAGCCCAGCACTATAGAATACGAAGAGCGATAGAAGGAATATCGGCAAAAACGGCACCAGATTGGCATTGAAGTAACCAGGAGAGGGTACGGCGAGGTTACGAAGAAGAAGCGCAATCCAGAGGGACGCAGCTAGTATAAAGAAATCCCCTATAAGAAGAATCGCCGTTTCTCGGCGGTCAAAAGCCATAATTATAGATACTATAACGTGAAAATATATTGTACAGTTGCACCCATGGAAACTCTCGCCGGCAAAAAGATACTCTTTGTTATCACTAAATCGAACTGGGGTGGCGCACAGCGCTATGTGTACGACCTCGCAACTGGTTTTAAAAAGAGAGGTGCCGAGATAAAAGTCGCATTTGGAGGTACCGGGAAAGCAAATGACCCCTTGGGCGTGCTTGCCGTTCATTTACGTCAGGTAGAAATAGATGGAATTTATATACCCAGTTTTGTGCGCGATATTTCTCTTTTACGCGAATTCAAAGTACTCCATGAGCTGGTTCAAATCTTCAGAAAGGAGCGGCCGGATGTCGTTCATCTGAATAGTTCCAAGGCCGGAGGAATCGGTGCCATTGCTGGACGTCTTGCTGGAATACGACATATCGTCTTTACCTCGCACGGACTCGCCTATGACGAAGATCGTCCGCTTGTTGCCCGTGCACTAATCTGGTTCTCCACATGGGCGACATTTTTATTTGCCCACACGGTCATTCTGATCTCAAAGGATAATTATGAACGGGCTCGCCATTTCCCATTTTGTAAGCATAAAATGCGGCTTGTTTACAACGGTATATCGACAGAAACCCTTGAGCCGCGCGGCGTGGCGCGTGCAAAACTCATCCCAAATGGCAATCCTAAACTTCCATGGATTGGCACCATATCTGAAATGACCCATAATAAGGGACTTTCGTATCTGATTGAGGCGGCACGCCTCCTCAAAGGGCGCGGGTACCTATTTGAACTCTGTATCATCGGCTCAGGTGAGGAATATAACATTTCCCTAGATCGCATTGCAGAATACGGCCTTGATACATGTGTACATCTAATTGGCTTCGTGGAAAATGCTTCCCGCTATCTCGGTGCATTCGACATTTTTACTCTCACGTCAATAAAGGAGGGGCTCCCCTATGTGCTCCTTGAGGCCGCACAGGCAGGATGCGCCGTTATTGGAACACGCACTGGTGGTATTACCGATATTATCGATGCAACAACCGGAATACTTGTCGCACCAAAAGATGTATGGAGCATCGTGCGTGCGCTCGAGACGTTATTGGCTAATGAACAAGAGAGGAAAACTTTCGGTGCAGAACTGCAGAAAAAAGTCTCTGAAAAATTCTCCATTGAACGTATGCTCACACAGACCGAAGCGCTCTATCACTAGCCGCCAAGATACTCGTTCGCATTCAGATCGCGAGAGACGCCGCGGCCATAGCGAGCAAGAGAGGTCACGATACCGAGGGCGGCAAATTCAAGCACGAGATGTGAGCCGCCCGAGCTCATAAACGGTATAGTCGTACCAGTGACCGGCAGGAGCCCGAGCGAAATTCCGGCATGTATTGCCACGTGCGCAGCAAAGAGAATAAGTACACCGAGCGTGAAAAAGGCATCAAAGTTAGTTGCCGAGGCGCGCGCGATCTGCGCGAGGCGCGCGAAGAGAAGACCATACAGCGCGAGAAGGAGCACGACGCCGATGAACCCCCACTCCTCGGCAAATGCCGCAAAAATGAAATCAGTCTGGTACTCAGGTAGGAAGCGCAGCTTGGATTGCGTCCCGTAGCCGATGCCTTTGCCGAAGAGCTCGCCCGAACCGACAGCGATCTTTGCCTGATACGCGTTATAGCCAGAACCGTGGATATCGCTTGCGGGATTCACGAAGGAGATTATGCGCGCGCGCTGGTAGGGCTTTAATCCGCCAAACCAGAGCGCAGATGCGGCAACAAGACCGAGAAGACCGAGGACCACGAGATGTTTTTTAGAGATGCCAGACACGAGCATCATGCCGAGCCAGAGCGTACCGAAGATGATGGCATTCCCCATGTCCGGTTCAACGAGGATGAGAAGAGTGAGCGTAAGTGCATACGCACCCGAGACAAAGATGTGGCGGAAATCACCGATCTCAACATGCCGGCGTGAAAGATATTTCGCAAGAAGCGCGATGATAGCGAACTTCGCGAGATCTGCCGGCTGGAATGAGATCGGTCCGAGCGAGAACCATGCGCGCGCGCCGAGAACAGGGTGTGCAATAACAAGAAGGAGCGCAAGGAGCACAAAAGAAACGAAGTAGAGCGTCATAACGACTGCCGTCCGACGAATGAAGCGCATATCAACGGTCGAACAACTGAGATAGACGCCAAGAGCAATCAAAAGCCAAAGCATCTGGCGCGGTGCGAGCGATGCTCCCTGTCCAAACGTGCTCATGGTAAGGATGCCAATCAACGCGAGCGCGAGTGCCGGAAAGAGAAGCGTCCAATCGAAAAAGAACGGCACGTGCGAGCGCGAAACAGGAGCCATATCAAGGAAGCGGGATAACCGGTACTACTTCTATTGAAGCGGGTGCGTTTGGAAATGCATTATTCCATGTGAAAATCGCCGTTGCCTGTCCTTGCGCGGGGATGGAAGGAACGACGGTCCTTGATGCGGCGATAACGCTTCCCTGCGCATCACGCACGAGCACAATGACCTGCACATTCGTGAGCGTCGTACTGCTCCCATTGCCGAGAGTGGCGTCAACGCTCGGCGCATTTGGAGAGCCACTCTGCACTGTATTCAACACGCTCGGTAGGATGCGCGTATCGGCTGCCATCGCGAACCATCGTGGCGCGGAAGGTGCGATCGTAAGGAAAGCGTTCGCCACCGCCTGTTTTCCGGATATAACGCCGGGTATGAAAACTGTTTCCGTCGCACCGGGCGGCAAATCGAGCGTACCAGAAACCGTCTGAAGGAGCAGCTGCTTGGCGTCGTACAGTGTAACGTTGTACGGCACATCTTTTGCCGCAGCGTTTGCATTCTTGTTTTCGATTGAAGCGACAACATCGGTACGTCCGGCCGCATTGGTAAGTGCCGTCGTGAAGAGGACCGTTGGCGGCTGCTCATCGGCGGTACAAAGATACGGGCATGGGCCACCACAATCGATGCCCGTCTCTCCCTCGTTCTGGATGCCGTCGGTGCATGATGGTGCCTGCGAAAAGGTCGTGAAGAATACCGTCGCAACAAGTGCAACGATTATTGAGCCGATAATCAGCATAATGATGAACCTCCGCTGTGCCGCCCAGGACATGCGGACAGTATAACAAAACCGCCCGCCAGCATCTGCAGAATTGTGGCGGGCGGAAAGAATGGTCGGGGTGAGTGGATTTGAACCACCGACTTCTAGATTCCGAACCTAGAGCTCTACCAGACTGAGCTACACCCCGACGAAGCGGAAGAGAGTGAGAGTTTGCTCTTTTATTTTCTTGAAGCGGGATACAGGTGAAAGAAATAGCTTCGTTTCTTACAACCCTATGGGAAAAGAACGGATAGATACTGTTTTTCAAGTGTTCGGTTCTGGCGGTTAGCTACTCTCCCCATCTGTAACGATGAGTACCATCGCCGCTAGGAGGCTTGACTGCCGAGTTCGGAATGAGATCGGGTATGACCCTCCCGCCGAACCACCAGAACCGAACACTCGAGAGTGTCGGAATACGAATTGCGCATAGGTATTGAAACGTACGAACGAATGATTGTGCTATGCAGAGTTCCGCGCGAGAGACTGGACATATTAGTACTCCTCGGCTCCACGCCTTGCGACGCTTCTACCTAGAGCCTATCAACGTGGTCATCTCCCACGAGTCTCATAACGATTCCTAATCTTGGAGCGCGTTTCCCGCTTATATGCTTTCAGCGGTTATCGCAACCCGACATAGCTACCCAGCGATGCCCTTGGCAGGACAGCTGGTAGACCAGAGGTCAGTTCATCCCGGTCCTCTCGTACTAGGGACAACCCCCCTCAAGAATCAACGCCTGTAGTAGATAGGAGACCAACCTGTCTCACGCATCTAGTTAACTCCGATTACTCGGAGGATCGGACTGTAACACGCTCCGTTCTGGAGCATCAACATTCAGTCTCTATGGGTGTAAATTCCTCTCTCATTTTCAAGGAACGTACTTCCCTCGGTATTGCCCGCTCGTACACAACGAGTGTGGGTTTCACCGATATTAGTTGATTTGCTAACGTACCTATTCCTAGGCACGACCGCCGTGAGTTGTCGTATCGCACCATGCGTCTCCACGCACGTAACAATTCCTCGTGGATTCAGACCGTTCAATTCCCCATCAAAAATCCTAGGATGACATCTTGAGACTGCCATCTTAGTAATTTACTGATGAGATACTGAACGGTCTGAACCCAGCTCGCGTACCTTTTTAAATGGCGAACAGCCATACGCTTGGGACCTTCTCCAGCCCCGCGCTAAGGTGAGCCGACATCGAGGTGCCGAACTCCGCCGTCGCTATGGACGCTTGGGCGGAACTAGCCTGTTATCCCCAGGGTAACTTATATCCGTTAATCTCTGGCCGCGTCTAAGGCGTACCATCGGTTCACTATGCTCTGCTTTCGCATCTGCTCGGGATGTCCCCCTTACAGTTAAGCTCTCTTATGCCATTACACTATCGCCACGGTTTCCATTCGCGGCTAGAGAACCTTAATAGACTCCTCCGTTACTTTTTAGGAGGATAGCGCCCCACCAAAACTACCCGCCACGCACGGTCCCCCGTTGGATCCCAACGGGGTTAGACATTGCACACAACAAGAATGGTATTTCACTGACGACTCCACACCAGCCGAAACCGATGCTTCAAAGTCTCCCATCTATGCTACGCATGCAGCACGCAATGCCAATACGAAGCTGTAGTAAAGCTCCTGGGGTCTTTTCGTCTAACTACAGGTATCCGGCATCTTCACCGGAAGTGCATTTTCACCGAGCGAGTCCTCGAGACAGTTCCCTAGTCATTACACCATTCGTGCACGTCGGAACTTACCCGACAAGGAATTACGCTACCTTAGGACGATTATAGTTATCGCCGACATTCACCGGGGCTTACACAGTCCAGCGATACGTATTGCTACGAATCACCCACCGTGGTTGACCTTCCGGCATTGGTCAGGTGTCACCCCCTATACGTCCTCTTGCGAGTTTGCAGGGAGCTGTGTTTTTGGTAAACAGTTGCTAGGGAAACTTTCACTGCGGCCCCTCTCCCTTGCGGGAAAAGGGCAGGCCTTATCGCTAACTTACGGCCGCTTTTTTGCCGAGTTCCTTGAGGACATCTTACTCGTTCGTCTTGGTCTTCTCGACCTGATCACCTGTGTCGGTTTGCGGTACGGTCGTCTCTCGAGTTGATGCGCAGAAGATTTTCTTGAAACCGCGCTTTGCACCCTCTCTCCCCCCGAAGGAGGAAATTGCGTCAACGCTCGGGATAATGCGCGCCGGATTTACCTAACGCGCGCCCTCACGTTGCCGACCGGAATCCAATAACCGGCGGCACATACAGCAGTCCGTCACTCCATTGCCTCGAGAAACGGTCAGGGAATATTAACCCTGTGTCCATCGGGTGCGGCTTTCGCCATCCCCTTAGGCCCGACTAACCCTCAGTTGATCACCATAGCTGAGGAAACCTTGATCTTTCGACGTGCGGGGTTCTCACCCGCATTGTGGTTACTTGTACCGGCATTCTCACTTCCGTACGCTCCACCATGGGTTACCCCTTTAGCTTCAGCGCGAACGGAACGCTCTCCTACCGCTTGTATCTATCTAAATAAATACAAACCCGCAATTTCGGCACGACATTTAACCCCGATCATCTTCGGCGCAAGGACTCTCGATGAGTGAGCTGTTACGCTTTCTTTAAATGGTGGCTGCTTCTAAGCCAACATCCTCACTGTCAATGAGTCCTCACTTCCTTGTGGATGTACTGAATGTCGATTTAGGGGCCTTAAGTGGCGATCAGGGCTCTTCCCCTTTCGATCGATGGAGCTTCGCCCCCACCTTCTAACTGCTGCGCGAGCGCACGGTATTCGGAGTTTGATAGGAACCACGAGATTTCTCCCTGTTGGTCCCTTCCAGTGCTCTACCCCCATGCGCACATTTCGCAACGCCAGCCCAAAAGCTGTTTCGGAGAGAACCAGCTATTCCCAGATTCGATTAGCTTTTCACTCCTTACCACAAGTCATCCCAAGGCGTTGAACGACCTACGGGTTCGGGCCTCCATAACTTTTTCAAGCTATTTCACCCTGCTCATGGCAAGCTCATCTGGCTTCGGGTCGTATATATCCTACAATCGCGCTATTCACGCTCGGTTTCCCTTAAGCTCCGCCCCGGAAGGGCTTAGCTGCGCAAGATATATACACTCGCCGGCTCATTCTTCAATAGGCATGCCGTCACGGATGCAAGCATCCGCTCCGACCCCTTGTAAGTACACGGTTTCAGTTCTATTTCACTCCCCTCTCGGGGTTCTTTTCACCTTTCCCTCACGGTACTAGTTCACTATCGGTCATAGGACGTATTTAGCCTTACCGGTTAGTTCCGGCAGATTCATTCGAGCTATTCGTGTCTCGAACTACTCAAGAATACGAACAAGAGTCGTCATATATTTTGCGTACGGGGCCATTACCCTCTGGGGCGCTGCTTCCCAGCAGCTTCTGCTATATAGACAATTTATAACTCTTTCCCCGATAAATCGGGACGTCCGCATCTTACAACCCCGCAGTCCGAAGACTACGGTTTGGGCTTTTCCCTTTTCGCTCGCCGCTACTTAGGGTATCACGAGAGTAGCGTTCCCTTCAAACGAACATACGCTTGAAGAGAACGCTACTCAGATTGTTCTCTTTTCCTCCTGGTACTGAGATGTTTCACTTCCCAGGGTTCGCATCGCGCAGGCGTTACCCCACGGATTACAGTTCAAAACTGTAGGGTTTCCCCATTCGGACATCTCCGGATCAAAGGCTACAAACCGCCTCCCCGAAGCTTTTCGCAGGTTAGTCGCGTCCTTCATAGCCGTCCTAGGCCAAGGCATCCACCGTGTACTCTTATGTCTCTCGCACGGAAACCTGTATACCACAATCATTAATTCGCACTTTGTTCCCCCGCGACGGTAAGTCGCGGAGATTCAATTACTTATGCGTATTCGTATGTCAAAGAATCAGTGTCTTCTAAAAACGAAAACCGCCCTTCGGGGCGGTTCGTGCGCTTGAGGCGCGCGTGGCCTTACGGCCTATCCGCTCCGTTTGGAAGAAGTTTTTCGGTTCGTAGACACGTAGAAGAAGTATAGACGAGGCTGCCGAGAGCGTCAAGCACTTCCAAAGGAAAGACCGCCCGCCGTACGGCGGGCGGTCTTTCCTTTGGAGTATCAATTCTTGATTTCTGACTGAAGACGATCGAGATAGCGGGCTGCTGATGCCTGGCCACCAAGTCCGAAAGCGAGGCCGAGCGCAAGCGAGGCGGCTATAACAATACCCTGGAAGAGAGCCTGAATAAGCCCTGCTGCAACGTCGAGCTGAGTGAGCGCCGCGAGAATGGCGAAGATCCAGATCGCATAACGCGCAACCTTGCCGAGGAAGCCTGCAGAGTGCAGAGACGCCGCACGCGCCGAACCGGCAACGACGCGCTCCGCCGCATTCGCGACGACTGCCGCGACGAGCAGGATCAAGACCGCGACGATCACTTGCGGGAGATATCCGAGGACCACATCGCTGATAAAGAGATTCACCGTCGTCAAGTGGAGTACATCAAGAGACGCCACAAGGAAGACGATGATGAAGAACCATTTGACGAGAAAGCCGAGGAACTTACCCGAGGAGAGTCCGAATCCCGCCCGAGACAGCACGCGGTCAAAGCCGGTTGACTTGAGTGCCTGATCAACACGCAGTGCATTGACGATCTGCTCGACCACGCGGCCGACGCCGATGCCGATGAGCCAGCCGACGATGAAGATGACAATTGCGACGATCACGTTGGGGATAAACGCTACTACCCCGTAGAAGAGGTTCTGGAATGATTGACTGAGCACATCTGCCCATGTAGTAAAACCCATAGGAATAACGCTTTGTTTATGCCATTAATAGCCCGTACCTTACACCACGAGCCTCTACCGAGAATAGTAGCATTTTCAAACGCCTATTTTGTCGATAAGCAGGCGGTGTGGATAGTCGAAAACGTCCCGCAAAAGCCGATCATAGACCCCGAAGCGGTAGCGAAAATCCGCAGTCGAGAATGATGCATAGCGGATCTCGCGCCCAAGCTCCGCCTCAAGAGAATGCACCGCATTCGCGAGTGTACGTTCATCAAGATTGTCGCCGACGACCAGAAGATCGATCTGTGCCTCGAGGACGCCGGTAAAGAGCCCCGAGAGCGCGATAAGCCGTAACGCCCCTGTGCGTTTGAGCGCTTTGAGCATGTCCTGCGGGCGCACGTTGGTCGTCTCACGGATAAATGTATCAAGCGCGTCAAGATATTCAAAATGTGAATTCGTCTGGTACCGGGACGGGACGAGCGCACCCTTTTTACGCACCAGGCCGGCGGCAAGAAATTCAGCGAGCGAGCGGCGCACGACCTCCTTGGAGAGCTTTGTCCGCCCAGCGATATCGGCAAGAGTAAACACGGAGTCTTTATTGAACACGAAAAGTCGGAGAGTCTTGAGATGGGCCCCTGAGCCGAAGATTCTTGCGAGCGGTTCCATAATGCGGCCAGTGTACGGTCTGGGAACGCAAAACGCAAAACCGAGCACCATGGTTGCCATGGTGCTCGGTTTGTTGCGAAAAGTTACTTCAAAGTCACTTTCGCCCCAGCGTCAGTGAGCTTCTTCGCGAGTTCGGCAGCGTCTTCTTTCTTCATGCCGGTCTTGAGCATCGACGGCGCGCTGTCGACGAGATCCTTTGCTTCCTTGAGCCCGAGCGCGAGCGCCTCCTTAACTGCCTTGATAACGGCAATCTTGCTTGCGCCCGCGTCGGTAAGCTCGACATCGCTGGTGCTCTTCCCTTCCTCTTCGGCTGCGGCGCCTGCCGCTGCAGGACCAGCGACCGCGACTGCCGCCGCGCTCACACCGAACTTCTTTTCAAGCACCTTCACGAGCTCGGAAAGCTCAAGGACGGTCATCGCTTCGACTTCTTCCACGAGCTTCTTGAATTTGCTTGGTATCTCTACCGTAATAGTTTCATCCATAGGTATTATTTCTTCCTGCTAATCTGATCGAGCGCCATAACGAATCCCTGAATCGGACTGTTAATGACGTTCACGAACATGCCGCGCAACACATTCATGGGCGGAATCGTCGCGATAGCGGTCATCTCCTCGGCGTTGAGAAAAGCTCCCTCGAACACGCCACCAAGAAGTACGAGTGCTCCTTTAAGCTTTTTCCCGAATTCGTACACGCCGCCTGCAGGTGCCGTGACGTCGTCGCTTGCAGTCCACGCAACCGCGATCTCTCCCGGCAAGGATGGTACCTCGCCTTGATACCCTCGCTCCGCGAGCGCCCGGCGAACGAGTGTTTTCTTCGCGACGTAGTAGCGCACACCTCTCTGTGAGAGCTCGGTCCGCAAACGTGAGACGTCCTTCACGGTCAATTTTGAGAAACCAACGAACGCGACCGACGACGCTTCCTTAAAAGCATCCCCGAGCTTCGCGACGATAGCGCGCTTCTTATCTTTTGATATTGCCATACGATTTCCGTACGAACGAAATAAAGGAGAGTTCGACCTGTATGGTCTCGCCTCGGCAGGATTTATCCGCTCTTGCGGAACCCGCTGTCTTCGGTTCGTACAGGAAACACTCTACCAGAACGGCGTTGCAATGCAATTAGCCCATCGCAACACTCGCAACATGGAGAGTCAGAAGCGCGACCGCGATGATAACCGCGAAGCCGGTGGAAAACTTCACGAACTCAACGATAAACGGGAGCAGCCTGCGTTCGCGGGCGCGCTGACTTTTTTTATTTCTTAGATTGTTCATAGGCCTGTATTTTTGCGAGATCACTTGCCGCCGCCGTATTACCAGGATCAAGATGCACGACCTCCGCCAAAAAGAATGCCGCATCTGGGAGATCAAGTACCGTCTCATAATACACTGCCGCTCGGTTTGCCGTCTCAAGATCACTCTGATAGTACTCTTTGCCCAGTAATGCCTCTGCCGCAGCGGCACCTGTATTGCCGGCGACCTGGAGAAGTTGTGCGAGCACGAAGTGTGGTTCAGACAGCGTCGGTACGAGCGCGATATAGCGTGTCAGTATATCTTGCGCGGCTGCATAGCCAGCAACGCGCTCTGGCGACTGCGGGGGATAGGTATTTGCTTTGCTGATGGAGAGATTCACAAGAATATACCACGGCTGCGAACGCTTCGGCGACTCTTTGATGGCTCGCGCCAGCGCCGCCGAAAGAAGGTTCTGGTCGACTGCTATCCCGGGGGGCGTGAGCGAAAGCACATCAGCGAGGTAGAGCGCCGTGCGTGCATCATAGGGGTAACGATTGAAATCCGCAGTGAGAATAGAGAGTGCTTCCTGGTACGCGTCGACGCGTGCCTGTCCCGTAAGCGCGGTTGCCTGGTCATTTGCGTACATGTCATATGCCTCATATCCGTATTCGAGGTCACCGTAGGTGTTAAGTGCCATGCCGCGCTTCAGATAACTTATCTCTTTGGGAGAATCGACACGCTGGTACAGGTACGCTTCCGAGAGGTCATATGCCGCGAGCGCTGGGTAGAGAGACACGGGAATGATGAGGACGGCGAGCACGAAGGCGAATACCCATGAGGCGGAACGTGTCCATGCAGGCAACGGGAGCGCTTCGCGGGGAGAACTTTCAAGCGATATGCCAACAACGGCCGCGAGGAGTGCAAGGAACAGCCAAAACGAAGAAATGGTATCGAAAACAAAGAAGTTCTGCACGGCATAGGTTATCGCGAGGAGCGCGAAGATTCCCGCGATGGGATGTTCTTTGCGACGCGCGAGACGCATCGCGGACGTGAAAAAAGATGCTATGAGCGCTAGGTAGAGCAGCAGTCCGCCGATGCCGTATTGCGCAACGTAGTCAAGAAAGGCGTTATGCGAACGGTCGAACCACTGCTCGGAAATCTTCGTCGGGTCGTAGAATCGGTTGAAAAGCACGTCAATGTGCTCAGCGCCGACGCCGAGCCAAGGATGTTGCTCGATTTGCCCGATCATGTTCCTCCAGATGAACAGGCGGCTCGCGACATCCGGGTCGGTCGTCGAGATCGAAGCGATGCGCGCGATTGGCTGGAACGGCACTTTTGCAATCTCCGCTCGTAGTGCAAAGAAAAGTCCGCCGCAGAGAACGAGCGCGCCGAGAATGCTCGCCGACCAGACGCGCCGTCTCCCACTGCCACGCCATGCAGCGTAAGTAAGCGCTGCGACACCGGCGGCAAGAAGCGCGAGTATCGTACCGCGCGTTGCGGTAAGCACGATGGCGAGGACTTGCAGTGCCGCACCCGTGTACACGGCACGGCGCCACCCGCGCGGGAGCGAACGGGCGGCGGCTAGCGTCGCAAAGAAGGCGATGCCGAGGTAGCAGGCAAAGAATGCCGCGTTCCCGAGCAGGCTCCCAATGCGGCTATGGTCTATAAGCCATTCGCCGATGCCGTAGACCGCGATAAAACTCCCGATAACCGCAATCGCGCGGAGAAGCCGCTCAAAAAACGTGCGGTCTGCGTGGAGCAGGATAAGGTAAAAGCTCGTAACGGCGCAGGTGAGCATCAGGAGCCCGTCGCCGCGCACGAAGATGCTCCAAAAACTTCTGTAGAAATCAATACCGAACGCGCTTGCAATATACGCAAGCGCAAGGAGCATCACGGGGATCCAGGCCTCCCGCGAAGCAAGCCGTGCCCAATAGAATGTGCGTCCATACGCAACGAGAATGCCGAATGCTCCGACTGCAAGGAAAGTGAGAGCATAGAAAAGCAGTGTCTTGGGGACGAGGTACGGGTAGATGAGACTTCCCCATATCACAACCGGCAAAATGACGGGCGCTATGAGTAGCCACGGATAGGCGCGTTCAATAAATCTCATTCTTTTGCTTTAAGCTGCGCTATCGCGGCGTTAATCGCCGTCATATCCTTCCCAGGTGAGAGCATCTCTACCGTCTGCCATGCCTTTATTGCATCGGCGTAGCGCCCCTGTTCGGTCAGCCACTGCGCTTCTATCGTGAGAATTTGCGGGGTGTCGCCGAAGACTTTTGCCACATCAGCCAAGGCGGAAGTAATGCGTGCGGTGTCGTTCGGAAACCGGTTTGTCAGGAAATTAAGCCGTTCAATATGATACTCAAGCACGCCCGGCTCGACCGCAACCGCCTTCGCGTATGCGTCGGCGGCGGTGTGATACGCACCAAGCTCATCCATCAGATGGCCGAGATTCACAAATGCGAGGCCTTTGTTTTGGTAGATGGCAATAGCGCGATTGTAGTTTTGATATGCACCTTTCCCGTTGCCGAGCAGATTGTAGTCATTCCCGAGACCGATATAGAGATCGTAGTTGTCGTACTGCCCTTTCCCGAGAAGGCTCTGTAAGTGGACGATATCGGCGTTCGCCTGCACCGTGAGTGTCGCGTTCCCGGTATACGCGCCGTTGAAACTCCACGACGCGATAGTATCCGCCGCATTAATCGGGAATGGCAATACGACAGCAGCCGTAGTGGAGGCGACCGACGTAAGAAGCGTAGTGCTCGTAGCGGTAGGAGTAGTAGATGAAGCAATGTTGCCGGTATCAACCGGTGCAGGAGTCTTCACGAAATAGATCAAACCGAGTACGACGACTATCACCGCGGCACCGCCGACTACCGCCCACTGTTTCTTTAAAAGCTGCATACGCAAAACAGAATACCACAAAACAAAAAACCACCCGTAGAGGGTGGTTTTTGTTTGCTAGGCCAATTCCCTAGCTGGTGGCCGAATGGCCTTTGGACTTAGGTTATTCCTTTCGGGACGTCACTAGAGGCGATTACTACTTGGAGTAGCTCGTCGCGTTCGTTGTGAAGTTCTTCAGGAGGTAGCCGTTCGTCCAGTCAGTCGTACTGATCGAATGACCGGTTGCCGACATACCTGACCACACTACGTTGCTAGGAAGTCCTGCAGTAGTTGCTGCGGATCCTTCTGCAGCGTGCGACCCGTCGGACGCAAGTGAGATCGTGATCGTCGAGCCGGTGGTGAAGCCAGCGACCGTGCCGTAGAGGTCATAGGTCTTGGTCGCACCAGCCGCTACCTGCGCGTAGGTCGACTGCGTCGAGTTCTTCGTCAGGTCGACCGTGATGGTCGTCGCTGTCGTCGAAGCGGAGGAAGTCGTGTTGTCGAGCAGGTTAGTGCCAGAACTGTCATCCGTGAGGTAGACATTCGTTACCGTTGCCGAGGTCGTCGCGATGTTGAACACCAGGTGTGTCCACTGAATCGCGCCTGCCGGATCAGCAGAGATGCTGAAGCGGTAGAGAGGATTGCCAGTTGACGGAACTGTAACACCCGTCGAGAGCATCGCGAAGGTCGGAATCGACTTGTGAACGTAGAACGTGCCGTTGCTTGCAAGCATAGGACCGGTAGTGCCGGAGCCCGTGCTGTTCACGTTCGTGAGCGTACTACCAGCGCCGTTGATGGCCTTGAAGTCCGAGTTTGCACCCGAAGCACCGCCGCCGTCAATCGAGACGTTGATTGCCGCACCCGAAGTCGCACCCGATGCGATAGTCGGCGTACCGACAGACACATTGAGGTTTGCTGAACTGTTCATCGGGACATACATCGTGAGACCCGTGAAGGTCGCCGTCGCGTATGCATTTGCCGCAGTTACTGCAAGCGGTGCCGACACAGTCTGAGTTACACCATTTATGTCCTGGTACGAGACCGTAACGTTCGTGACCGAAGTCGCGGCGCTGTTCGGAACAAGAACCGCAAGGTTCTGAACCGTGTACGCCGAGTTGCTTGCCGCGAAGTTGAATTGGCCGACCAGTACCGAGCTCGCGCCAGCAAGAACGATATTACTTACCGGATCACCTGCGCCACGCGTTACCGCAAGCGTACCAGAGCCGATGGTAATCGTCTGGAGTGCCGTTATAGCAGGCGAGGTAGAGATGCCCGTGAGGTCACCAGTACCCGTCGTAGCCGCGTCGACTGATGCGGTAATCGTACCCAGGTTTGCACCCGAGAGAACGTTGCCGTAGATGTCAATCGTCTTGGTCGAGGAGACTGGAACATCGAAGTTCACTGCGAACGAATTGCTCGTCGACGGAGTCGTCTGGACCGAGCCAAGCACGTTGCCCGTCGCGTCATCCTTCAGAGTAAGGTTCGTGATGGTTGACGAGACGGCTGCAGGGAAGGTAATGGCGATCGAATTGACCGTTACACCTTCCGTCGAGCCCGACGAGAGCGTGAACGCACCGAGCTTCATATTGTTCTGACCAGCGATGACCGTCTGATTGCCATATCCCGAGTACTTCGTCGCGGTGAGCGAAGAAGACGACACGGTTATGGAGTTACCAGATGTCGCTGCTGCCGGAACGTCGGTCGAGACAAGCGAGGATTGACCCTGTGCATTGTTCGAGCCCGCCGCAAGCGAGACGATGACGGTCGAGCCGGTCGGAAGGTTTGTGCCTCCCGTATCCTGCGCATCGCCGTAGACGCTAACAATAGTGTTTACGCCTGCCGGAAGAATAAGCGAGGAGCCGAGCGAGAAGTCCGTCTTGTTC
Source organism: Minisyncoccota bacterium (assembly GCA_035533615.1). Lineage (GTDB taxonomy): Bacteria > Patescibacteriota > Minisyncoccia > Phycocordibacterales > Phycocordibacteraceae > C7867-001. The sequence goes on from DATLTM010000025.1 coordinate 22,009, forward strand.
GCTACAAGCGAACCGATATCCTTGGTCGAGCCGACCTGGACGCCGTTCACGTAGATTTTGCCATTGTTGAGACCGCCGACACCAGCGAGGGCACCGCCACTTGTTGTGGAGCTGGCGTAAACGTAGAGATCGGATACCTTCACATTTTCACCCGAGGCGAGCATATCGAAGGATGCCCACTCTGCCGAGGAGGCGCCCACTGCGATATTTGACGTCGGAGAAGAAGGATCAAGCGAGACCGAGACACCCGAAGTGCCAGAAACCGCCTGCATCGTGATCGTGCCTGTTGACTGCGCCGAGAAAGTGGTGTCGCCATTGTCTGTCGGAGTTACCGGCTGATTGAGCTGGCTGTCGACAAACATCGAATCCGATGAGCGCTGTACCGAGAACACGATAGTGCGGCTTGCGCCACCAGTAATGTTGGCGAGAACCTTAATAACGTGGCTCTGGGTAGAGAGTGCAACCGGAGCAGCCGAGAGATCGAAGGTGACTGTGCGGTCTGCTCCCATGACCGGCACCGCCGCACCAGCCTGTACGCCGTCTACGTAGAGGCGAAGGTTGATGAGATTTGCCGAATCAATCGAACCGAGATTCGTGAAGCGCATCGAGCTCAACTTAACCGGGTTGGTAGAAACCGAAACGGTATTCTGCCAGACCGGGTAGTCGTTCTGCGGACTGATAGTCGTCGGTGCCGACGGTGTGACGGTTGCGCCGTAGCTAACCGTTGCGAGAGTTGCTGACGAGATTGTCTGGTAGCCGGAAGCAATCGGGAAGCTGACCGAAGAGTCAAGCGTACCCGAGCTGGTTACCGAGACGAGGCTCACGCCAATCTGCTGGCCAGAACTACCCGATGCGATGTCGGAGCGAACCGACACCGTGTAGGTGCCACCTGCCGGAACCGTGAAGAGGCCAGCCGAGTCGCTGTAAGAGAACTGACCGTTATTCACACCCGCAGAATCCGTGATACGCGTACCCGCATTGTAGAGGTACACATTCGCGAGAGTTGCATCATTGCTGACACCAGTGCGGTTGAAGGTAAGACCAGTCACATTAATCGGGGCCGAGGTCGGGTTCGCGAAGACAAAGTCTCCGAGATCACCAATGCCTTGAGTCGCGACGAGGACCGTGCCGTTCGGGCTAGTTGGCGAGAGCGAGACCTTGAGGCCTGTTCCCGTACCAGCTGAAGAACTGGTGGTCGTAGTCGTGGTGGTCGAGGTCGAGCCGGTGCAGCTCAGATTGAACTTAGAACGCGAAATCGCTCCGAAGTAGCCAGCTGCGGGCGAAACGCCCATAGCCTTCTGCCACGCGATTACCGCCGCGCGCGTCTGGGCACCGAAGTAGCCAGTCGCACCCGCAGGAATCGAGTAGCCGCCGCCGATGAGAGCCTGCTGAAGACTCGTCACCGCTGCGCCTGTCGAACCCATCGTGAGATCACTAGTGCCGACGGAACAGGATCCGCTGCCAGAAGAGGTCGTCGTAGTCGTCGTCGTCTGGCCGGTGAGAGCCGAGTTGACGTTCGCGATCGTGGCGCTATCAGCACCGAACGAAGAGAGGAGCGAGAGAATCGACTGGATCTGCGCGCTGGTCAAGCTCGCCGCATGCGCCATCGGCGCAAGAGAGAGCATTGACGTCGCCATCGCGAGTCCGGTCGCCACTGCTGCGACCTTCGCGATCGCTCTTGTAGTTACCGTTTTCATAACAATTATTAATGATTTTTAGGAGCACATGATTAATCAAGTTTAATTTTCACGCGCACATTTCACTTTCACACTACCCCACAGCGCACGGTATCGACCAGCGCGCCATGGGTTAGTTGGCAAGAGTTGATGTGACTTAGCTAGAGTCACTATTCGGTTATCAAAGTACGCCCCTCAGGAACAAACAAGTCCCCGCAAGGACTAGGACAAGTATATAGCGGACACAAGCGTTCCCGAGAACTGACGTGTGGATAACGGCTGGGAGTACGGAAACGGAAAAGAGGCCCCCGCCTGCTGACGGATTGGCCTTCTACGTCCTATGTCCCAGTCGCTACCACGTTTGTCATACTAGCAAGTACGCCGCCTGAAGTCAAAACAGAAAGGGCGAGCCACCGACCTAAATGAGGGAGTAGGTGCTCCAGCGGCGTTCACCCTGTTTCAGAACCATTCCAGATGCAATGAGAGCAGAGAGCTCACGCTGGATAGTCTTCTCAGAAACGCCGCGGATAAGCACCGAAATGTCCTTTATGCTTGCATGCTTTTTATTTCCTATAACGGACAATATAGCGTCTCTTCTGTCCTTTATAGCCTCTTTGTCTTTTATATGTCCTTTATGGGAAATCTCCCTCTTCTGTGGTAAGGGCCTTGCCGAAGCGATGCCCTGAAAAGATTCTTTTTTAAACGCTTGCTTGGCAATGCCGGAGAGTGTCGGCATCTCGTCAAAAAAAAGCCGAGGTTCTTCGTATGCAGCAACTTCTTCAAGTAAAATATGAGCTTCCCGAGTGATAAGCTCGGTATTCATGGAAGATAAGAGACCGCCCGTGTGCGCAATGGAAAGAACACTCGAAAGTGTTAGAAGCTCTCTGGAGAGTGCCGATCGGGCGGCCCCAGGCGATAGTATCGCAGCATCAACAAGGCCGACCGCGATCTCGTCGATACGATTCTTCAAGGACACTGACTCGACAAAAGCCGGCGCGATCAGGTGGACGGCTTTTGCGAGCCGTTCTGCCTTCTTGTATATAAAGACTCTACGTATGTCCTTTTCAAATATATTATTAAATATGCTTTTTTCTAGGAC
>DATLTM010000026.1:0-9031 GCA_035533615.1 Minisyncoccota bacterium
TTCAGTCTCCCAAGCCAAGTCGAGATCAAGAATCCCGGGCAGCACATTTGCGACCTCTCGGGGAAAGCAGTGCTGGAACTCGAAGCCACCATTGAGCGCGGACTCGGTTACGTTCCGCGCGAGGTGCTCACAAAGGATAAAGTCGATATCGGCACCATTGCCCTTGATGCGACTTTCACGCCCATTCGCCGTGTGAATTACGAGGTTGAGAATATGCGCGTCGGCGATCGGACCGATTTCAACCGTTTGCGTATTCTCATCGAAACCAATGGAACCATCGCGCCGCGCCAAGCCTTGGAACAGTCAATCGAGACGATGATCCATCAGCTGAAAGCAGTTATCGGTTTCCAAGAAAATGAAGCGCCCATTTCTGAACGTCCTTCCTCCAAAGTCTCCGCTGGTTCCACTGATGCAGCGAAGGTGAAGATCACCGATCTCGGTCTCTCTCAGCGCATCGTGATCTCGCTTGAGGGTGCGAGCATCAAGAGCGCCGCCGGTCTCGCACGCAAAACGGCGTCTGCACTCAAAGAACTTGACGGTATCGGAGAGAAGGCCGTCGAAGAAATATCTGAGGCGCTTGCCGGATACGGTCTTACGCTTAAGGCCGAATAAAACCATGGCGTTTACTAAAAAAGGACACACCTTTCATCGCGAGACCAATCAGCGCCGCGCCCTCATGAAATCGCTCGCTCGCTCGCTTATTCTGGAAGAGCGCATTTCCACCACGGAGGCTAAGGCTAAGGCGCTTCGTCCGTTTGTGGAGCGGCTCGTCACTTACGCTAAATCGAATACGCTCGCTGATCGTCGCCTTGCAAAGGCGCGTCTCAATAGCGACGAGGCGGTGCAGAAGCTCTTCGCTACCATCGGCCCGCGATATGCCGGGCGCATAGGTGGCTGTATCAGAATCGTGAAGCGCGCCGCGCGCGGAAGTAACGATGCCCGAAAACTTGCCTATATCGCGTTTGTCTGATTAAGTAAGAACATGACCAGCAACACGAAACCGACGGCCACGACATACGTTATCGATGCAACAGATCGTACGCTCGGCCGCGTAGCGAGCGAGGCCGCGCACGCACTTCTTGGGAAGCGTTCGGTACATTTTGCCAAGAATCAATCCCTGCCAATGACTGTCACAATCAATAACGCGAGTAAGCTCCATATTACCGAGCGTCGCGCAAAAGGTAAGGTCTATACACGCTATACCGGCTATCCAGATGGTCTGCACGAAACACGCATGGATGTCATGATCGATAAGAAGGGCATTGCTGTGGTCGTGAAAAAGACGGTGGATGGGATGATTCCGCGTAACAAGCTACGTGCGCTGCGTATGAAAAATCTCGTCGTCAACGCATAATTCTATGGCAACCGAATTTGTCACCGCCGTCGGGCGCCGTAAGACCGCAATCGCAAGTGTGCGTATTAAGAAAGCCGCGAAAACTGGTCTCATGGTCAACGGCAAGAACCCAAAGGACTATTTCAAGACAGATGAGCGTGTTAAGATTGCAGAGGAGGCACTCGCTAGGGCTGAGAGTACCGAGACGTATGCCGTTTCGGCATACGTCTCTGGTGGTGGCATCGCCGCGCAAGCGGGAGCGGTTCGTCATGCCATCAGCCGTGCCCTTATCAAAGCGGAACCGAACACTCGCAAGGCGCTTAAGGCCGCGACTTTTCTTAAGCGCGATCCGCGTGCTAAGGAACGCAAGAAGCCAGGGCTTGTTAAAGCCCGTAAGGCCAAGCAATGGTCGAAACGCTAGAGAGGCAAACTACGTGAACCGAACTCACTCGAAGGATGGAATGAATCAACATTCCTCTTGTCAGATTTTTATTGGATAAGCAAAGGTTTGATAGATAAGTCAGGGTTTGAGAAAATTAATATAGCTTTATATAATTTTCTCGCCGTAGCTCTTTGACTCATGGAAGATCTTCGTGCATAGTGGAAACATGGATGAACAAGACGATGTTGTCATGGAACCAGAGCACAGCGAAGATATAGAAGAAGGGAGGCCAGAGGATAAAATCGCCAAAATGCGCGAAGACCTCTCAAGTTGCCGGCAGGAAAAACAGGAATATATGGACGGCTGGCAGAGAGCCAAGGCCGATTATGTGAATCTACTGAAACGGGTTGAGGGAGACACCAAAGCGTCGAAATTAAAGGGGAAGATGGAGGCAATTGAAACACTCCTGCCGGCATTTGACGCGCTGGAGCGCGCGAAGGAGCACGGCGAAGTCCCCGAAGGATTCCTCGCCATTGCCAGACAACTAGAAAGTGCATTCGCCTCGCTTGGGCTTGAAGCGGTCGGTAGTGTTGGTGAACCGTTCAACCCGGCGTTCCACGAGGCGCTCGGGCAGGACGTATCTGATGACAGAGGGGTCGACGACACGATCACCGTGGTGCTAGAAAAAGGGTGGAAGATTGGTGAAAGCATTATTCGTCCAGCGAAAGTTCGCGTTGGGCACTTTACACACACAGAGCAAGAAGCGTAAAATAAGAATCTAACTTTAAAAATATATGGCAAAAATTCTCGGCATAGATTTGGGCACTACTAATTCCGCGATGGCCGTCGTGGAAGGCGGCGAACCACGCGTCCTTGAGAACGCCGAAGGCGCACGCACGACACCGTCTATTGTTGCGGTCGGGAAGAACGGTGAGCGCATCGTCGGCACGCTCGCCAAGCGCCAATCAGTCACCAATCCACTCAACACCATCTTTCAAATCAAGCGCTTTATTGGCCACTCGTTTGACGAACCTGCAGTCCAAAAGGATAAAGCCGCAGTTCCGTTCGAGATACGGAAGGCGGAAAACGGCGGCATTGAGGTAAAGATGACCGATAAATGGTATCGTCCCGAAGAGATCTCTGCGATGATACTCGGTAAGCTTAAGGTCGATGCCGAGGCAAGGCTTGGGGAGAAAATTACTGAAGCGGTCATAACCGTTCCCGCCTATTTCAACGACGATCAGAGGAGTGCGACGAAAGCCGCAGGACAAATTGCTGGACTTGATGTGAAGCGTATCATCAACGAGCCGACAGCCGCCGCGCTTGCTTACGGATTTAACAAGAAGAAAGATGAAAAGATAGCGGTCTTCGACTTTGGCGGCGGGACTTTTGACATTAGTGTGCTTGAGGTTGGTGGTGACGTTATTGAAGTGAAGTCGACCGACGGCGATGCGCACTTGGGCGGTAAGGACGTCGATCAGAAGATTATCAACTGGCTTGCGGACGAATTTAAAAAAGAAAGTGGTATCGATGTACGTTCCGACGCGCTCGCTCGCCAGCGCCTGGACGAGGCCGCCGAAAAGGCCAAGATAGAACTCTCAAGTGCAATGGAGACGGAAATCAATATTCCATTCCTCACTAGTGATGCTTCCGGCCCGCGCCATCTGCTTATCAAGATGAGCCGCGCGAAACTCGAGGAGCTATCGGAAGAATTTATTCAAAGGGCGATGGACATTACCAGGCGTGCAATGGAAGCGTCGCCCTTCAAGGTCCCCGACATTAACGAAGTTATCCTTGTGGGTGGCCAAACACGTATGCCAAAAATCCAGGCTGAGGTCGAGAAATTCTTCGGCAAGAAACCGAACATGACGGTGAATCCCGATGAAGTTGTTGCTATCGGCGCGGCTATCCAGGCCGGCATTCTACAAGGCGACGTGAAGGATATCCTTCTCGTGGATGTTATTCCGCTTTCGCTTGCGATAGAGACTATGGGTGGTGTTGCGACTAAGCTCATCGATCGCAACACGGCGATACCAACCTCTCGGTCGCAGACTTTCTCCACTGCCGCCGACAATCAGCCGTCGGTCGAGATTCATATCACTCAGGGCGAGCGCGCAATGAGTGCCGACAACAAATCGCTTGGTAAGTTTATGTTGGATGGCATTCCGCCCGCGCCGCGCGGTATGCCGCAGGTAGAAGTCACGTTTGATGTGGATGCCTCCGGCATTCTGACGGTAAAAGCAAAAGAAAAGACAACAGGGAAGGAGCAGAGCATCCGCATCGAAGGTTCTACTGGTCTTTCCAAAGATGACATCGCAAAGATGCAGGCGGACGCGGAGGCGAACGCGGCCGACGACGAGAAGCGGAAAGTCCTCGTAGAAACACGCAACATTGCTGATCAGGCCGTCTACGCTGGCGAGAAGGCAATAAAAGAACATGGGGAAAAAGCGGGTGCCGAAGTCGTGAAAGAGGTGCAAGATAAAATTGATGCGCTGAAAACTGCACGGGCAAGCGAGGATATAGCGCTCATTAAGACTGCGACAGAGACACTCTCGTCCGTACTCATGAAGATTGGCGAGGCGATGGCAAAACAGGCACCGACCCCTCCGGCGCCAGATGTTGACGGGACTCCTCCTCCATCTGAATCCGCTGGTCCCACCGACGCCGAGTTCAAGGAAAAGCCGTAAAAATTGGTTCCAGCGATCTCTTTTGTTACGAAGGTGGTTGTTTTCTATCCCACATATGGGATAATAACGTCTGGGTATACTCACAACGTATGCATTGCTCACTTTGGAGAGCGAAATGGAAGACAAAAGCCCGCCATTTCTAATTGAGTTGTGGAGAGATCGACACTTGTGGGCAGCATTTCTGTACTCTCTCACGGGAATGTTACTGTTGGTATTTAGAGTCGGAGTCGGCATCGGAGCCCTCCTGTTCGCTCTTGGTGTTGCAAGCGCGTTGACGCATGAGAAAAATAAAACAGGCGAGAGAAATTAAGAGGTGGCAGGATGGAATAATCTTTCGGCCGCCTTTTGCATTTTCAAAACGACTCGGTGTATAGTATCCGTATCATGGCAAAGGATTATTACAACGTGCTGGGCCTCGACAGGAAGGCAAGCAAAGATGACATTAAAAAAGCCTTTCGAAGGCTTGCGCACAAATATCACCCTGACAAGGGTGGCACCGACGAATCCAAGTTTAAGGAGATAACCGAGGCTTATTCCGTGTTAAGCGACGACAAGAAACGTCGTGAATATGATGCATATGGCCAGGCGTTCGCGGGGAACGGCCATTCCGGCGCCGCCAGTGCCGGACAGAATCCTTTTGGTGGATTCGATTTCAGCCAGTTCCAACAGGGCTTCGGTCAAGGCGGTGTCGATTTTGATTTCGGCGACATATTCGGCGACATATTCGGTGGGCGCGGTCAACGAGAACGTACTCCACGCGGCCGTGACATTTCCATTGACTTGGAAGTATCGTTCAAGGATGCCGCATTCGGCACGACCCGTACGGTCCTCATCGCAAAAGTTTCTACATGTTCGCTTTGTCACGGTAGTGGTGCAAAGTCGGGCACCGAGCTTGAGACCTGTACGACCTGCAACGGCAGTGGGCGCATGCACGAGACGCGCAATTCCATTCTCGGTCAGTTTACAAACGTGCGCATCTGTACCGTCTGCGAAGGGGTCGGCAAGATACCGAAGGAGAAATGTCCAGAATGCAAAGGTCACGGTGTTTATCGCAAGCAGGAGGAGATAAAAGTTTCTATTCCCGCCGGCATCGATAACGGAGAAATGATTCGTCTGCCACAGCAAGGTGAAGCGATTAAAGCCGGCGTTGCCGGCGATCTATACGTCAAAATTCACGTGAAGCCGCACGCGATATTTCGTCGTGACGGTGCGAATCTCGTAATGGATCTGCCAGTGAAGCTCACCGATGCGCTCCTTGGCACAACCGTGTCCGTAGAGAGTCTGGAAGGGAAGACACTTGAGGTAAAAATTCCGCCAATGAAGCGCCCCGAAGAGCTATTACGGGTGACGGGCAAGGGTATTTTCTCCGAGGGCAGTCGCGGCGATCTCATTATCCGTCTAGAAGTCGCGCTTCCGCATAAGCTTTCTGGTAAAGCCCGCAAGACGGTTGAAGATCTAAAATCCGAGGGGCTCTAGGCAGTATACTTCTTGCATGGCTGCTACATCGACCACTGACGCAATCGCTCAGGTAAACACGCTCGCGACGCACACGGCACTTACGGTTTGGAGCAGTATGAGTGATTTTCTCATTATTCTTGTCTTAGTTTCCATCTTCTTTCTCTTCGCATGGTATGTCGGACGAGGACCGTTCGTGGCAGTCCTCCTCGCATTCTATTGCGCCTACGCGCTTTATGTGATGTTTCCATACATGTCATATCTCCCCACCGCACCAGCGCTGACGGCACTCCTCGTGCACATTGGTCTCTATGCGGGTCTAGCGCTTGTGTTTTATATCATCCTGCGGCGCGTCGTCGTATCCGACTTCCTTTATATCGGTATCTTCGGACTCATCGCACTCTCGTTTCTTGGTGCCGCTTTTCTTCTTGCGTTTGCATACCACGTCTTCCCCGTTGCGGCGGTCTATAACTTCACCCCCGCTGTCGCCGTGCTCTTCCGGCCCGAGAAATACTTCTTCTGGTGGTTTATTGCACCCGCCATCGGCCTCTTCTTCCTTGCGCGATAGTGATGGTATAGTTTTTATATGACTCTCGCTGGGGAACTCAAAGCACGCGGATGTATCGAGCTTTCCTCTGCTACGCCGGAGCAGATATTTTCGATTCCACGCATCGTCTATCTTGGTATCGATCCGACCGCCGATTCCATCCAGGTCGGCAACCTCGCAGTGATCCTCCTGATGAAACGGCTCGGTGATGCTGGCCACAAACTTATTTTCCTCGTGGGAGGAGGTACCGGCATGATTGGTGATCCAAATGAGAAGGGAGAGCGGGTTATGCTCGATGAAAAAACCGTCGCAGCGAACACCCGTGCGCTCAAGAATCAATTGAAGAACCTGCTCGGGCACTCTTCTTTCAGAATGCTCGATAATGCCGATTGGCTCTCAAAAGTGAAACTGCTTCCATTTTTGCGCAATATTGGAAAACATTTTACTGTCAACGATTTGATAAAACGCGATATTATCAAAAAACGCCTAGAGACGATGAACGAGAGCATTTCGTATACCGAGTTTACCTACGCGCTCCTGCAAGGACTCGATTATCTAACGCTTAACGAAAAATACGGCGTCGATCTCCAAATCGGCGGATCTGACCAATGGACGAATATTCTCTCGGGCGTAGATCTTGTCCGCAAGCGGCTCGGAAAACAAGTGTATGCGCTCGGAATGCCGCTCATCACCGACTCGACTGGCAGGAAGTTCGGTAAGTCGGAGGGCAACGCCGTCTGGCTCGACTCGAAAAAGACTTCACCCTTCCGCTTCTACCAATTCTGGATGAATCTTCCTGATGCTGGTATCGAAAATTATCTCAAGATTTATACTTTCCTTCCGCTTGCTGAAATAAACGTGCTTATGGAACTGCATGCGCGTAATCCGAGCGAACGTCAGGCGCAGGAGACGCTTGCTCGGCTTGTGACCGAGATAGCGCACGGACCGGCCGCAACCGCACAGGCCGCCGCCGCGTCCGACGCACTATTTGGTGATACGCCGTTTCATCAGCTCTCGCGCGAAGCACGCGAAGTTGCGCTCGCGGAAGCGCCGTCAGCATGGCTTTCAAAAAGAGAACTCGCGGCTGGTTCTCCCCTCGCGGAAGCGCTTGTCGTGGGCGGTCTTGCCTCCTCCAAAAGCGATGCACGCCGTCTCATCGAAGGGAAGGGCATCACGCTCTCCGGACAGATCATTACAAATCCAGATCAAAAGGTTTATCCAGGCGACCTCGCAAGTGGTTATGCGCTCGTGCGTAAAGGTAAACAGGGGGTGCTTGTACTCATTTTGAAATAAAGTCGTCATCGGCTATAGTTGGTGCATTGCGTCGGTGGCAGAGCGGTCAATTGCAACAGGCTGTAAACCTGTCGGGCATAGCCCTACGAAGGTTCGAATCCTTCCCGGCGCACATTGTTAAAATATCGGCATTTTTAGGGGTGCGAGCGAGTATGTCATACGGACTTTTAAATAGGTATTGAGCCACATTCCCGCTTTGAAGCGAGGCGTTCGAAAGTACCGTTCCGAGAACTTCACGCTTTTTCTCTGGAGAAAGTGAGAGATATGATTCCGCTGAGCGTTTGCCTTCTAAAAAGACGTCCCGTGTCTGTTCGAAAGTAGCAACCGGTTGAATACCTTTTGAGCCCATCTGGGCAAGCTGATTCTTGAGCACGACACGTCGCTCTGCCACCTGACGCATCTTTTCCTTGTACAGGTCGCGTGAGAGCACTTGAGCCGCCATTTCGTCCGTGAGCAAGGACTCGGACGTGTCGAGCGCTATGAGCTCATTTTCAAGCCTCTCGCGGGCATGGAGCGCATATTGGTCGGTGCCGAGACTTCCTGCACTTAGCTCCTTGTACGCTTCTCCTGAAATCTCGATAATCTCATCTTTGAAATGCAATTCTTGGAATAGGTCAGAAAGAAGCCCATCAACCTTTTCGCTACGGAGATACCGCCTGTGTTCCTCGCACTCTCCACGACCATTGGTGCAGTAGTAATAGTGATAGCCTTTCTTGGTGTCGGCGGTTATGGTGCAACCGCAGGAGGCGCAAGTGAGGAAACCGCGTGCGACATAGAAATGCTTTTCGAGCTTTGCGTGATGACGACCATGGAGCACATCTTGGGCGCGGTCAAAGAGAGTCTGAGAAATAAGCGGAGTATGATTGCCCGGATAAAGACGGTCTTGGCGGAACATGAGACCCACGTAGAACTTGTTGTTGAGGAAGTGATGGAGCGTATGGCGCATGACTTTCTTTCCCGTATTGGTACGGAGCCCCTCGGCATACAGAAGATTTGAAATTTCGAGGAGTGAGTACGCACCAGTGGCGTAGAGCTCGAATGTGCGACGGAGGTACGGAGCGCGAGAAGGGTCAATGACGATAGTCTTATCCAGACGGTTATTTTTGTATCCGAAAGGAGCCGGTGCCGGCCATCCGCCTTTTTCAAGTCGTGCTCGATTACCACGCTTCACGTTGGAACTTAAATCTCGAATGTATTGCGTCGCCATCGCTTGCTCGATGCTCATGAGAAGCACATTGTCGGAAGGACTATAACTGCGCTCGAATGTTTGAATGATCTTAATAAGCCCTTTCTGCAAGAGCCATTGTATCTGTCCGCCATCAACAGGATTGCGC
>DATLTM010000027.1:0-4227 GCA_035533615.1 Minisyncoccota bacterium
TACTTCACTCCTTTTTAGTGCCTTCGTTCGAGCCTGTGGTCTGACCCCCTCCAGTGGCCTCTCCGACATCTCAGTGCTCAGCCCCTCAGCCGCTGCGGCTTCGGGGCTTCGCCTAGGGCGCGCGCCTCAATTCCTCCCCCAACCCCTCCTTTCAGCGCGCCCCAGAGGGTGCCATCCCAAAGGATTCTTACCCTTGCCTCAGTCCTCCCATTGCGCGGGCAAGAGGCGGACATAGCTCCCAGAAATGATTGTGATAACTCTCTTGAATGAAGAGGAAATTCTCGCCTATGTGGCTCACCAAGACAAAAAAGACAGCGGGCAACTGAAACTCGACCTCTAGAGGGAGAAGCCACCAGCTCCTGCTGGTGGCACTTCACTTGCTGTGGATATACTCGACGAGCATTTTTACTTTTCTAGCATCCGTTCCAGGCAGGATCCCATGCCCGAGATTAAAGATGTATCCGACGTGAGGGTCGAGTACGCCCAATATCTCATCCACCTTTCTCTCGATGATTCTGTGATTCGCAAGGAGGACTGCCGGATCGAGATTACCCTGGAGTGCTTTGCTTTGCACGATTCGTCGCGCCTCGGATATGTCGATACGCCAATCAACACCAATGACTTCGCAATCGACATTTGAAAAATCCGAGAGCATGGCACCGGTGTCAGTGCCGAAGTGAATGCGCGGCACTTTTTTCGACGCGAGCGCTTTAAATATCCGCTGCATGTGCGGCAACACGTATTGCCGGTAATCGCCGGGTGCAAGGCATCCCACCCAACTATCGAAAAGTTGCACGGCCTCTGCCCCCGCATCGATCTGCACAATCAGGTATCGGACGATTGCGTCTGAGAGTGTTTCCATGAGTCGATTCCACGCCTGTGGTTCTTCAAACATAAAACACTTCGTCTTGGTCCATGTCCGCGACGGTTTCCCCTCGATGAGATAACTCGCGAGTGTAAAAGGTGCGCCAGAGAATCCGATGAGGGGAACTTTTAGTTCCGTGCGTAATATCTTTATCGTTTGTTGCAAATAATCGACATCCCCTGCTTCGAACGGCTTGAGGCGCGCGATGTCAGCAACGGCCTTAATCGGGTCGTCAATGACTGGACCAATGGAATCGACGATCTTCACATCGACCCCCATCGCTATCGGCAGGAGCATGATGTCGGCAAATATAATAGCAGCGTCCACGCCGAGGAGTTCTATTGGCTCGATGCTCACTCGCGCGGCAAGCTCGGGAGTCTGTGCGAGTGTGAGCATGTCATACTTCTCGCGCAATTTTCGATACCCAGGAAGGGAACGCCCCGCCTGGCGCATAAACCACACAGGGATGCGTTCGACTCTCTCGCTCCTACAGGCCTTAAGGAAGTTGTCGTTCATGTCTAGTTTTGGCGATTCTGATTATACGCTTTTAACGAACACTTTTGTGAATCCTGCGCTTCGCGCAGCACGCGCCGTCGTCGGGCCGATGCACTGTACGGCAATTTTTAGAACGGTCGGCCGCTCTTCTTTGGAAAGTTGTTTCATCAATCCATGTACTGCAGACGGGCTTTTGAAAATAAGCTGCGTGTACGTGCCCATGAGTAGCGCTCGGAACGTCGTCTTTGGCAACGGTTTCACCACGCCTGTATAAAGTGGTATAGTGCTGACACGTGCGCCCCGATCGCGCAATTCTCGCACGACCCCATAAGGGGCGATCGCAGATCGGGGGAACAATATACACGTACCTGCGACGCTGCCGATGTTTCGTATTAGATCATGCGATGTGAAGCGCTTCGGAATGCTGTGCACCGGAAGTTTGAGGCGCTGAAGGGCCTGAGCGGTCGCAGTGCCCACTGCTGCGATACGCGGCGAAAGTGGCATGGCGATCCGCCGCTCTTTCAATTCTTGCGCGAAAGTTTTGACTGCATTTTTGCTTGTAAAAAGTATCCAGTCGTATTTTTCTATGCGGGTCAATGTGTGAGCTGCCCTCGGCGAGAGCGTCTCCCGGACGATCTGTATGTGTATCTCGAGCGTCTTACGCATGACGCTTCCGATCGCGTAACATTTTTTTTGCAAGTTTTTCTCCCAACCCCGCGCTCGCGTCCCATTTCGCGCGCATTTCCTCGCGCATGATCTTTCCGTCCGGACCCTCCGTCATTCCAATGAGGCGACACTCTGCTCCATCGCGAAACGCGTACGCACCCGTCGGAGATTTGCATCCGCCGCCCATAACGCGCGAAAATGAGCGTTCTATGCGTGCCGCATGAGCCGCATCGGGGTCGTTTATAGATGTAAGAATGCTCTGGAGCGCCACGTCACTTTCCCGTGCTTGGACTGCAAGGATACCTTGGCCTGGAGAGGGCGTCATTTCATTAAAGTCAAAATAACTCGTGATCCGGTCGACCAATCCAAGTCGCTTGAGACCAGCGGTAGCAAGAATTATTGCATCGTATGGCTCAGATAAGAGTCTCTCAAGTCGTTTCTGTACGTTGCCGCGTAAACTTTTCATCTGCACGTCCGGTCTAAGTGCACGCATTTGAATTTGTCTCCGTGAACTATCGGTACCGACAACGGCACCGCGTTTCAATTTTTCGAGGGATTCTCTGTGCTTCGTGATGAGTACGTCTCGCGCATCTTCACGCGGTAAATACGCACCGATCATGAGACCGTTCGGCATTTCTTCAGCCATATCTTTGAGGCTATGTACCGCCAGATCTATCATCCCGTCGAGAAGTTCGTTCTCGATCTCTTTTGTGAACCAGCCTTTACCAATCGTGTCGAGTGGAATAGATTTTTGATTTATATCGCCATGGGTCTGGATTACACGCACTTCTATCGTGAGCGATGAGTCGACAGAGACGAGCGCCCTCGAGACGATGTCTGTTTGTATGAGCGCAAGCGCGCTACCGCGGGTACCAATAATAATCTTTTTTAGAGAGGTGGAGCGAGCCATGTGTTGATAATGATATCAAGGAAGTTAATCCTATACCAGTTGGTCAGAGATAAAAATGAAATAAATATATAAAAATGCGCGTTTGTAGCATATATGCTGTTGTGTATTAAAGTGCTGGTTGTTATTATGTTCTTAATCATGGCAAAGGCAATTCGCTCGAAAAAAGGAGACGGCTTCACTGTAAAAGTAAACGGCAAAATAAAGAAATTTTCGGTGCAGGAATTGCCCAAAGATTTTGTCGAGTGGAACTTGGGTCAGCGGATCGCTAATTTGCAAAAGATGCGCGCGAAGTTGGAGGGAAAGGATCACTCGGCGATAATCGGGGGAGGGTTTGGATCGCACTTGCCAGTGTATATCACGCACAATGAGGCAAAGGGAGCGTTTTTTCCGGTCAACGCTGCTGTAAAAGGGACGGGATTCGTCGCCAAAGACGAATACCTCGACTACTACATTAAAAAATTCCGCGCTGTCTATGAGGCAACGGAGATCAAGGACGAGGCGACTCAAAAAGCGATAACGAGATCCGTCGTCACTCGCGTTGAAACCATCATGGAGTTTTATGAGGCCACCGACAAGATAGATCTTCGCTGCATGACGGGTTTGGAGATTTGGCCCGGCAGGACGACGAAGAATTTTTATGCCGACCCGCGCGTTTCCATTCACTATTTAGGATTGTCGCTGCCGAAGCGGCCTGAAAGGTACGGCCAGTGGCAGGTCAATTGCATCTGGGAAAAACTGGAACGGAAAGATAAGCGCTTTGAATTCGGTGACGCACTGCGCGCACTGACGCTCGGCTCCGTGGGAAGATCATTCGTGCCGGGACACGTACCTACCGCGCACACGCCGACGAAGGGCCAATATCCATTCGGCTGGGCGTTGTGGGTGATCGAGACGCTCGATAAAGGAATCGACAATCCCCGTGACTAATCTTAGACTACTCATCGAAAAATATTTGGAGAAAGCAATACTGCTGCAGATCGCAACGACGAGCGGCAATGTCCCGTGGGTATGCACCGTCTGCTTTGCATACGACACGCATCTCAATTTTTATTGGTTCTCGCGCCACGCCACGCGGCACTCCAAAGAGATCGCGAACAACCCGCGTGTTGCAGGGGCCGTCGTTCTGCCGTACAAAGTTGGAAAAAAAACGAGGGGGCTACAATTCGCTGGCAAGGCCAACGAGCTCCGCAGTGCAACAGATATTGCGGCGGGTTTGGCTGCTCTCTCTTTGCGATACAAGACTTCGAAAGAAAGAGAGAGTCAGATCACGCAGCAACTAAAAGAGGGGGCG
>DATLTM010000028.1:0-35511 GCA_035533615.1 Minisyncoccota bacterium
TACTCTCCGAAGAAGTAAGTGCAACTACTGCAGAAAGATAACGATGATTAAACGAAAGATCAAGAGCACTCCCAGATATACGAGCAGGGATCGTCTCTGAAGATTCTCCTATATCCGTATTCCTCGCAAAGAATGAGAGAAGATTTTTCTTAGGATCAAAACTGATTCGTATTTTTTGAAACGTATCAGAAAAAATAATCGTTCGTTTAAGTGCTGATTCAAAATCATTTCGTAATACGATCGCCTCTATAATTGATTCTTTTGGTATTATTTGTCTATAGTCTGGATAGGTAGCATTTGTAAGCCGTGAGACAATCATCCCTATTGTACTCACAAATGCACATTGGTGTTCATCGAACGAAATAATAATATCGTCATTGGGGAGCGCTTGTGCTATATCGAGAGCGTTTTTTGCTGGAATGAGAAATTTTCCCTGTGTTCCTTTGTTTGAGAGGGGTATTTTTTTCTCTGCGAGACGAAATGAGTCGGTTGCAACTGCCGTCAACACACCTCCTTCTGTGGAAAGATAAATACTTGAGAGTTCTGGTCGAACAGTTGAGGACGATGCACATGATGCTATGGAGGTAAAAAGATTTTTAAGAAGGATGCCGGGAAGGATTATTCTGTTTTTGGGGTTTTCCGGAAATGGAATGGATGGAAAATCGTCGTAGGCGACTGTTTTTATAGAACTCTTACCTGTGCCACTAGTGATAAAAATGATATCCCCAGTATGTTCGAGTGTTATTTTCCCTTCATTAGTAAGTGAATTTGCAATTTGTTGAAGTACTACTGCTGGAATTGCAACAACTCCTTTTTCATTGCATTCTCCTTCAATTTTCATATCAATACCAGTCTCGAGATTTGTTGCACGCATTTTAATACCGTCGTCTCCAGCGATGATTAGGATTGAGGAAAGAATTGGGAGTGTTGTATTTTTCCGTTCGGAAAATCGAGAGACGATATTAACAGCATCAGAGAATTTCCTTTTTTCTATTGAAATATTCATATGAACTCTATTAGAGTAGTTGATAATGTGGATAGGTAAAAATTGGTAGGAAATATCTATATATTTTTACTAATTTTTCACGCATAACCTGTTGATAAAAAGTGTATGTAGTCATACAAGTAGGGTACGAATATTTTGTATCTCCTTTGCTAACTCTGTATCCACAACTACTTCACGTTTTATTTTCTCGCATGAATGGATGACTGTCGTATGATCACGACCACCAAGTTTTGTTCCAATTGTTGGGTAAGAGATACTAAAATCCTCTCGGAGGATGTACATAATAACCTGACGCGGACGCACCACCTCCCTCCTTCTTGTTTTTTCATAAATACTCTCCTCATCGATACCGTAAAAAGAAGCTACTTTATCAACAACATTCTTTACGGAAATATTTTTTTGCGGTCTGGTAAATGAACGGAGGGATTGACGCACCTCGATAATATCAGGAGCAAACCCCTTTACTTGTGCATGACAAATAATATTATTCACCATCCCCTCCAATTCGCGTATAGATCCGCTCATTGTGGTTGCGACATACTCTATAACATCATCGGAAAGCATAATTCCATGCATTGCGGCCTTTTTTTTCACAATTGCCATACGCGACTCCGGATCCGGCTCGCCGATATCAATAGTCATACCGCTCGCTAAACGCCCCTTAAGGCGTTCGGCGATATCAGGGATAGCCACTGGGGCCCGATCGGAGGAAAAAACAATCTGTTTATTCGTATCATGAAGAGTATTGAATAAATGAAAAAGTTCCTCCTCCGTTTTTAATTTTTTCGAAAGAAACTGGACATCATCCATAATAAGAAGATCATACTGGCGATATTTGTCTTTAAAACGATTTGCCGTTCCCGCTTGAACAGAATCGGTATAATCAATAGTGAACTTTTCAGAAGTGAGATAAAACACCTTTCGCCCCGGGTACTGCTTCTTGAATTGGTTGCCAATTGCTTGGATAAGATGTGTTTTTCCCCTGCCGGTATCGCCGTAAATAAAAAGAGGATTATAGGTAATGCCGGGACGATTAAGAACTGCCTGTGCCGCCGCGTACGCAAGAGTATTAAATGAACCGATAACGAACGAATCAAAAGTATAGCGGGGATTCAAATTATCACTCTTGTTGATGTAAAACTCATCAAGTGGAAGTTCAAGAGAACCTCGGCCTGATTTTATTTCTTTCTGTACTTTGCGGCGTTCATCTTTCACAATAAGATACTCAATATTTCGAAACTCATACGAAATATCGCGAACAATTTTCAAGAGGAGCGTATGGAATTTCTTCAGGTACCAGTCTTTAAAAAATTGACTCGGAACCCCAACATACAAAACACCATCCTCACCAATTTTCACGATAAAGCTGTTGCGGAACCATGTGTTGAAGTTTGCGGGTGATATAGAGAGTTCAACCTGGGTCAATACGTACTCCCATAACTCTCGAGGATTCCTTTTATCCATAGTATTCTGGAGTATACGCTTTTACTGAGAACAAGGCACTAGTGGTGTTTCGGGGAGAACCTGTTAGTATCGTGTGTATAACATAATTCCACCACATATGTCGAAAAGAACCTATCAACCGAAGAAACGTAAGAGGGCAAAGACCCACGGATTTCTTTCACGCAGTAAGACGGCTGCTGGCCGCAAAATCGTACGCCGCCGCCGCAGAATAGGCCGCAAAAGCCTTACTGTTGCGTAATGTACTGTGTTTCCGCGCCGAGAACGGCTTCCCCGAGCGATGTTCCCCGCCGTCATCAAGGCCGGTCGGCGGCTCTCCTCCCCCCATTTCACTGCTGTCGTTTCTGAAGAGGCGAAAGGATATGCTGTCGTCGTTTCAAAGAAGGTCGCCCGCCTTTCTGTTACCCGGCATCGTGTAAAACGAAAGCTGTTTGTAGCATTGCGGACCCTAAAATTTCCCTACGCACTCATTCTTTTTCCGAAGGCCTCAGCGTGTTCAATGGATTATTGGAGTATTAAAATAGAGCTCGCCGAACTTCTTTCTAAAATCCACCAATAACGTACAATATATCCGTGATATCATCATTCTTTCACGCCGTTTTCTATAATCCAATCTATAACGCGCTCATCGCGCTCATCGCGCTTGTGCCAGGCGGAGATGTTGGCATTGCCGTCATTCTTCTCACAATTTGTATCCGACTCATATTACTCCCCTTCTCTCTTTCGGCAGCGCGCACTCAGCGCGCGATGAAACTACTGGCGCCGAAAATAAAAGATTTGAAAGAAAAACACAAAGGTGACAAGGAAAAAGAGGCTATTGAGACGCTCGCACTCTACCGCGATGCTGAAGTGAATCCGTTTGCGAGCATTCTCACTGTCTTTATTCAGATTCCCGTCCTCCTCGCTCTCTATTGGGTCTTTCGGTATGAACCGTTTACCATACTGGACACCGCTCGGCTCTACGCGTTTACTCCAACGCCCCACATAGTATCGCTTGAGTTCCTCGGCCGTATCTCGATTGAGGGTAAGAGCATTACTCTCGCAGTACTCGCGGGACTTACCCAATTCTTCCAGGCGCACCTCGCGCTCTCAGGAACGATGAAGCCATCGGGGACTCCGGGTATGCAGGGGGATTTGCAAAAAATGATCGGTATGCAGTTGAAATATATCTTCCCTTTTCTGATTGCAACTATTTCATACACGACCTCCGGTGCAGTTGCACTCTACTTCATCACGACGAACCTTGCTGGTGCACTTCAGGAATGGCACGTGCGTCGTACTCTCGCCGCGGATACGCTAGAGCGAATAGCTCCAGAGTGAACCGTCGTTCTTGTTTATGAAAGTGAGAATCGTCATCGCTGGGTCAACCGCAAGAGACTCAACATCAAGAGAACCACTGTTTGCCGAGGAGAAATCAAGTACGAGCTGGGCATACCGGCCGGCCACATCTATCTTCCATATCCGGTCGGAGAAAGAGAGTGTTCCCTGATACCAATCGTCGGGATAAGTTGCCGCCGTGGAATTCGTCGGGATGCCGCAATAAAGTGCCGACTCGTCTTCCGTCCACACGCATTTATCCGCGATGGTTGCGACCGGGAGAGGGAGTTCTTGTCCAGTCGTCGTATTTATCAATTCCATCTGCATAGCGGCGTTCAGTGTATAACTCACCAACAACCATTTTCCAGATGGGCTTGCGAGAGCGACGAGGCCATTGAGCGGTCCGGCAATGTGAGAGAAACGGCCTGTTCCGCTTACAAGAAACGCGTCACCTGGAAGCGTTGCCGTCGGCTTGGTGAACGCAAGATATTGATTCTTTCCAGCGAAGGAGACGCGCAGCGCAGAGAGGGGCGTCGTAAAGACCGTCGTCGCGTGCGTACCATCTATGTGTTCAAGTGATGCAACAGAACCATTCACGCCGGAGGCAAGTGCAAGTACACTGGTCGGAGAAACGGCGATATCTGCGAGATCTTGTGGAAGAAAGAAACCGTCGGAACTGCTCGCGGAGAGAGCATAAGTATTTATAGTTGAGAAATCAGCTCCCGAGAGATAGCGGACGAAGGCGAGTGAGCCATTCGGGAGCCATGAAGCTGATTCGATGCCGGGAATGGTCTTGTTTGATGTTCGCGTAATGGTCTTATCATTCGTTAGATATGAATAAACATTACCGCTCTGCTGATCGATATAATTCACGGCAACGTTAGGCGAGGATCTTGTCGTAGCGGCGCTCTGATCGACAACCGCCTCGCCCGGCACGACCGGTCCGGTGCTTATCTCTACGAGTCGCGCGGTAACCGCAACCGGCGAAGCCGACGGAGCGAAACTCGGAGAACCGGAGCCCCCCGAACTCGGTGAGCTTGTCTGCCCTGCGCTCGGCAGATTTGTGTCCCCACTCGGCATCGTGACCGTGACGCTTGGCGTGCTCCTAAAGAAAATAAAGTACGCAGCAACGCCAAGCCCGATGATGATGAGTGCAACTATGGTGATGATAAGTGCGCGGCGCATATTATTCATTGGAGGGGTTGGAGTGTGAACTTGAGAGTGGGTGGGCACGCGTAAAAGAAACTTGTACTTAATCCGGTTGTAGGAACACTAATACCCAATAGGTGAAATTGACTATTTGCAGTGACAGTATCAGCGGAATTAAAGCAATAGAGTGATTGGTTAGTACACGTTCTTGCCGCGCTTTTAGGCAAGGAAGTAGTATAATTTGGACATGTTGTCTTAGCAGTTTCAAGACTACCAGTATATACGCAAACATTTCCGCCGTCTCCATTACACCCGCTAATAAATCTGGAAATAGAAGAGCTGGTTTGAGCATCAAATGGTTCCAAATTTGGGTTGAAATCAGTTCCGATATTTATAAGGACGTATGAACTGGCAGATGCTTTTTCACAACTCGCCGTTGCTAAAGTACAGCCGCTTGAGTTACTGCTGGAGCAAGTCGGGCTGGCGTTATCGGCGGTTGAAAAATTACAATTATTCGAAAGCCATGTCGTCGCTGACGCCTTCGCGTCGGGAATTCCAGTAGGAGAGGAACAAGTAGCGGTCAACAAATAATTCGTTCCAGTCACTGAACATCCAGTCGTAGGATCAATGGCGTATGTCTGAGCCCCCATATTGCTTGTCGAGCCAGAAGCTGCCGTTCCCGGTGCCGTGTCGAGTTTCGGAAGATCGAGCGAGAGATTCAGGATCGCAGGATTGATAATGGAGAAGACGAGCACTGGCGAGAGGACGAGGACGAGACCGAAGATAGCATTGTAAACGCGCTCCTTGCCATCGGTCTTCTTGCTGACCGAATCCTTGGTAGAGATTTCAAGTCCACCCCAGATTATTTCAATAACAGCAAGTGCCGCTGCCATCCCGATGAGGTATTTGTAAAGATTATTAAAAAAATTCGCGAGTGTTGCCGAATTTACAACTGCAGTAGTACTGGTGCCGGTGAGTCCGGGGATAGGGGCGAGCGCGGTAAAGCCGGTATTGTTGGCCGACTGAGCTGGCTGGCTGGTAAAACTACTGGTGTTGCTGGAAGATACACACACACCTTGTTCGTAGTCGCAGACTTGATTCGAAGAACAATACGTTCCGCCGTTTGAGGTGTTGCTCGGACAGTACACTCCGCTTGCGGCACTGGCATGTGCAGCAGCGCCCATCATCACAAACACTATGAGGAATGCGGTTGAAAGGGGATATTTTTTCATAAGCCAAAGGCGTTAGTGCTTGTCGTTAAACCGAACGAGAGAGAGAGGTTTGCGGTCGCGGTCGTGTAGCTCCCCGCCGAGGCGGTGAGCGAAAGTGTCGCTGTCCCCGCTCCGGAGCCAGTCGGCCGCAGAGTTATAACATTTCCCGTTTGTGCCGCACTACCGTCTAGGAACCACTGGAGCGCGGGTGTGGCACTGACCATCGGGAAAGAAAATGGAGCCGCGTAAAGAGTTGATTCTACGCTAGTGATGGTGTAGGTACCGGAGAGTGCGTGATCAAAGCGGATGCCGAGGAGGGGGTCGTTCTCATAGATGAGTACCGTCGGGTTCGCCGTGGAGAATGAGAGGGAGTCGCCACCGACGAGACTGCCATCTTGGCTCATAACGGCGACCGAGACGGTACGTGCGCGATATTGGAGAGGTGAGGCGACCATGAGCACGTCCTTACCAATACCCGAAGCATCCGCAATCTGCGTCCCGTCAACTGTCCACGCGTAGGAGAGCGCCGCCGGATTGAGCAATGCGCCGCTTGCGTCCTCCATATTTGCAACTGCAACTACCCGCACGCTTCCCTCGGGTGGAACCGAGGGCTTGCCTGGGTACAGCGGAGGGGCCGAGGCGATTGGTTCGGCGACAAGCACAACATCCTCCGGCTGTATCGAGAGCGACTGGCTGTATTTCGTGCCGCCCGAAGATATCGTCGCCGCTATGTGCGTGATGCTTCCAGTTCTGCCGAGGGTTACCACGATCGGCTGCACCGAACCCTGATAGATATTCTTTCCGTCGCTGGAAACAGATAGCATCGCATTTGAGAGGTCAAGCGAGCTTGAGAGGAACGAGAGCGTCGCGGTGCCGTAGGGTGTCGGGTATTGAGGCGATGCCGAGAGTGTGAAGGGGGCGTTGTTTCCAAGACCGCCGAGAGACTGTGCGAGTGCCGCTCCAGGTATCAGAAGAGAAAAAGCGATGATGACAAAGAGAGAACGCATGCTTCTAGTATATATCCTGTGCCAGGCGGCTATGCTGCTTTATTCATCTCTTGGGTATACTGGGTATCGTTTGCGGCTTCGGCGTATACTGCGTCATTTGTTGCCTCCTGATTTGCTTGCGCAACTTGGGCAGTCTGAAGTTGCATAAGCTGTGCGGCGTTCTGATTCCGTTCTTGCAATTGTGCATTGGCGGTTTCTTTTTTCCACCTCTCGTGAGCCGCTTTCTCGATTTTTATCTGTCTTTTGTACAGCATCCGGAGGACGAAAAAAAAGGACGGGAACGTACCTATAAATGGGATTACACTTATTCCCAAACTTCCCGTAAGCCAGAGCCAGCTACTTTTGTTTATCTTGAACATACGGGCATTTGTGCGGACAAGAAAAAAACCAAGGATAAGAAAGGCGGCGAGCCCCACCACGTCCGCCATTATGACTCCGAACGTTGTGGTGAACTCGGAAACGGCCGTTCCCGCTGCAATGGCAGTCGCAGAACAGATCACCCCTGCGGTTTTTGTCTCCAACAATCCGACGGTTATGGTCGTGAGAACCCCGTTGATCTTCACCGTACAATAAATGGCGGCTAGTGCCGGCCCAAAAAACCAAAAGAATTCAAAGAAGGCGCGTATGGCGTCACAAACGGCTGCGGCAACCAGAATCGGCGAGGCCTTCGGCCAAGTCATCACGGGCGGCTCCGGACTATTTTTGTTCTGCGGCATACCGCGCTTTCTCTTGTTTAATCGCGAGAAGCTGCGATGGATCGGAGGTAATAATTTGGTCCTCAGTGTAGCTCGCGACGATCTTGATAGCGACGTGCTTGAGGCCCGCGAAGAAGAGCCCCTCGCCCACGCCGGCTTCAAGCAGGAGATATTTCTCTTCATCGGTGAGATTGAAGGTTTGCTGAAGCACGTCAATGGTCGTCGGTGACTGCTTCAACAGCAGTTGAAGCGAAGAATTCGTGAGGATTGGTCGACCGTATGGGCTCTTCAAGAAGTCTTCTACGTCTTGCGTGATGGTGCAGACGCCGAGGTAATATTTGCGCCCGCGCTTCGCGAGCGAATAGAGGAAGGAGGCGGTATCGTCACTCTTCATCATCCACCATGCTTCGTCGATGACCAGGAGTCGTTTCTTCATCTCATGCCGCACGGCATTCCAGATATAGTGTGTGATGATGTACATAGCAACCGGTTTCAGCTCGTCCTCCATGTCGCGCACCGAGAAGACCGCGAACTGCTGCTTCAAATCGAGGTTCGTTGGCTGATTGAGAAATCCTGCCCATGTACCGCGGGTGTACTTCGAGAGACGCTCGACCAGGGATTCACTTCCTTCCATGCCGGCGAGTACCTGTTCGAAATCAGAAAGAAGTGGCGGTTCCGCATTCGTAAAGTCCGCATCACCGGTGATATCTTTGAGTGAATATGTCTCGCTAATGGCGCGGTCAATGATGGCATCCTCTTCGGGAGAAAGGCCACTAAGCATGATACGGAAGAGCCCGACAAGCGTGATGATATTGGAGCGCAGGATGTCTTTCGGGTCCTCGTCCTCCTTCACTGGTGGTAGATCAAACGGATTGATATGGTGTTCGGAGGAGAGTGAGATATGGAAGGAGCGCCCGCCGGTGGCTTCGGCGAGTTGCTCATATTCGCGCTCGGGGTCGATAACGATAACCTCCGTCCCGAACATCAAGGAACGCAGAATCTCAAGCTTCGTCGCATAGCTTTTACCGGAACCGGACTTCGCGAAAACGACAGAATTGTAGTTCTCAAGCGAGAAGCGGTCAAAGAGGATGAGCGAGGAGTTGTGACGATTGATGCCGTAGAGGATGCCGCGATCACTTGTGAGATCGAAGGAGACAAAAGGAAAAAGTGAAGAGAGAGGCGCGGAATTCAGTTTCGAGTTGACGAGAAGCTCGTCGGTACCAAGGGGAAGACACGAACGGAACCCCTGTTCCTGCTGGAACAAAGCCGGCTTGGTATAGACAAGCTTGGCATCGAGGATGCCGCGGATATCACCTTCGGTCTTATCTATCTCCTCCTTCGTATCGCCGTAGAGCGCCAGGTAGAGGCCGACGTCGAAGAGTTTTTCCTGGGCCTGCTGCAGGCTGTCGCGGAGGCTCTCTAGATCTTGATATCCCGTATCGAGAAGCGGGTCGCGGACGAGCCCTTTCGCTTCACGTTCATTAATCTGGCTCTGGTATTCGGCGACTTTCTTCTGGAAACTGCGGAGTGCCTGCTCGGTCTCGATAGGATGGATGAAAATGGAAACATCGAGCACCTTGTCGAGATTGATGATGGGCGAAAACCAGCTGTCAGAGAGAAAGCGCGGGTAGGAAATGGTATAGAAGGCACGCACGAACTTTTCGCCAAGTTCAAGCTCGCGTGAACCAATCTTGAGTGCCGTCGGCGCGATAGTATCGACGAGGTCTAGAGAACCTTGCCGGTAGATATCTTTCGGAAGCACCGGCATTACTGATACCGGTTCTTCTTTTTTTCGGTTGAGAAAATCGAGGAGTGCCATATTATTAATTATCGAGCCGGATTGGATTCTCAAGTTCGCCCGGATTGAACGAGCGATACAAAAGTTCGATGATTTCCTCTGTACCGAGAGGAACCGCGCGTACACCAGTACCGGAGAGTCCTCCCGCGATAAGAGTGAGCCTCTGTTCAATCTGTGCGCTGTCTTCTTCAAAAGAAGTTTCGGCGTGGGCACTCTTTACTGAGGCGCTATCACGCCGCAGGAAGCTGACTGCATTTGCAGGAGAGGAATGTGGTGCATAAGGCACGACGACGTAGAAGGATTTTGTCATGATATTTGCCTGATCGGTGAAAGAACGGACGAACTCGATATATTCGCGGAGCTGAATCCGCATCAGTTCCGTTTTTTGTTCAGGCTCTTTTTCCGCAAGAAGAGCAAGATAGGGGCGCAGATCCATCCGGCGCGAATTTATGACAATTTGTATCGAAAAATCGAGCGTGTTGAGGAAATTCTGGAAACCAAGGGTAATAGCGTGCTGTTCGTCGGCCGACTTAAGCCCAAAGTTGACGGAAGAGCAAATAAGTACACCGCGATAGCTACCGTCTTTCAGAATAATGAGGCCGTTCCTGATCTCTTTGACCGGGACGAATTGCTGCGTTGCGTCTGCCGATGAGGTTGCCATATTAGGATTTGGCGTCGCCCACGGATTTTACATCAAGCGACCAGGCAAGTTCCGAGAGTTTCCCGCGCGTCAGCCTCGGCCCGCCCCGGGACATGCGCAGGGCGGTTTCCGCCGCCGCTGCAGCGGCCGCCGCACCCTTCTCCGCGGCTTTCGGTGCAGTGTGTTTCCAGAGGAAGAGCTTTGAACCCGTATAGTAATTGAATCCCGCCTCGATAACTTCTATGAAAGGTTTGCCATTCACTTTATAAAAAGCGAGTCCTGCCGCAAGTGCTGCGATCGGCGCCGAAAACAAAAGGGCGACGATAGGAGGCAGATATGCAAAGAAAATAACACAGAGACCGGTCGCGCCGGCGACATAAATGAATTGCTTCAATGTCAAAGGTCCGATGATCTTATCTTCGACCTCTATGAATTGCGGAACTTGGTATTCCATCTCTTCAGTATAGCAGCAGTGTATAACGAAAAATGTGGTGAAGCAGTGGGTATATGCTTTATGTGTTGGGTTCGTTCTTTAGACTGGGAATCTGAAAGGAGGCCCCATGAAATGCGAATACTGCGGCGGGCTCCTTCTAGGAAGGAGACTAATGGTTCAGGTAAATGGGAGGAAGTATAGTTTCTGCAAACGCTCAATTACTATCGCTCCAAGTTGTCTCGGCAGTTTTATGCGAGAACATAGGGCTGAAATCCAACAATATAAGCCAGTTTCATCTACTCTTTAAATTAAAAGAGAGGTCGAAGAGACCCCTCTTTTCTTTCTATACATGCGCTATGTAATACTGCTGCCCGTTAGGAGTCCGAAAAGCCAAGTGACGAGATTGAAGAACGGCCCGGCAAAAAGATAAGAGAAGACGACGAGAAAGAGAAGGAGCGAGAGCATCCCCATCGTTCGAATCCTGTGCTCGAAGCGCCTAAGGCCATTAGCAAGATGCCAAGGAAGAGCAGCGCGCAGGGCTGTGAAGCCATCCAGAGGCGGGAACGGGATGAGATTGAAGAGACCGAGGAAGAGATTGACGAAGGCGATGTCCGCGGCGAGTGAGAGCGCTGCCTGGTCGAGTCCGGCCGCTGCACCATAGCGCACGATGAGGCCGAAGATGACAGCGAGAAAGATATTCGTCGCGCTGCCAGCTGCGGCGACAATCGCTTCACCCCAGCGACGGGCCCTCAGATTGTAGGGATTATACGGAACCGGTTTTGCCCAGCCGAAGAATATCGGCGAGCCGGTGAAGACAAGGAGTGCAGGAATGATGATCGAACCCATTAGGTCGAGATGCGGAAGGGGGTTAAGGGTGAGGCGGCCGGCGAGCCGCGCGGTAGGGTCACCGAGCGCGTCTGCCGCATAGCCGTGCGATACCTCATGCGCGATAATAGAGAGGATGAGGACGATAAAGGCGAGGAGAGTGGCCATGTGGTTGCTGATTTGTTCCCCTATGCTACCATGCGACGACTATGGCACGCAGCTGCGACATAACCGGCAAGAGCACGCAAATCGGCGGGCGGTATTCCAATCGTACACGCGCGACGCAATTCAATCCAACCGGCAAGATCCGCCGCAAGGCTAATCTTCAGAAGCGCCGCATTTATGTGCCCGAACTCAAAAAAACAGTTGTCATTGACGTCTCGATGAAAGGTCTCAAGACCATTAAGAAGAACGGTGCTTTTGCGGCGCTTAAGAAAGCGAAGGTCATCTGATCTTTATTACCATTCCATTGTTCTGAAGCAGAAACGCCCATAGGGGCGTTTTTCTTATGTTTATAGCAATTAACAACTCTAGATATCATTGCCGAGAAACTATATCCCGGTTCAGCATTCCCGACAGTTCACCGATGGAGGTCTTTTTGTACCTATAAGAATAAATAATGGTATCGATTGAGCGTGGCATAAACATTGTCTTATACCTATGAATGTTTCCTGTGATGAGCTCAAAAAACAAGAGGATAAAAGATTCTCGACAATGAGAGTAGCATAGCCAAAGGTGTATGGTACATTTTATATCTATGATATACACACCAAAAACATTCAATCTGCCGGTGCTGGAGGGGCTTTCTGAAAAACAAATTAAGGTGCATCTTGCCCTCTACGAGGGCTATGTGAAGAATCTTAATCTGCTTATGAACACCATCGCCGCGTATCAAAATACTGACGATGAGGGCGGCAAATATGCAATAGCCGAGATGCGTCGCCGTATGGGCTTTGAGTTCGATGGTATGCGCATGCACGAATACTATTTTGAGCAGTTTGAGGGCGAGAAAGGTGGTAGTCCAGAATCAGAGCTCGCGAAGGCGGCCGCCAAGAAGTATGGGAGTGGAGAGAATTTCCTGAAGCATATCCGCGAAGTTGCCGGGAGTCGTGGCATCGGTTGGGTGGTGGTGTATGCCGACCCGAAGGGAAAGACGATTCATACGGTCTTTGTTGGTGATCACGAGATTGGGCAGCTTGCCGGTCTTCCTATCTTACTCGCACTCGATCTCTGGGAGCACGCGTATATGGTGGACTATGTGCCCGCCGAGAAGAAAAACTACATTGACGCCTTCTTCGCGAATCTCAACTGGGCCATTGTAGAGAAACGCTTCGATGCCGCAATATAAGCAAAATCTTTGTAAGTAGCGAGCACGAGCCATAACGGGAATAAGGGAAGCATAAATGTCGCGAACGAAAGTTTCGCTGTCTTTTGTGCGGCTCATATTTTGTATATGCGTTTTGGTGAGGGTATGCCAGATACGCGAGTATGGTGCTGAACAATGGCACAGCCGCACCGAAGAGAAGAGCTCCCTCGCGAAATCCTGCGAGCGTCGAAAGTTCCATCGAGAACTGTGCCATCGGTGTCGTAAGTAGATTCGCCGGTGTGGAAGCAGGCGAATATTAATACATGGTTTCATGTTACGCACCACGGTCCATTGCCTCGTTGGCGAGGGCGTCCGCATCGCCATTCTGTTCGCGCGGAACATGTGTGAAAATGACGGTCCCGAAGGCCGCGGCAACCTGTGCAAGGCGCGCCTGCTGTTCTTTTAATACTGGGTGACGCACCTTATATTCCTTTCTCATCTGCTTCACGACGAGCTCGCTATCCATTTTTACCGTTACCTCAGTCGTTCCTCGCTTTTCCGGCGGAACGAGTTTTGTGAGTTCTTTGAATGCGAGAACCACCGCTTCATATTCGGCGAAATTATTCGTACACGTACCGAGGAATTGCGAGACGCTCGCGACCGAATTCCCCAAATAATCGCGTATCATTGCGCCCGCGCCGGCCGGCCCCGGGTTCCCCCGTGAGCCGCCGTCGGCATGGATTGTAAAAGAAGCCATGCTGACTACTATACCCCAGTAAGATAAGTTAATGCGATAGATAGTAGTAATCGAGATGTTTTATTTCACGGGATCGGCAACTCTGATATCCAAAAGTCGCAGGCGGACAGGGTTACCTCGACTGAAAGTGTCTCGCTCGAGGTGCGCGAGCAGGTTCACGCGGCTGCCACGCACGAGTGTATTCGCGATGCGCGCGGCCGTTCCTTTGATGAAAAATGTCACCGCGTCGATGCTCCCGCTTTCCTCCCGCATATTAATTTTTAATTTTAAATGCTCCGCTGCTTTTCCAAAACGTGAAATCTCTCGCACCGCGACCTCGCGCAAAAGAAACACGGGCTTTGGGTTTTGCTGGCCGAATGGGGCGAGTCGTTCAATCTTCTTTAAGAAAGTGTGTGTCGCTTCCTCGGGAATGATTGCAGCATCGGCGCGAGCGAGGAGCGAATCAATTTGCTTAGTATTGGCGGTAATGCGCGCGTATGCTTCAACGAGCCGATCCTCTAGGAAAAATACCTCGGTATCAATGACAGTGAAACCGCCCGCAACCGCATGCCCGCCGAATTGTGCGAACGTATTCTCGGTTGCTCGCATCAACTCCATAATAGGTGTCGTGCCACCGCTCCGCACTGAACCCTTCAAACTCAAATTTCCTTCCCGGCCCCAGAGAAACACTGGACGTTCATATTCATCAGCAATCGTATTTGCGACGAGACCGAGAAGTGCCGGCCGCCACTCCGGATCGCCGAGTGCGATGATGCTGCGCATTTCCCCCCGTTCTTTGAGCCGCGTGTGTACCGCACGTGTGATGGCGCCCACTTGGGCCTTGCGCTCGCGATTCAGCTTTTCAAGTTTCTTTGCGAGCATGTCGGCCTCGCTCTCGTCGGCGGTCGTAAAGAGACGGAATGCATCACGTGCTTCTCCCATTCGGCTCGCGGCATTTACGCGCGGCGCGATCATAAAACCGACGTCGTCTTCGGTAATCGCACGTTGTTCTACGCGCATACCGCGAAGCAATTTCTGTAGGCCGATGCGTGGGGATTTCTTAATCACTTTAAGTCCGTACGTCGCGAGAAGACGATTCTCACCGACGAGCGGAACCATATCAGCGATCGTGGCGAGTCCGACCATGTCCAGAAGCCACTTCTCCCACCCCTTCGGCACTTTCTCGCGTAATCCAGGCTCGACAGCGAGTGTTGCACACACCAGTTTCCATGCAACACTGGAACCGCAGAGACTTTTGTACGGATACGTTTCATCAGCGCGCGCATTGGGATTCAGTACTGCAAATGCACCCGGTAATTTCTCTTGCGGTAAATGATGATCTGTGACGATAACTGCCATACCGAGTTCATTTGCGCGCGCAATCGGTATGACATCCGTGATACCGGAATCCACGGTGACAATGAGTTTCGTTCCGTCTCGCGCGAGCTTCTCGATGCCGCCGATGTTCATGCCGTATCCCTCAAGGTGGCGGTGCGGAATATAATTTTCAAAATTCGCACCAGCCTTCCTAAGAAAATCGTGGAGGAGCACGGCGCCCGGGATGCCGTCGCAATCGTAATCGCTCCACACGACTATCTGCTCCCCCGAGAGGATGGCGCGCGCAAATCGCTCCGCAGCTTTGTGCATATCTATCATCAGGAACGGATCGTGAAGATGTTCAGAGTAAGACGGATTCAAGAATTTTTCCGCCTCTTCTTTCGTCGTGATGCCGCGGCGCGCTAAGAGCGCCGCGGTGAGGTCATCATGTTCTGCGAGTTCTTTGCGCAGTGTGTCGTCAAGCGGATCGTGGAGCGGAAACATGTGGCACTATTGTATACTGCTCTGCAATGGAAGACACCGTATTCATGAAGATCATACGGCGGGAGATACCGGCTGATATCGTATATGAGGATGCCGATACTCTTGCCTTTCTCGATATTCATCCAACGAGCACTGGGCATACGCTCGTCGTGCCAAAGAAGCCATTCCGCAATATTTTTGACATAGACGATGCGACGCTCGCCGCAGTAGGACGCACAACGCATCGAGTGGCAAAAGCAATTAAAGAAGCAGTGGGTGCAGAAGGATTGAACATCATAACGAACAACGAGGCCGCCGCCGGGCAGATTGTCTTTCACTACCACGTTCATATTGTTCCGCGATTTACGGGAGACGGCCTTCGGTCCTGGACGGGGAAGCCCTACTCAGATGCCGCGACTGCGACTGCCGTTGCCGAGAAGATTCGTCAAGCGCTCGGGTGAATAGTAAGCGCTGCAATACCCGGCAATGTGCCTTTTGCCAGGTAATCAAGCATCGCGCCGCCGCCGGTTGATACGAAAGAGAAACGCGAGAGAAGCCCGAGTCCTTCAATTGAGGCTATGGTATCACCACCGCCGACAATCGTTCGGGCGCCTGAGGCTGCAACAGCTTGTGCGAAGGCATCAGTCGCATCGGAAAAACCGTTCTCATACTTCCCTAGCGGACCGTTCCATAAAATAGTTTTCGCTTGTCGTGCAAGAGTGGTGAGAAGCGTCACTGTCTCCGGGCCGACGTCAAGAATAATCTCATCTGCGCGTACCTGTCCTGCTACGGCAATGCGCGCGGTGCCTCTTGCATCTGCTCCATCAGCTCCATTTGTTGGTATGACAAGCGAGTCCACTGGTAGGACCAATTTTGGGTTATTAAGCAGTTTTTTGATGTGAGCAAGATCCGCCCCCGACACGAGTGATTTCCCCACGGGCTGTCCCGCCGCTTTAAGAAAATCGTTTGCAAGTGCCCCGCCGACGAAGATGCGGTCGTAGCTTTCAAGAAGCGTTGTGAGCACTGCCTCTTTTGTACTGAATTTCGCACCGCCGATGACGGCGAGCGCAGGATGTTTCGGCGCGGATGCTGCAGAGAGCTCGCGTACTTCTTCTTCAAGGAGCAGCCCGGCATAGCTCGGCAGGAATTCTGGCACGCCAATGATGGATGCATGGTGGCGGTGGCACGTATCAAAAGAATCTTGGACAAAAATATCTGCGAGCTCTGCCAGCTCGCGGGCGAATGCCGGACGGTTTTCCCTCTCACCCCTATCGCGTCGCAGATTCTCAAGGACGAGTACCTTCCCTGGAGTGAGGGCGCGTACGGCAGCGCGCGTGCGTTCACCAGTAATTTCGGGAAAGAAGGAGACACCGTGGATGAGCTTCCCGAGTGCGACCGCGCTCGGTGCAAGTGTCTCCGTCCCCTGTTCACCGATGTGGCTTATGAGCACGACTTTTGCCCCTCGTTCACACAAATAGCGTATCGTCGGCACGGCACGTCGCAGGCGGTAGTCATTGGCAACGTTCCCGTTTATGACTGGTACATTGAGTGCTGCACGCACGAGAATAGGGATATTTTCAAAAACGCGAATGTCACGGACTGTGCGCATGGCGCCTATACGTGCACGTGGAGTTGCTTCACCAGCTCGCTGAAGATTTTCGGGTTAACAGACGCATGGCCGATGAGGAAGCCATCAATGCCGGAGCCAGCTGCAAGTGCACGAATATTGTCCGGTTCAACCGAGCCGCCGTAGAGCACGAGCGCATGCGCATGATGTCTTCCCGGCAGGAGTTCGGCAAGTACTTTGCGGATGTAGAGCGCCATCTCAGAGAGGTCGTTCGGCCCGATGGCGAATGCCGCCGTCTTTCCGATGGCCCAGAGCGGTTCGTAGGCGACGATGACTTGTGCTCGTTCCTTGAGCGTAAGCGCCGCGAGTGCGGCAGTCAGTTCTTTGCGAATGAAGGCGAGGTACCGGCCTTCGCCGTCGCGCTCACGCTCGCCCATGCAGAGGATGGGAGTGAGCTCATGGGCAAACGCCCGCGCAAGTTTCTCGGCGACGATATCGTCAGTGTCGCCCGCCGCGCGACGTTCGGAATGCCCGATAATCGCATACGTCGCACCCGCTGCCGCATACGCGCCCGCCGTTGCCTCGCCGGTCTTCGCTCCGCCAGTGGAGAGCGAGACGTCCTGCGCGGCGAACGCGACTTTTGATTTGTTACCGGACGTTAATGCGCCGAGGAGCGGAGAAGGCGGTGCGAGTACGATGGCATTGTCGGTCGTGCGGGCGAGCCGCTTACTTACGGCAAAGAGCTTCTTCGCCTTCGCGGAGTCATCAACATACGCCTTCCAGTTTGCGACGATGAGCATGCTCGTAGAATAGCATTATTGGGTGATGGCGTAGGAGCCCGGTACGAAGTTCCAGCTTCCGCCCGGTCCCGAAGAAAAGTTTGAGTTGATGAGTCCGCTGTCGTATACCAAACTCGCACCCCCGCTCATATCTATTTCATTTGCCGTCACGGCTTTCAACGCACTGCCGCCCTCAATGTTGGCGGTGCCGTTCTGTGCGACGATGGCAACGGTTCCGGCGCCGCCCGACATCGTGACGGCATCGTTTCCGTCGCAGCCGGGTGCTACCGGGCAGGCACTCGTTGTGATGAGGAACGGGTAACTGCCGGCCTGCCCCGACCCGCTAAAAGTGCCGCCGCCGTTGACCGCGACATATCCGTCGCTCACGATTGCTCCGTCGTTTGTGCCGTAGCTTGACGCGAGGACAACTTTCCCGCCGCCGGAAACGGTGATGGTACCCTGCACCCATAGGGTACCACTTACGGTAAGCGTGCCGCCGCCATCCACCAGTAAATTACCGGTGATTTCTTTCGGCCCGAGCGTCGCGCCGGCGTATCCGACCGTATAGTCGCCGGTTATTACTCCTCCCGCCGCCGCTTCATTCTTCCAATCCTGGATATTATTGTCGGAAAGAGGAAGCGGTTGCGGTGTCGGGTCGGGTTGACTGGTGTCGCAGGCTTTGTTCGTGTAGCTCCCGCTCTGACAGTACAAAGGCCCCGTCACCGTCGCTCCCATAACAGTATGTGCCCACGCACTGTCGCTCGCCGTTGTGCCGATGTAGACGCCGGTGGCGTACGTATTGCCGCCGATCATTGAAGTACCTCCGCCGAGATATAGCTTGAAATAGCCGTCAAGACCCGCGGGCGTTGTGGCGGACCATGTACCCCCGTATTTTCCAATTTTCGCGGTGCCGTTTACATACCCACCGGTGTTTGCGCCCAAGATGTAATACTTGGAAGAGTTACTGCTGGCATCAATAACAATCCAGTAGGTCTGGCTCGGGCTAAGCACCGGCGTGGACGGCATCGTCACCGTCACCCAACCAAAATTAGCGGTCACGGTCGCCGCTGAAAGCGTGCTCGACATAAGCAAATTCGTTCCGGGGCTCCCGCCGTTGTCGGTCACGATTCTCACAACGGCGTCGGAGGGAGCCCCGACCTTCTTCAGGTAGAACTGAATGTTATTCAGCGGTACGGCCGTCGAGATTTTGAAACTCTGAGCGACATCCTGCGTCGCCGTGGTATTCGCAAAGGTTATGCAGGTAGAACTCGTGCAGGAAGAAATAGAGGGACTGTCGTTTACCTGGTCTGCGGAGACCGCCGGAGGATCTGCGGCGACGGCTGAACCGGTGATGTGCACGCCGGTCGTCGCATTGATGTTGCCGTTTGAATAGACGCTGCCGTTGATGGTCGCTCCTCCGCTCAAGACGAACCCTCCGGCACCGGTCTGTATCCCATACCGGAACGAGACGATATTACTGTTGATACCGACTTCAGTCCGGACTATTTTTGTTGCAACCGGGCTGGTGCTGTTCGGTACATACCCCGTCGCCGTAATCAGTTTCGTGTTTGAATTAACGCTTGAGATGGTCACCGTGAACACACCTCCTCCGAGCGGCGTGTTGCTCTCTCCGCTATACGAAGGGTTTTGGTTTAGCTGGTATGCCGCTTCATCCATGCCCGCTTCGGCGAGCGAGAGCGCCTGCGCGCTCGCGACGCTCGTTAAGGCGTTGCGCGCGGAGGTCGTCACGAAGCTCAAGTATGCGGTCGCGACGGTAAAAAAGATGCCGAGGAAGACGAGCGTCAGGACGAGGACGTAGCCGTGGGATGCGGGACGATGAAGAGAAGGACGCATAGGATTAATAATTACGCAGGTTAATCTGCTCGCGCTCTTGGTCGGAGAGAACATTCTGCTTCACGCTGGTCTGTATTTGCACGTTGATCGTTGTGGAGCTGACCTGGGCGAAGTTAGTGTTGTTGTAGGTAAAAGTGAGCGACTGCAGAGTGGTACTTAAGAGTTTCGTGCCGGGCGTGCGTGCGCTTGAAGCATTTGTTTGCAGAAGACGATAGGCGTTCGTTCCCACGGAATAGAACGCCGCATAGTCGTGCGCGTTCGCGATGATATTTCCGGAACTGTCTATGGAGGGAATTTCCAGAACGAGCGACGTAGATGTGGAAGTATAGGTTCCGCTTGAAAACGCATAGGACTGGAGCACGGCGTCGGCGGGAAGCACGAGCGACTCCACCTCGCGGATGACGGTGCTTGCCGAACCGGAAGATTGCGCGGATGCCTGCTCGTACGACAAGGAATTATTGAAGGTGTATATCATAAGTGTCAGAGCGATGAGCATGATGACGCTGATGGCGACGACGATGATCGTTTCAATAAGCGTAAATGCACGGCGGAAACGCGTCATGGCAGGCCCCCCGTCTGGGTGATGAGCGTGGAAAGCGACACGGTACTTGACGCGCTTGCGCCCGCATCCTGCCAGACGACGCTCACGGTTACCTGTGCGGTCTTCGTGTTATAGGCGCTCACGGTAAGCGTGGTCGTCGCCCCCTGGGGGAGCGTGCTCATAAGACTGTCCGGAAATGAACCGCTTGGCGGAAGCGCGGCATAACCGCCGCCGCGCAGACTCTCAAGCTCATTGCGGGCGATGGAGAGCGCAATGCCTTGGTTCTTCGTCGTCCGCGCGAGCACACCGCTCTGAATGACCGATTGGAGTAGGAGCAGCATCACACCCATGATGAAGAGGGAGACGATAACCTCAATGAGCGTAAATCCGCGGGAGGTCGCCATGCTAGAAAGCGGATGACAGCGAATAAATCGGGGCAATCATTGAGACGGCGAAAATGCCGACGACGGTGCCGATCAGGAGCATAAGGACCGGCTCAATGATGGTGGAGAGGTCTTTAGTCTTCTCCGCGACGTCTTCTTCGTAGAATTCCGCGATCTGTTTCAGCATCTCGGCGACCTTGCCGGTCTCTTCCCCGACCGTGAGCATGTCGCTCATCAGAATCGGATAGAGTTTCGTATGAGCGGAGAACGAGGCGGACAAGAGCTCGCCCTTTCTCACATGCTCTTCCGCCTCGCCTATCACATCCGCAAAGACATTCTCTCCTACGACTTCCTTGGTGATGGCGAGAGCGTCCAGCACGGGCACGCCGGAAGCAAGGAGCGACGAGAGCGTGCGCGCAGCGCGCGCAGTATACGTCTCGCGGACAAGCTCGTTCACGACCGGCAGATGAAGTGCGACCGCAAGCACGACTTTGTTCCCCGGTTTTGAACGAACGAAGGCGATGCCGCCCGCAATAACGGCGACGAGCCCGAGAAGCACCATGGTCACATTGGCCACCATGAAGTCCGACACCGCGACGATAATCTGCGTCGTGAGCGGTACCTGCACATTGAGTTGCTTGAAGGTGCTGGTCAGGGTCGGCACGACATAGATGAGCATAAGCACACCGACGATGAGGACGGCGGTGATGACGATTGCCGGATAAATCATCGCGCCCTTTATCTTGCGCACCAGCTCTTCCGAGTGCTCCATCTGCACGCCGACGACCGTGAGCGCGTCGGAGAGAGAACCGGACTCTTCGCCCGCCTTCGCCATCGCGACAAACAATTTAGGAAATACTTTCGGGTAGGCGGCGAGCGCTTCGTTGAAGGATGACCCTTTCTTGATGGATTCCGAAAGAGCCGTCACAATCTCCTTCAGATGCTTGTTGCCCGATTGGCGCTCAATGACCGAGAGCGCGCGCGAGAGCGACAGGCCGGCAGCAAGCATCGCGGAGAGATTCCGCGCCGTTCGGATGACCTCGGCGCGCTTGATGCCGGTGCCGATATTGTAATTAAGCCATGCGGGAATCGCGAATCCTCCCGCGCCCTCGCGAAGTTCGGTAACTAAGCCGCCTTCTTTCTGTATTTGCTCGTACACCGCGAAGCGCGAGGGCGCCTCAATGACGCGCATTTCATCCGGCACGCCCTCTTTCCGTATGGTTGCGCGGAATTTCATACTTATTCGGTAATGGCGCGCAGCACCTCCTCAATGCTCGTGATGCCGCGCGCCGCCTTGTAGAGACCATCCTCAAACATCGTGAGCATGCCCTCCTTTTTTGCCTGCTCCTCGATTGCCTCGCTTGTGCTTGATGTGAGCATAATCTCTCGGATAGTGGGCGAAATAGCGAGCACTTCGTGGATACCAATGCGTCCCTTGTAGCCATCCGCGCACTCGACCGATGGCTTCGGCCGATAAAACGGAATATCATCGATCAGCGCGCCTGCTTTTACGAGTTTCTCATCCTGAAGCGCTTTGAATGCGAGATTGAATTCCGCATCGCTCGCGATCTTTGCGCGGGTATTTTTATCCATCGCATATTCTTCTTTGCCTTCGCACAGCTTGCGGACGAGGCGCTGTCCGACAATGACACGGATGGTTGAAACGAGGAGGAATGGCTCGACGCCCATGTCGATGAGACGCGGGATGGCGCCGGAGGCACTGTTGGTGTGAATGGTGGAGAGAACGAGGTGGCCGGTCAGCGCCGCGTTGATCGCAAGCGAAGCCGTCTCGCCATCGCGGATCTCGCCGACCATGATGATGTCCGGATCCTGGCGCACGAGAGAGCGAAGTCCATTGGCGAACGTGAATCCTATCTGCGGGTTCACCTGTGTCTGGTTGACGCGCTTCATCTGGTATTCGATTGGATCCTCAATAGTCGAGATATTTACGTCCGGACGATTCAGGATATCGAGCATCGTATAGAGTGTTGTCGTCTTTCCGGAACCTGTTGGCCCTGAAATGAGGATGATGCCGGTCGTTTGTGTGAGCGCATGATGGATGCGCTCCATATTCTCTCCATGAAGCCCGAGTACGTCGAGCGTGAATCCCTCGCCCGTCTCGCGCAAGAGGCGCATCACCGTCTTTTCGCCGAAAAACGTTGGAAGGATGGATACGCGGAAGGAAACCCGGTCGGCTTCGGTTTCCATTTTGAAGCGGCCGTCCTGTGGTAGACGCTTCTCGTCGAGCTTCAGGTTGGAGAGCACCTTGATGCGTGCAACGATGCCGGCCGCAGCGGACGATGGGAGCGTCATCGCGTCATGGAGGATGCCGTCGATACGGTAGCGGACAAGCACTTCGGTCTCCATCGGCTCGATATGGATGTCGGAAGCCCCTTGTACTATCGCGTGTCGGAGTAAAGTGTCGACGATACGCACAATAGGTAGATCCTCAGCCATCTTCTTGAGGTCGTCGCCGGAAAGGTCTTTGTTGCCTTCCGCGATAACTCGAATTTTCCCAGCCTCGGTCGAAATGATGTCGCCGAACTCGTCCTTGAGCGATTTCTGATATTGCAGAAGAGCATGCTTAATACTCTCCGTGTCAGTCAGCCGCGGCAGTATCTTAAGATTTGTTTTCTTACGTACCGAATCGATGGACGCAAGATCGTCGACATCAAGCATCGCCACCCCGAGCGAGTCGCCATCTTTTTTGAAAGCAATGATGTTGTGGGTGCGGGCGATCGGTTCGGGAATAAGCGCGAGAATATCCACGGGGATACGGTAGTCCTTTAAATTTACGAACGGGATGCCGAGGACATACGCCTGGATACGCCGAAGAGCATCTTCGGTAAGGGAACCACGCGAAACGAGGATATCACCAAGCGATTGTTCGCGTTTTTTTGCTTCGACGGCCGCCGCGTCGATGTCTTTTTTTGCGACGAGGCCAGAATCGATTATGAATTCTTTCAACTCCCCTTCCGAAACGTGCATATGCGATAGAGTATAGCGCGTTCTGCTAGTGGCTAGATGCACATTTCACACACATCACGCGTTGGTGAAAGAAAGTAGATTTCTTTTTATTTCTTCAAAAACTTTGTCATTTTTAAGACCCTTAATTCCCGTCCTCTTTTTTCCTTCAAGAAGTTCTCCTATCTTTCGTGACTCTCTTTCGAAAATGGGAGCCAATTCATTTCTATCGATACTCGTGGCATATTCAGAAAACGTTTTAAGCTGTAGAACCGCTTCCTCCAAGATGGCGATTTGCACGGGATGTTCGCTGAGTTCTTTATTTCTCCTGTTCATCCACAGAAGACCAAGCTCCTTTACCCGATCTATCTCTATGCCGACGACAACTTGAGGGATTTTTCTTAAATGGCCGATGAAATGCTGGCGGTCCGAATGGAAATATTTTAATTGCCCTAGATCCCCCCTGTTTATGTTGGCTTTTATAGCGTCGAATTTCCTGTGTAGGTCTTTGCTTCCAAAAGTAACATCAATGCCAAGCGCCAAATGTGAGAACTGTTGATTTTCTGCTTCAGTCTCAACAATCATATCAATTTTATTTATGTAATCATCAAAACGAGCTGTCTTTATGATTTGAGATTTTGGGCCGAACCACTCGCTTAACTCCCCATGCTCGCATGCTATTGCCTCCAGAATATCGGCGTAGATTTTACTGGGTGATTGGTCAAAAGTACTTTCCAGGCGATCTACTTCTTCGGCATCGCGCTTGAGAATTTCGTTACCATATAGACCGGCGAATGTCTCAGGTCTTATTTCATATGCAGATAAGACTTCCTTGGCACGAGCATGAGCTGCTGTGGGATTCAAATATGCACGCTCGAACTGCCGCTCATCCGCAGTGCTTTGATAGGTATATCGTTCATGAGGCATGTCCTCTACATGGTATCACCCGCAAAGCTCCTAGAACGAGGGGGCTCCTTTTCTACTACACGCATTCGCAGGCGTGCTTCAATGCCTGCAACGCCGCGTATTCTTCCA
The DNA here is from genome assembly GCA_035533615.1 of Minisyncoccota bacterium. Taxonomy (GTDB): domain Bacteria; phylum Patescibacteriota; class Minisyncoccia; order Phycocordibacterales; family Phycocordibacteraceae; genus C7867-001. Next base: position 24,508 of record DATLTM010000028.1, read on the forward strand.
CTAATCAATAGCTAGGGTAGCTTTGTATATAGTTCCCTCTTTTCCGTGGTTGACTCGCAGAAAGCAGCTGGTATACTTCCTTGTACGCGAATGCCCCTTCGGGGCTTTCTTTATAAAACGTGCGACATACATATTCCATATGATTGATCTGAAAACCATCAATGCAGTGCTCGGAGAGTTTGAAGATCGTGGCATCAGTCGCGCCACGATGATCGATGCCATCGAAAGCGCGATGGCGACCGCCTATAAGCGTGAATATGGGAAGCGCGGGCAGGTCATCCACGCCAAACTCGATCTTGCCACTGGTACTATTTCTTTTGAACAAGTGAAGACTATTGTGGATGGTACGACAGTTCGCTTCCCCGCACCCGATGAAGTGATAGCCGTGGAACGCGTACATTCGCACGCGTTCCACGAAGGAGACGAACAGCTCGCCGAAGGTGAATTGCCGCGCTATGACACCGAGAAACATATTCTTCTCGAGAACGCCAAACTTATCAAGCGTGGCGCTTCCGTTGGCGAGGAGATTATCTTCCCGCTCGAGCCGCAGGACGACTTCGGTCGCATCGCTGCGCAGACCGCCAAACAGGTGGTTATCCAGAAGGTGCGCGAGGCCGAGAAGCTCTCGATGATGGAGGAATTCGGTGAGAAAAAAGGAGAAATTGTGAGCGGCGTGGTGCAGCGCATGGAGCGCGGGGCGATTTTCGTCGATCTCGGTCGTACGACTGGCATCATTCCATATGAAGAGCAGATTCCCGGGGAGCGCTATCGCATGGGTGAGCGCATTCGCGCGTATCTCTATGCGGTTGATGAGGGATTCCGCGGCGTCTACTTGCGGCTCTCTCGCGCGCACCCGAAATTCGTGGTGAAGCTCTTTGAGCTCGAGGCACCAGAACTTGCAGCCGGATCTATCGAAGTGAAGGCGCTTGCACGCGAACCGGGCAGCCGCACCAAGATAGCGCTCGTTTCCCTCGATCCGCACGTCGACCCGGTTGGCTCCCTGGTCGGCCAGCGCGGCGTACGTGTCTCGACCGTGATGAGCGAACTCGGCGGCGAACGCATCGACATCATCGAATGGAACGACAACGCGAAAGAATTCGTAAAGGAAGCGCTCTCGCCAGCGACTCCTCTCTCAGTTGTTCTCGACGAGGCCGATCACCGCGCAACGGTGACTGTCCCCGAAGACGAGCAATCACTCGCTATCGGGCGTGGCGGACAGAACGTTCGTCTGGCCGCAAAACTAACCGGTTGGAACATCGATATCGTTTCGGTCGGTGGTTCCGAAATTGCGGAATCCGATGGAGAGACCGCTGCCATTGTGTCGGACGAAGAGGACCCCGCCGAAGTTGCCGGCGTGATGCCGACGGAAAGCGTCGAAGTCATCGTCGATGAAGCCCCACAAACGACTGGACTCCCGGCCGAGGAGGAGCTCGCGGAACTTCCTGCGCGTGACGAAACAGTTGCGGATGCCGAAGAAGATCGCGATACGGCGAAAGATGAATAAAATTACTTGTAAGGTATAATCAGCGTATATGAATCTGTTGCACGATGTTAATCCGGGCACGAAGGAGAAGCTGCACGTCGTTATCGAGATTCCGAAAGGCTCGCACAATAAGTACGAGATAGACAAGGTGACAGGTATCATTAAACTCGACCGAGTAATGCACTCCGCGCAGGACTATCCATTTGACTATGGTTTTGTGCCACAGACGCTGTGGGACGATGGCGATGCACTCGATGTCGTCGTGCTCACGACGCATCCGCTCGCACCGGGAATCCTTGTCGAGGCACGTCCAATCGGTATTATGCACATGACTGACGGTGGCGAAGCGGACGAAAAAATCATCGCAGTCGCTTCCGGCGACCCACGCTTCGATGACGTGAAAGATATCACGGATGCAAATCGGCACGTGTTGAAGGAAATAGCGCACTTTTTTGCGACGTACAAACAGATTCAAAAGAAAGAGGTTGTTGTCGGAGACTACGAAGGTAAAGATGCCGCCGCCGCTGCCTTCACGCGCGCGTGCAAGCTGTATACCGATGCAAAAAATGAACATGGAAACTGAAAAACTTCTTCCCGCAGGAGAACTAGTTTCTCAAAAGAGCACCCAGGCAGTGCCGGTTCTAGGAGTGCCCTCGGCAAAACAACAGTCCTGGGGCGCCGTTATTTCCATCGTCATCATCGTACTCATGGTAATCATCGGCGCGTTCTATGCATGGGGGCAGCGCATTTCGCAAAGCAATGTGCCTGCTATACCGGCAGCCGCGCAATAAACCTTACTTACATCTCACACTTTTTACTTATGACCCATTCTCAACCCCGTGCATCAATGCTCGTCCCGATGGTTATCGAGAAGAGTCAGTTCGGCGAGCGCGCATATGATATTTATTCACGTCTCTTGAAGGAGCGCATCGTCTTCCTCGGCGGCCCCATCGACGACGACGTCGCGAATCTCGTCATCGCCCAACTTCTTTTCCTCGAAGCAGAGGATCCGAAGAAAGATATTTCCCTCTACATCAATTCCCCTGGTGGCTCGGTGACTGCAACGCTTGCAATGGTTGACACGATGAACCATGTGAAGCCAGCGGTCTCCACCGTTTGTGTTGGTATGGCGGCATCCGGCGCGGCCATACTCCTCTCGGCTGGACAAAAAGGAAAGCGTTATGCGCTCCCGAACGCCGAAGTGATGATTCACCAGCCACATGGTGGAGCCGAGGGTCAAGCGACTGATATTGAAATCACGGCGAAGCAGATATTGAAGCTCCGCGCGGTGTTGAATAAAATTCTCTCAAAGAATACCGGCCAGCCACTTGTGAAAGTCGAGAAGGACGTAGAACGCGATTTCTTCATGACCGCCGATGAGGCTAAAAAGTACGGCCTCGTTGACAAGGTATTCAATTGAAGAGAGTACACGGAAACGCGGGGACGGTCAGCTTCGCCGGCGCCCCGCGTTTGTGCTAGAGTCCCCTCATACCGTCTCCACCGCTTGACCGCCACGGAAGCCCCGCCGCCTTCCATTTTTAGATCTCTATCCCTGTCTCGTATGCGAGACAGGACTAACCAAACGGGCGTATGTCACTCAACATCATATTGATCATGCTTGCGCTCTCAGGCGTTGGCGGCATCGCGCTTGGTTATGTACTTCGCGTGCTCATCGGCCTTGCAAGCCGTGGCTCTGTCGAGCTCGATACGAAACGAAGGTTGCTTCAGGCGAAAGAACAAGCGGCAAAAATTATCGCCGATGCGGAGTTCCGTGGCGCGGTCATCGAGACGGAGCGCCTCGCACCTATCGAGGAACGTGAGGAAAAACTCTCTTCGCGCGAAGAACGCGTCGCGATCCGCGAGGAATTCCTCGATTCTCGTCAGCGCGATCTCGATGATACGGAAGATGAAATTCGCACGCGTGAACAGGAAGCGATTCACGCGCGCGCTGAAGCGGAGAAGCTCACGGTCGAGCGCTCCAAGGAACTCGCGAAGATAGCACATCTCTCTGAAGATAAAGCGCGAGAAGAACTTTTTTTAGAAATAGAACGCGCATACGAGGAAGCGATCCTTCTGCGTCTGCAAAAACTCGCCGCAAATGGCCGCGAACGTCTCGAGGAAAAGGCACGCTCCATTCTTATAAGCTCCATACATAGGCTCGGGAATGCCGTGAATGCTGAGGTTATGTCGCTCTCGGTTGCACTTCCTTCGGAGGATGTAAAGGGGAAGATTATTGGCAAGGAAGGCCGCAACATCAAGGCCTTCGAGCGCGCGACCGGCGTCGATGTTCTTATCGACGACGCGCCTGACCGAATTACGCTCTCCTCATTCGACCCGCTCCGTCGAGCTATCGCGAAGATAGCGCTTGAAAAGCTCATCGTCGACGGTCGCATCCAGCCTGTCAAGATAGAAGAGACGGTTGAGAAAACGCGCACCGAAGTCGCAGAGATTGTCAAACAGAAGGGTGAAGCTGCCGCTTACGAAGTCGGCGTTATCGGGCTTGATCCGAAGCTCACCGCTCTTCTTGGACGCCTTCATTTCCGCACGAGTTTCGGGCAGAATGTTCTTACACATTCCATCGAAATGGCGCATATTGCCGGCATGCTCGCCTCCGAGCTCGGCGCAGATCCGACTGTCGCGCGCACAGGCGCGCTCCTTCATGATATCGGCAAGGCGGTTGACCACGAGGTTCAGGGAACGCACGTAGAGATAGGTCGCCGTATTTTGGAGAAGTTTGGCGTGGATAAGCGCATCATCTTTGCGATGCAATCGCATCACGAGGAATATCCTTATGAGACTCCAGAGGCGATCATTGTCCAAGTTGCTGATGCCATTTCAGGAAGCCGTCCTGGCGCGCGCCGTGACACGGTAGATCGCTATCTGGAGCGTCTCGGTGATCTGGAGCGTCTTGCCGCCGCCTTCGAAGGTGTTGAGAAGGTCTACGCAATTGCCGCCGGCCGCGAGATACGCGTCTTCGTGAATCCCGGAAAGGTCTCCGACATTGCAATGCACAAGCTTGCTCGTGACATCGCGAAGCGCATCCAGGAAGAATTGAAATATCCTGGCGAGATCAAGGTCAATATCATCCGCGAGAATCGTGTCGTTGAGTTTGCCCGTTGATTGCGCACTATCCACGATAGATTGTAAAGCCCTATTGCGTAATGTGGCGCATTTCCTATACTTTTCCCCATGCCCGCCCCTTCTCGGCCGCGGGATTAGCAGCTAGCAGATATTCATGAATAAAGCAGATATTGTTGACAAAGTGCACGGCGTTCTCGGTTCAACGAAAGCCGATGCCGAGCGCGCGGTAGAGACGATGATCGATTCTATTGTCTCCAGCCTCAAGTCTGGTGAGGAAGTCTCGATCGCCGGTCTTGGTATCTTCGCAACGAAGGCGCGCCCCGCACGTCAGGGTCGCAATCCCCGCACCGGCGAGACGATTCATATAGCCGCGACTCGCACCGCGAAATTTCGCGCAGCGAAGGCACTCAAGGACGCGGTTAAGTAATTCCAATAAAAATAGCGCGCTGCCTCAAGGCAGTGCGCTGTTTTTATTTCAAATACTTCTTTTTCTTGATTGCGTCTGGCAGATACGATTCGTTGTCGTACTTCTCGTATCCTTCGCCATAGCTTAGCCCCTTCATTAGTTTCGTGACCGGATTGCGAATTTTCTTCGGAACAGGGAGATTCCCATATTCGCGTGCGTCAGCCTGTGCGTCACGGAACGCATTGTAGGATGTGCGGCTCTTTTTTGCCTGACAGAGATACGCGACACCATGGGCGAGATTTATGGCGCACTCCGGATAACCTATAGTCTCGCAGGCGCGGAAGACTGCGTCCGCAACGACAAGTGCGGTCGGCTGTGCGAGCCCGATGTCTTCCGAAGCGAAGACGACCATTCTTCGGGCAATAAAGAGTGGATCCTCCCCCGATTCAACCATTCGCGCGAGATAGTAAAGCGCCGCATCCGCCTGTGAGGCGCGCATGCTCTTAATGAATGCACTGATGGTGTCATAGTGTTCCTCGCCTTTCTTGTCGTAGCGCAAGTGCGGTGACTCAAGCGCTTTATTCAGTGTGTCAACCGTTACTTTTCCATACAGCGTTTTTGCGCCCTCCATCATCCCGAGCGCCTTGCGTGCATCGCCGTTTGAGTAGCCAAGCAGCCAGTCGAAGGCGTCCTTATCCACTTTCACCTTCGTACTTTTAACAATCGCACGGAGCGCTTCCTCGGAGAGCGGTTCCAATACGAACACACGACACCTCGAGAGGAGCGGCGCGATGATCTCAAACGATGGATTCTCGGTCGTCGCGCCGATGAGCGTCAGTGTCCCATTTTCCACGTAGGGTAAGAGGAAATCCTGCTGGCCCTTATTAAAGCGGTGTATCTCGTCCAAGAAGAGCACCTTCTCTTTCCCGTGTGCGTTAGCGCTGATCATTTTCCGGATATCATCCTTTCCCGCCGATACGGCCGAGAGCTCGAAAAGTTTGGCGTCAAGCGCCCGCGCGTAGATGCGCGCGATAGTTGTCTTCCCTGTCCCCGGTGGTCCCCAGAGGACGAACGAGAATTTATGCTTCTTCTCTACCGCGACACGAAGCGGCCCCCCCTCCCCAACAAGGTGTTCCTGACCGACAACGTCGTTGAGTGTCTGCGGCCGTATCCGTGAAGCAAGTGGTTCCACAGGTTAAGCGTACTCCTGTCGTACCTAAAACAAAATCGCTGTTTATTTTCGAACGGTATTGATTAAATAATGAAAGTAACGTATGATATTTTTTGGGCAATATCGCCCACTCTCTCACGAAAGATGCCAAAATGAACTGGCAAGTGTTCGTAGTGGTTCTTGAAGCAGAGTATGCGGCGATTGTTTTGCAAGGACTTACGGCATGGTCAGGCGGGTATTTGACCCAAGCGCAAATGGCTGCGCGTGGAATTACCGGCTGGTCGATCCTGGAGCACGGCGGAATATGTATGGACGTGATAATCATATCTCCGGCCGTTGCTTACTTCGTAAGCAACCACCAGTTTCCTTATTTTTCGAAATGGGGACTGGGAATCCTTGCGGTTTCCATCGTGGCATGGCTCATTTTTGGCTATCTCTGGCAAATGGGAGGTAAGGTGATACCTGAAGCACATACCCATGACGGAATGACAACCATTGCCGGATGGATCCACCTCGCTTATGGTGCTGTGACCACCTGGGTTCTCGTGATGGTGTTCGTTTCTGGCTTGGCGACACCGCCAGTTTCAAAACCAGAACTCATTATTCTCGCGGTCGCGCTGATGCCGTTCTTTTATTACGGCGTCGTGAAGTTCAACGAGCGCTGGGTATTCAGCCCCATGGCACGGTATCAAGTCATCGCCGAGATTGTCATCGTCTGGGCGATTACTATTGCTCGCGTTCTGTGAACCGTGGTGCTTGCGGGGCCGGTCTTCTTAAAACGGAGACTGGCCTTTTTATTTGTGCGGACGGCGGGAGTCGGACCCGCGCTGATTGCTTGGAAGGCAACCGTCATACCGTTAGACCACGTCCGCATAAGGCTATATTAGCCTTCCTCCTCACGGTTGTCTCGAATGAGTATATAAGACACAGACTCATTGCCCGACTCGTTTGGTAGTAGTGCGAGAATACCATTTTTGCGTTAGCGTATGAATATGCAGCGCGCCACGCCATACCTCGGCATCGTTGCCGCCCTCTTCTTTAGTGCATGTGCCGTTGTCCTCTTCAACACGGCGATGGTTGTGTATCCATCCGTGAATGCTCCAACGATTGCATCCTCGACGCCATCCATTGTTCCCGTGCGCATTGTGCCGTCTGCACCGCTGCCGAATTTTGGATCGAAATCTGGAGCACCAGGCTCATCTTCGGTGTCAGAAACTCCCATACCAAAGGCGGCGCAGCCGGTCTCAGCGTCTGCGTCGCTTGTCTCTCCCGGCAACGGCGGACTTGACGCTTCTGCAACGGCGCTCCGCGGGGCGCTTGTGAACATCGTCTGCTATGTTCCGGAAGGCAGCCCCCTGCATTCTATTTCGGGAAGCGGCGTCATCATTGATCCGAAAGGCATTATCCTTACGAATGCGCATGTTGCGCAATATTTTCTCCTTGCCGACCGCGGCGTTTCCTGTGTTATTCGCTCCGGGAGTCCTGCCGCCGACAGTTACGATGCAACGCTCATCTACATTTCACCTCTGTGGCTCCACACGAACGCCGACGTTCTCACCCAGGCGGCTCCAAGCGGGACCGGACAGTATGATTTCGCGCTCCTCGCTATCACTGGGAGCGCGACTGAGTCGCCGTTACCGGCCCAATTCCCATCGCTTCCACTTGCGCAAGTCCCACCAGTCGCTGGCACGCCGGTCGTGATTGCGTCGTATGGCGCGCAATTTCTTGAGACGAACCAAATACAGTCCGCTCTTTTCCCGACCATTGTGTTCGGTTCGGTAAAAGAGGTATATACGTTCGGGACGAATACGATTGATGTACTCGCGCTCGGTGGCTCGGCCGCTGCGCAAGAGGGCTCCTCCGGTGGCGGCATCGCCGACGCCTCGGGCTCGCTTGTGGGAACCATCACGACGAGCACCGTCTCCGGCTCGACCGATACCCGCTCGCTCGGTGCTATTACCGCTTCGTACATACGCGGAGAATACGCGAGCGAAACAGGGCGCGCGCTTGATATTCTTCTTTCCGAGCCAACGACAACTGCAGTCACCGACTTCGTGCCAAAAATACCAACGCTTGAGTCGATTATCACCGCTCAGTTGCCTTAATAATCATCGGGCCGCCGGGAATTGAACCCGGTCTGCGTGCTCCCAAAGCACGTGTACTACCGGCATACTCCGGCCCGTTTGTCTCACAGTAGCATCAACAGACGATTTGCGGCAGATAGAAGGCGTGGGTCACGCTGTCTCAGCGGTGCAGCAAGACCAGGATACCGTCTGTTTGCTACTCCATTTCCTAGTCTTTCTTAAGGACATACCATTCTCCGGTCCGTGCGGCTTTTCGTACCTTCGCCTCATGGAGATTGAGCGAAGGATCATAGTCGTTCCTGTGCTTTTTCACCTTGGAATTCGTCGGCGGGTATTGTCTTTATCTCGACGGAATGGAACGTATTCCCTCAGCTATGGTGTCGAGTTTGCCGGCTTTGCGTGCAATATTCCTGCCTGTAATAGAGAATCTGTGCCGCTGGAGGTACTCGGCGGAAACTTTCCCAAATGTCACCTATCTATTTCCTTGATTTAGATGAAGCTTCACGACCTTTAGAAAATTGGCTCATTTACTCGCTATTTCACGGACTTCGGGAATATCGTATGTCCTTTATCCCCACTGTGAACAGGTTTATCCACTTTGTGCGGATAGGGAGAATCGGACTCCCGTCTCGTCCTTGGCAAGGACGCGTTCTACCACTAAACCATATCCGCATCGCGACATACTACCATGTCGTTCGTTTTCGTTTCCAGCGCTTTCTACGATATTTGACGCTGACTAAGTATCTACAAAGCCTTAGAATCCTTGGTAACTCGGGACAGTATTCACTGTGGTCGATGCACTTACTGAAGATATTGAAGAACTATTCGTTGTACAGGAGATGGTGTACGTGCTTTGCGAAGAAATGCTGACCACTTGAGATCCACTCGTCGAGGTTAGCGATAAGTCAGGTCCAGAAACTGTGCAGCTATTCACGTTCACTGAGCCCCACGTTATTGTCGTAAAATCTCTGGCGCGTACGCGTTGAGGAGAAGCAGAAATAGTTGCCGATGGCACGAGCACAGTAACGGCAATATTCTGCGGCTGGGTCGGGCCATAAGGGCCACCGGAACAGGTTATAGAATAGTCCACGGTATTGCCGGACGTCGGCTGCGGCGGAGTGACGGTTCGCGACCCCGTTATTGGATAGCTCGTACTGCCGGTATCGGCGAAGGTACAGGACGTAGCGCATGCCGACGTTGTCGACCAGTCCAGGGTCGTCGAGTTTCCGACATTGACAGTCGAGGGGGTGGCGGTGAGCGTTGCGGTGCACGCGTTCACGGTAACGTCGTTTGTACAGCTAACGGATGTTGATAGGCCAGAGACGGTATCAGTCACGGTCGTCGTGGCGTACTTCAGGCCGCTCGTGGTATACGCCTTCGATACCGAGGATGAAGTCCCGGAAAGCCCGTCGGTTCCAGTCCAGCTGTAGGTATATGAGCCCGAACCTCCTGAGGCCGTCGCGCTCCACGTGACAGACTGATTGATGTAGGCGGGAGTTGGCGAACCAGTACAGGCCGCCGTCGGCGGCTGGCTGCAGAAAGCCGGGTTATTTCCGCTCACGCCGTAGGTGGAACCGTCGGTAGCGGTGCCGCTCATGCTGATTGCACCGATTGCGTCCGAACCCCACGCATAGCCCTGCCATTCACAGCTGCTTGTTTGCGTGACACCATACGTTGATCCATCGGTTGCCGTGCCTGAAAGTGCTATCCAGCCATCCCATCCATTCGTGTCTGGGTCAAGAGTTCCAGAGCACGCGTTTTTATTTGCAAATGCCGAGCATGCACGCGCCCAGCCGGTGATAGCACCGTTTGCGAGATTCACCTGCGCGGTGCAGGTGCCAGACGGACAACCGGAAAGGTCAGTCTGATTAAAGGTTATCCAGCCGATGTTTGACGACCATGCGTAGCCAGAAAGAAGCCCTGTCAGATCCTCAAGCACACCGTAGGTGGAACCATCGGCTGCAGTGCCGGAAAAATCAATCCACCCGAGGTACTGTGACCATGCATAACCGGCGAGAGGCATAGAACTTGCGGCCGCACTATATCCTGGGCGGAATGCGATAGCACCTCCCGCTAAAATCACGACGGCGAGGAGTGGCAACAGGAACGTACGAATGTTTTGGAAACGCGGCATACTACTTTTTAGGACTCGTGGAAGTGGAATTCTTTTGCACGGTGCCGATGATAGTTGACGGCGCCGTTAATGAGTTCAATACGTCTTGAGAAATATGTACGGTATTGGGTGCAGAAAGTGAATCAAGAACCGTTTGCTGTGTCTGCGGAATAGGGCTCCTTGTTACAAATGGCGGAAATCCAAAACGCCAACTTACCCAGAGCCAGAGCACGATAAGTATGAGTGCACCACTTGCAATGAGTCGAATCCGCCTGATACGCAGTTCTTGAGGGAGATTCTGTAGGAAGATGAAATCCATGAGATATCTTCTAAGAATTACTTACGCAGAGAAAAAAGGTTGATTGGGATTGATATCCTCCCGCTATGAAGGAGGTTTGAGAAAATCCTGGAGGACATGAAGAGGCTGGATTGTAACCCTTACATGCCGCGATGAGAGTAGCCGCATTTATTGTCGATTGGGTTTCATAAAGACCACACAAGAGTCCGGGGCCACTGGGTAAGCTCCCGACACAACTCCCATTCAAACAAAGATTTCCCCCCTCAACGTCAAGTTTTCCTAGGGGCGACCATGTGCCGATGCCGACGTTCCCCGAGGGGTCGATTGTCATGCTGAATGAGTGATTGCCGCTCGCGTCGTGCCGATAG
>DATLTM010000029.1:0-3719 GCA_035533615.1 Minisyncoccota bacterium
CCTTGAACCGCTGGAACGCACTGTCGAACAGATCCGCGGAATTGGAAGTGAACTCGTACAACGCGATGTGATATACCCCTGTCTTTACATCGAGTCCATCATCAGTCTCGGGAACTTGAATGATCTCTCGGGTGACTTTGATATCAAGCGGTTTTCCATCCCGCACGATGGAAAGATCAACTGTCGTACCGGCTGGTCCACGAATCTCTGCCACGGCGGCATCGGTCGAGATACCGTCCGTCGTCTTGCCGTCGATAGCGACAATCTGATCGCCTGTCTTGATACCGGCCGCTTCCGCTGGCGTACCTTTAAGCGGCGCAATGACGGTCAGAACGCCATTCTTCATGTCAATCTCCATACCGACACCCGCGAAACTTCCCGAAATGTTGTCAGCAAACGCCTTCGCCTGCGTTGGCGGGAAAAAGACGGTATACGGATCACCGTACGACGATGCGAGGCCGCTAATCGCACCGAAAATACGGTCTTTGATTGAAGGAAGCGTTGTCGACGCGTGCGTAATGACATAGTTTGCGTCAAGCGCGTTCCATGCTTCCCAGAAATCGGTAAGATCAACGTTCTGGTCCGGCGTCGGGTCAAGACCGTTACCAATAAGCGGAATGCGGCTTATGACAGCAGCTGAGGAGCCGCCTGAACCGATTGCAAGTCCTGCACCAAAGGCAAGTACGGCGACAAGCGCAAACGAAACACCGCGTATGACGACGCTTTTCTTGCGGTGGGAGACGCTGTTCGATTCCATTCTGCGGAGTATAACATGAGACACATTGCCGCGTCGCTGGGTATGATATTCTTGAGGCATGATATTTCGATATGAGTATCGTGGCGGGGTTTGGATAGATCTTGAACAGCCCAGCGAGGACGAAATCCGTCAGATTGCGAAAGAGTTTTCGATCAGCGGACGCCTTGAGCGGGAGCTGCTTTCTCCAACCCCGACTCCGCTCGTTGCGGGCGAGGAGGACATGGCGCTGCTGGTGCTCCATTTCCCTGCTCATGGGGCCGAAGACGGAATCACCGAAAATCAGGAGGTTGATTTCATCGTTAGCAGGAATTTTATCCTGACGGTACGCTACGAAGTCATCGCACCGTTGCATCATCTGCAGAAGCTTCTCGAAACGCAAAAGATGGTTTCCGGGCATCCCGTGCTCACGACTGATGTGCTGCTCGAAGTTCTTTTTGCGCATCTCTACACGTCGGTGCACGATCATACGAGCCATATTGTGAGCCACCTTGCGCGCATCGAACGGGATATGTTCGACGGTTTCGAGCGTAAGACGATACTCTCGATTTTGCAGGTCAGCCGAGAATTTCTGCATATGGAAACCGCGCTCGCAGACCAAGAAGAGCCGCTTGGCCGCTTTCTGACGGTACTCGCGGAGCGTACTTTCTTCGGCACCCCGTTCCTTGATTCCCGCGAACGTATACTCACGCAGCGTATGCAGATCGAACGACTCGTCGAAACTCATCGCGCGGTTGTTACCGAATTACGCGAGACAAACATGGCACTCGTGGAGGCGCGGCAAAACGAGATCATGAAGACGCTTACCGTCATTACCTTCAGCATGCTCCCACTTGAGCTCATAGCGCTCGTCTTCGGTATGCATATGCTCGGAACACCGCTCGAGCAGAATCCGAACGCATTCTGGATTATTGTCACCTCCATGATTGGTATTGTGGGAGTCATGACCCTCTTCTTCGCACGAAAGCGCTGGATCTTTTAGATATGCCGTGGCTACGCATCTTCGGGAAAAAAAAATATACCGAATCGAGACACTTACCCCAGATTTTTTTTACCAACACGCTTTCCGGTCGCAAAGAAATCTTTGTGTCGCAACGACCCGGCATTGTCCTGCTTTACTCCTGCGGGCCGACGGTTTACGGTCCGGCACTGATCGGTAATCTGCGCGCATACATCTTTTCAGATACCATTGCTCGGGTGCTGCAATATGCGGGATACCGTGTGCGACGCGTCATCAACATCACGGATGTCGGACATATGGTCGGTGATGATGACGGAGGCGAGGATAAAATGAGCATCGGTGCGAAACTGGAAAAAACCACACCCGAAGAAATTGCCGATCGGTACACGAGATTTTTTATCGCAGATCTGGAAGACTTGAATATAAACATCGCCGATATCCAGTTCCCCCGCGCGACGGCATATATCAAGGAGCAGATAGCGCTTGCAAAAACGCTTGAAGAAAAGGGTTTCGCCTATCGCCTCCCCGATGGTCTGTATTTCGACACTCAAAAGTTTCCTGGATATGGAGGACTGGGAGGGCTCTCTGGAGCAAAGCTTGAAGCCGGTGCGCGCGTTTCAGTCGTCAAAGAGAAACACACACCCGCCGATTTCGTCCTCTGGAGACTGGCAAAACCGAACGATCTTCAGCAATGGGATAGCCCGTGGGGTCGTGGTAATCCTGGCTGGCATATTGAATGTTCGGCGATGATCCGCTCGCTCCTCGGTCAAGAGATAGACATTCATACCGGCGGCGAAGACCTTGCGCCGATACATCACAACAATGAGATTGCCCAGTCCGAAGCAGCGAGCGGGCGAACATTTGTTCACTATTGGATGCATAACGCATTTCTTACCGTGGGAGGAGAGAAAATCTCAAAATCGCTTGGAAACGGTTTCAGCCTCTCCGACGTTATCGAAAAAGGATTTCATCCGCTTTCATTGCGTTACTTCTTTCTTCAAGCGCAGTACCGCACTCCCCTTTCCTTCTCCTGGGATGCTCTTGCGGGCTCTTCCGAAGCTCTTCATCGGCTCTGGAAACTTTCACGTGATATCGCCGCTGAATCAAAACGTAAAAGTAAACCTTCTGAAGCGCGGAACCGTTTTCTTTCCGCTCTGCGTGACGATCTTGCGACTCCGCAGGCGCTCGGTATCCTCTGGGACGCTCTGAAAAGCGAAGAGTATGCCCCCGAAGAGAAATGGGGACTCCTTATGGATGCTGACGCACACCTCGGCCTCTCACTCCTTGAATCGCCCGCCCCGACCATGACAGCGAAAGCAGAGATACCGATGGAGATTCAAGAGATGCTCGCGCGCCGCGAAACAGCCCGTATTTCCGGGGATTTCAAGGAAGCCGACCTCATTCGAAGCGACATTGAACGCGGGGGATATCGTGTGGATGACGGGCCGAATGGCCCGGTGTTGACTCGGACGACTCTTTGATACAATCAGCGGTAATGTCCGCCGTCGACCGCGTCCCGCCTCAGTCGCTTGAATCCGAGCGCGCTCTCCTCGGCGCACTCCTTCTCAAACCCGACGCTGTCCACGATGTTTCGGATCTCGTCAGCGCCGATTCCTTTTATGCGGAAAAACATCGCCTCATATTTGGTACGATGCGCGAACTCGCAGAACGCGGCGAGCCTATCGACCAGCTTTCGCTTTCCGAGCGGCTCCAGAACCAGGGACTTCTGGAACGTTCCGGCAGCCGAAGCTATCTTGCCGAACTTGCAGGCTCCGCGCCCGCCCCCGGAAATTTCCTCCACTACGCCGAGCTCGTTTCGCGTAAATACCTGATGCGCTCGTTGATTGATGCTGCCTACGGCATTACCGAATCTGCGTACGACGAAGCGCGCGAGACCATGGAAGTGCTCGATGAGGCAGAAAAAAGCATCTACGCTATCGGAAATGCCTCTGCTGCGCACAAGTTCACGGCTATCGGCGACAAGATACACGAAGCATGGGGACG
>DATLTM010000030.1:0-2432 GCA_035533615.1 Minisyncoccota bacterium
GAAGTCAAAAGAGCAACCGAACTCGACACACTACAAAAGGAATTGGAAAAACTGAAAGCCGTCAGGCCAGCCTTACCAGCAGAAGATTCCTCTTCCGGCCTAGAGACCTTATGACTGACTACGATTCCGATGCGCCAGAAACTTTGTCTGATTTTCTGGACAGGCAGATGCGGCGCGGCCCGCATACCGTCATTCCATCAGGTCTTACAAAAGAGGAACGCTCATTCTACGGCGAATCCATAGAGGAAGCCTGGGAGCGGTTGGAGAAGGAAAAGGCAGAACGTCGGAGAATACGAGAGCAGGAACTCAAGGAACATGAGCGAATGGTTGCACAAGTTAAAACACAAATCGAGCGCGAAAAGGAGCGGATTCGCCGCGACACCGAACGCTTGGCACGCGAACAACAGCGCAAGCGCGAGCAGGAAGCCGAACGCGAAAAGCGTGATCCCACGCCCCAAGTTCAGCCCGCAGCAGCCATCCCCAAAATCCCATTCGAGATCCGCGATCAACATGTGTACGTCCCCGGCATGACGCGCCACGGGAAAAGCTCCCTGCTCTTTCACCTCATCATGGACGACATTGAAAATGACCGAGGCGTCGCGCTGCTCGACCCCATCAAGGGCGACCTCGTTACCGAATTATTGCCACATATCCCCGAGCGACGACTGAAAGACTGCATCTATCTCGACCTCAAGCATCCGATTCCCATCGACATCATGCGCCCCACGCCTTACCCGGAACATCTCGTCGGAGACATAAAAGAGTTCGTACTCAAGGGCGACACCACTTTGAAACGCGCGGAGCCAATTCTTACGCGCCTCATCTATGCGCTTCTTTCCCTCCCTGGCTCGAAGTTCACCGACATCGAGGATGTCTTTACACTTCCTAAGCGGAAGAAATGGTTTCTCGATAGTTTAGAGGCAATCGACCCTCACCGCTTTGAATACTGGAAAAACAACTGGCCGTCGGGGGCCGAGTTCAGCCCACTTCTCGCCCGCATGACAGACTTCACGGAGAATCCTTCGCTCCGTATCATTTTGGGCGACGCCGACCCTATATTGAATCTCAGAACGGCGATGGATGAGCGAAAGATAATCCTCGTCAGCTTGCCGGGAGATAGTGAGGTAACGCAGATCTACGGCACGATGCTTATCTCACGGTTTCAACAGGCGGCATATTCGCGCTCGGATATTCCGAAAAATCAGCGCCAACCATTTTGTCTCTATGTGGATGAGTTCGAGATGTTTCAGACGGCCTCATTTACGAAAATCCTTCAAGCCGCCGGAGGATTAAAGCTCTATCTCACCCTCGGCAACCAACACATCCATCAGCTCACCGACGACATCCGGCATGGCGTTTTCGGCAACGTCGGCACCGTCATTGTATTCAAAATCCGCGAAGGCTTTGACCTCTTTTCCACCATCATCCATCCCTATAAGCCCTATCGCTTGGGACTCATCCCGAAGCATCAAGCCATCTTCAAAATAGGTGACAACGCTCCCCAATTCTATTGGACAAAAGCTCCCCCGCACTTCAGTCACGAGATGCAGAACCGTGCGGAACATATACGGGAGATACTCATTTCCCAAACCAAAGACACTTACGCGCAAAGCAGCCAGAAACGCACTGAGGACAATGCGTCTTGCAATCCTCCGCCAATACGTCAAGATGTAAGGAATGAACACCGCACCGCAAGCGCCGAGAAGCCTGAAGTCCAGCCGGGCAGCGCTCCCAGCAACGTTCCGCCTCACGAGAACAAAACGTGACACACTCGCGTTACTCGCCGAGTATTTTTGTCTTCGCACAAATGACGCAGCCGCGATACTTCGCAATAGAATTCCAACTGAATCAGATAAGCGAACACTCCGTCACACGCTTGGCTCCCTGTATAAAGCCGGACTAGTTTATCGACTCCCACATCTTGACCTCGACCGCGATCGCGGCCCGGTGAATTATGTCTACGGCCTGTCAGACAAAGGCGTGAAGTATTGCGCCGAGTTTTATGACGGCAGGTGCAAGACATTCGACGAGCACTCTCAACGGACGCTCGACCACGAACTTGAGATTTCGATGTTCCATTCAGTGCTTAAGGGACTTTGTATGAGAAAGCACTTTCCGCTCTATTGGCAGCAGAGCGATCTGAAATGCACAGTGAACCCCGATGCCATGTTTGCTATCACAAACCCGGCACTGCCGGACGGCAGAAATACGTTTTACTATTTCCTCGAAATCGAACGAGCAAAGATGGGTAATTATAAGGACGGTGAACCCTCGATCATGCGGAAGCTCGGTAAATTCTATGAGTATTACGATTCAACTGATTGCAAAAAGGAATGGGACAGTTTCCAGCACTTCAGGGTTGTCGTAGTGCAGCGCACAGAAGATCGGCGAACCAATCTTCTACAGGAGCTTCACATGCGCTTCAATCACCG
>DATLTM010000031.1:0-32511 GCA_035533615.1 Minisyncoccota bacterium
TGTTTCGCCAGTCGCAGAAGAAGAGAAAGTAGTAGTGTAGTATAGGGTCCGACCTGCCCAGGTGGCGAAATTGGTAGACGCACTACCTTGAGGTGGTAGCTCCCGCAAGGGATTGGAGGTTCGAGTCCTCTCCTGGGCACCAGAGTTCCCAACAAACAGAAACGACTGAGTATTTGCTCGGTCGTTTTTGTGTTTATAGTTCGGAAAAAGAAGGCAACCAAAACTACTTTCCGAACTCTCTAGTTTGATATACTGCCCACATGTCGGCTCAAAAAACAGTATATTTTGTTCGTCATGGACAAAGCGAAGGCAATGTAGGAACCACGTATCAACCGGTCCATTCTCCGCTAACGGAAAAAGGGAAGCGACAAGCTATGTTTCTTGCAAAACGTGCCTGCCACCTACCGTTTGAGACAATCATCAGTAGTCCTCAGGCGCGTGCGAGGGACACGGCGGACATCATCGCAAACTCGACCAGCAGGCCAGTAGAGTTCTCGGATCTTTTCCTCGAAAGAAAGAAGCCGAGTGCGCTGAATGGCAAGGCGCATGAAGACCCAGAAGCAGAAGATCTCAACACTGATTGGGAAAAAAGTTTATATACATCCGGTTATCGTGCACAAGATGGTGAGAACTTCGATGACCTTGCGGTGCGTGCCAAGGAAGCGCTCCGGTATCTGGCAGATCGTCCCGAAACGTCGCTTCTTGTAGTTACACACGGTTTTTTTTTAAGGACGATCGTCGCCTTCGTCCTTCTTGGCGATAAACTCGATGGAGACTCTTTTAAGCACTTCCAGTGGCGCATAAGAACAGAAAACACTGGTCTCACAGTGCTCGGATTTGATAGCGAATTATCGGACCCGGCATGGCGACTCCTTGTATGGAATGACCAGGCTCATTTAGCCGAAGCGTAGAATTATGTCGATAGAAAAACAAAGTGCATATGACGCGTTGCCTTCAGAACACGAGCTTGTGTCACACTATCAACCACGATTTATTGCGAGAGGCGGCGATCATCTTGTGTATGAGGCTTCAGAACACCCGGACGTCGTTATAAAAGCATCCACATATAAGATCAAGGACATACTTATTGATAACGAGACTCGAGGATTGCCGCTTGATGATGTGTCCGACGAAATGTACGCAAGCTTAGACAAAGAGATTGCAGAAAAGAACACGCAGATACAGGAGTATAGAAAATACTTCGGGGCAAAACACACGCTCGCTGAGCGCAGGTATCTTATGCAGGTGCCAGTGAGTACAGAGGTACTTCGGGAAATATTCAAAAATGACTGGGAAGGGCGCGCGGCACCTCCAGGTGTTGCGTCTATACAGGACGCCTGGTCTGCAGTCGTGGTGCAGAAAAGAGCTCGGCAGATTGAAGACCCTAATCATGTTGGTCTGTACTTTGGAGGTTTTCTTGAAGAACGCGGGTACGATCTTAGTCCCAGTGAGTATGGACACTTCAGCGAGGTTTTTGAACACGGAGATGCGATACAGCCAGAAGATCTGGAAGAGTTCTTTCGTCTACAGGACAACCCCGATACCCATGCTCTTCGAGATCTCGTCTTGAGGACGGAACAGGATCCGGAACTAAAAAAGAGCACGATTGACTTCCTACAGACAGCGATTCGTTTCGCAAACGAAACAGGCAACATTTTGGCACTCGCAGGAAAAGATAATGTAATCCTTTATCCGGGAAACAGCGGGTGGAACTATGTGCTCATTGATGCCATTCCTCTTCCGAATGAGCCCATACTTACTGCCGCACGGGCTGCCCGTGGGCGTTCTAAGAATAATGAGCTACTGAATCAAAAGGAAGAAGGCTACATCATACGCGCCCGTAACTTCGTCAGAACAATTAACGGACTTGCTGCGGCGCTTGGTGTGGAAGAGCGGATCAGATTTTGAAATAAGACTTAGCTCCGGTATTCAGGCAAGTCAGTCGGTACATCTTCTCGGTACTCACGACACACCGCGCATAGATATGGCCCAGTTCGGAAAAGAGGTATTCGTGGGCACCACGGTTTTAGTTTTTAAGATTTTGTGTTATGTTCCATTCGGCTTGTTTCTTACGGCACCCGTCGTGGGCTTTGACACTCAACGAATTTGGAGGAACACAGCATGGATAAAGCACTGACCTACGCAGGAACTGGCGTCGACTATGATGCCATGGACCCATTCAAGCGCATGGCGCAAATGGCCGCACTGGAGACGGACCACAATCTGAGTCGTTTCGGATTCTCGGCTGTATCGTGGACACGCGGTGAAAGTGTCTTCCTCATCAAGACACTGTGGGGATATCTTGGTCTCGTCGTCGAAGGCCTCGGCACCAAAAGTCTGGTTGCTGACGCTTTATACAAACTGGCTTCCACGATGGAATCACTGACTGGCAGGTCGTTCTATGACAATGTGGCCCAATGCAATGCGGCCATGGCATTCAACGACTTGATTACTCTCGGTGCAGTTCCTGTCGTGTATGGCCAGTATCTCGCCGTCGGTGATTCCAAATGGTTCGATGACGAGAAGCGAAGCCGCGATCTGATCGAAGGGACGAAGAAAGCCTGCGAATTAGCTGGCTGTGTTTGGGGCGGAGGAGAAACACCAACGCTCAAAGGCATCATCATTCCGGGCACGGCAGACCTCGCAGGCGCAACTGTCGGCATCATCACCTGGGAAGACCAGCTTATCAATCCGTCCAACATCGAGCATGGTGACGCAATCGTCTTTATCGAAAGTTCCGGCATTCACGCCAATGGACTCACTCTGGCCCGGAAGATTGCCGACAAGTTACCAGAAGGTTATCTCACCAAACTGTCCGACGGGCGGACATACGGTGAGACGCTCCTTGATCCGACACGCATCTATGTCAGACTCGTGGAGAAATGTCTTGATCGCAACATCGATATTCACTATGCGGTGAACATCACTGGGCACGGCTGGCGCAAGCTCATGCGGGCGACGCAACCATTCGCCTACGTGATCGAGCAGTTACCAAGAGAGCTTCTGATCTTCGACTTCATCCAGGAACACGGTCCTGTCGATGACCAGGAATCATACGGCAATCTCAACATGGGTGCAGGGTTCGCACTTTATGTGGCAAATGTGGATGCCGATGAAGTAACCAATATCGCTAAAAACCTGGGACTCGGCGCTTTGTATGCCGGCTACATCGAGAACAGCAAGGAGAAAAAAGTCGTCATCAAGCCGAAAGGTCTCGAGTACTCGGGTGCAATGCTCGGGGTTCGCTGATCGATTCAGCAAGGGCGCACACGGAGCAATCTGGGTGCGCCTTCATCTTTTCTAATCCAGCCTAGTCCTTAGGTAAGGTAGTCGTTGCATCTTCTCAGCACTCGAAACGCACTTCGCATAGATATGGCTCAGTTTGGGAAAGAGATATTCATTGGTACACGAAATACACAGGAATAATTTATCCCGTTTCAGCCGTGTTAGCATTCTTATCGGAAAGTCCAGTAACAGCAATAAAACAAAGGAAGGAGAATGCTGATGTGTCATTCGTTCTTGACGGCACGGGGAGTGAACCATATCCGGACCATCAGAAAACCGGAGCGACTGAAACCGAAGAACCCCCGGCTAATTTCCGAGAAGCTTAAGATTCTGAAGAAAAACCGTCGTCGGGAGGCATGTCGCGCGACAGCAAAGTTCGTGCGCCGTAGACGCAAGCAGGTCAAGAAAGAGAGGGGAGCAAGAAAGATTTTGCGCAAACGCAACTTTCTTCGCTCTTGAACAAAGTAAAGCCCGGACGTGCGTCCGGGCTTTGATTAGTTGGTCATGACAACTATCATGCCAACTATGAGTATAATGGCCCCCACTTCTACCACTAGGCGCTCTAGTGGTATTTCACTTGTTGTGGGCACCACTTCTTTTGTTATCTCCTTTACCCATTCTTCGTCGACGATGGCAGAGTGAATCCCATCGTAGCCGACTATTGAAACCTCCCTCTTTCCCTTCTTCATTTCGGCTTCCTCTAAACTGTGGGTCCGGTTGCACCATGCATCCGGACCCACTGTATCATTGGGGTATGTAACGTGTCGCATACCCCCCAGCCTGCTCCCATATCTTCTCCGACGGGAGGAGGTTCAAGAAGCATAGAGCGACCAAGATTGCCCCGCCCGCAAGCAGAAGGATCTCCCATCTCGCGAGTTCCCCGAAGCTCTTCGCGAGCATCCAGCGAAGGATCCTCTCGAGGAGAGAATCCGTCGCCATTTCAAGTCGTTCCCACCGGGTTAACCGGCGGCGGTGGTGCCTTAAATCCTCTATCATTTTCTTTCCCGGTTGTTAGTCCAAGAATACAATAACACCTCAACAAGAATAAGTCAATAGCCACGCGCTCCTGAAAATAAAATCCGGGCGACAGAGCCGCGCCGGATTTTTGAGGACACCTTGCGTCAAGTCGGTTGCAAGATAGGATGGGTTTCCTCACTATTCTTCGCCTTGTCGCTGATACTCCCTCGTATTCGCCTATACTCGAGTATTGAGAACGAGAGGGAACTGGTTTTTCTCTCCTGATATCGGCTCGTTACGAGCCCTTCAAGTTCAAGTTCCTCGAGGTCCGCGTAAATCGCCGCATTGTTAATCGGCTTCTTTTTCTTCAACGTCTCCATTCTTTCGCGTATCTTTTGGACGCTCTGATACGCGTCGTAGCTCAATATCTCGAGCCATTCGTACCTATCCATCACGATGTTTCGATGACGCAGATAAACAAGTATCCCTAGAAAAAACAGGATGCCGATCATAACCACAACCACTTCCACAACGTTCATTGTCTTCTCCTTTCCAAAGAGTAAACGGGGTTCTATGTAGCATCTAAACATAAAGTCGTTCCTAGTCAATACGAGAGGGAAACAATGTATACTTGAGAAATTAAAAGCATTGTATGCTCTACACTGGCAAGGGGGACATGGGAACGACGACAACGTTCGGCTGCGACCAGCAGCGAATTTCAAAGTCGTCAGAATTGCCCGAGGCGCTCGGCGCACTCGACGAGTTGAATGCGTTTCTCGGGTTTGTGAAGATGCGTGCGGAGGTGGAACCGCATATTGCGGATGTTTTGCGCGAGGTGCAAGAGAAGCTGTTTATCATCCAGGCCGAAGTCGCAGGTGCCGATAAAAAAGTGGGGGAGGGCTCCGTGAAAGATCTTGAGAAGATAGTGAACAATATTGAAAGAGAAATTCCAAAACTGAAAGGATTCTCCATAGCCGGTGGAACTGAGCTCTCCGCGCTCCTCGATGTCGCACGGACAATTGCGCGCCGCGCGGAGCGGCGTATCATTGCGGTCAAAGAGCTGGGCCTACGCGAGCTCACGCCCGAGACACTCGCATACCTGAACCGCCTTTCCTCGCTTCTCTTCGCGCTCGCGCGTCTCGCGAATCATCTTGCCGGTATTGCAGAGGAAACACCACGGTACTGATTTTCTTCGCGCTCTGCTCGATTTCGTGTTATAAAAAATTCGTGCATGGCGGCTATGGTGTAACGGTTAACACTGGAGCTTGTGGAGCTCTCAATTCGGGTTCAATTCCCGATAGCCGCCCAAAATTAAGTGCGTGGTAGAATATATTCTCATGAAAAGCCTCTTTTTTGGCATCCTGCTCATAATCATCCTCGGCTTCGGTGGGCTTGTGTACCGTAATGCCGTCGAGCATCCGTTTCAGCCGATCGTGTGCCCGCTTGACGCCGAGACGTGTCCCGATGGCACTTCGGTTTCGCGCACCGGCATTTCTTGCTCGTTTCCAGCATGTCCGCCGCCGAACACGACCCTACCAGACATCAGTATCGCTTTCGCGGTACCTGACGGATTCACGGCTGCTGCGCTTCCCGATGCGGCGAGTGTTGCTGCATATGAATCAACTACTACCGCGTCTTCAACGAGCGCCGCCGACATCGTCATTCGCCGTTATGCGATCGCGGCATCCTCGACTGCACTCACAACTATACAGCAGACAGCCATCAACACCGCTTCTGGAGCGCCGGTGGGAGTGACTGCATTCTCTTCCACAGTGCTTGGAAATCACCGCTTCACTGTCGTCTCAATTGAGCGTTTCGAGGGCATCATTGACACAGCATATTATCTCGCCCGTAGCTCAGATGTATTGCGTTTCGATGCAATCGATCGGAATGTGGCAAATTGGACCGATCCGAATCTCGATCCCTCGACGCTGCCAGCGTATGCCGCACTTGTAAAGCTTCTCACGACTCTTCAGGGGCAATAATGGTTTTAATATCGAAAACCAACCTTAATTGTAATTACTTTCTATGAACAACAATCCACTTTCTAAACTGTTCGATGGCGGTGCCACGCGCGCCGTGCTCATCGGCGTTCTCTGCATTCTCGCGCTCTTCTTGCTTGCACAGACAATAATGACGGCAGAAAACTTCGGTCGGCCGGGCAACCCAGCGACCGATACCATCACGGTGCAGGGAAGCGGTCAGGCGACGCTTCCACCGGATGTCGCCCATATTTCTTTTACAATTCAGAATATAGAAAAAGCCGTTTCGGACGCACAAGCTGCAACCACAAAGCAGGCGAACGCAGCAATTGGTTTCGTCAAGGGCCAGGGCGTTGCTGACGCAGATCTAACGACGCTTGCATACAATATCTCTCCTCAATACTCGTATGTAACTTGCCTGCCCGGCGTTTTCTGTCAGAACTCTTCGAAGATCACGGGTTATCAAGTGTCTGAAACGATTCAAGTAACGATCCGTAATCTCGCAACGGTTGGCGCGATGCTCGGCGGCCTCGGTACGCTCGGCATACAGAATGTACAGGGTCCCGATTTCACACTTGATGATTCGACCACCGGATATGATGCCGCTCGTGCTGACGCAATTGACAAAGCAAAAACACAGGCCGATCTTCTCGCGAAACAGCTCGGCATTCATCTCGGGAAGATAGTGAACTTCAGCGAATCCTCGAACAACTCCCCGGTTCCGTTGTACGCCATGCAGGCGAGCGGAATTACTGCTCAGGCTGCGTCCACTCCGAACGTTCCAGCAGGGGAAAACACCTACACCGCATCCGTCTCTATCACCTACGAGATTCGCTAAGTTCGGCACGTAAAAAGGAACGACCCCGCTGGAGCGGGGTCGTGCGAGCGAAGTGTTACTTCGCATTATGTGTCACTTGCATCTGGTATTGTCGCAACAGCGCTGTTGCGAATTGGTCAGCGACCTTTTTGGTCCTGTCGCCGCTCTTATTGGCGGTGTTGTTCTCCACGATCTGGGCGCTTATTTCCACCGTGCGGCCGTTCGGCTCCAGCTGGAGCGTGACCGTCGTGTAGGTCATCTTTCTTCCGATGATGTACACGGTTTTCTCTTCCGTCTTGGACACTTCGACGGCCCATGTATCCCCTCCGGTGGGGTTCATCGAACTTACTTGATACCCCAGGTGATGCGCTACCGTCTTGACTGCCTCCACGAAGGTGGTGCCAGTTGTCGGTGCCGCCAGTTGCGCGGTAGAGATGTCAGCATCGGTTGCTGGCCCGTTCGTAGTGGGCTGCATCGCGCTTTCTCCGAACACTGCAATGGACGGTAAATACGGGAGCAATCCTACTGCGCACCCAGACAATCCTAAGAGCGCTAAGAAACACAATAACCTCATGGCGTGCTCCTTTATCAGTATGGTTGAAAGGTACTACAAGCCGAAGTCCCTTATGCCACATTCTTAGAATTTTTGCAAATCGTGCTTGACGCATACTACCACCGTGCTATCATGCCTAGTGTCAAAGGCCCGCAGGGCTTTTTTATTTACTAAACGTCCCTTATGACCTCACCATTCACGTATCTGAAACATGTGCGCGAGGAATTTGCCCATATCGTCTGGCCAACGAATCGGACAGCGGTCGCACATACCCTCGTGGTGATTTTCATCGCGGCACTCATTGCGCTTCTGGTCGGCCTGCTCGACTATGGCTTCGGCTTGATTGTGAGCCACATCGCCGGTGGATAATTTTTGATATGGATATGACACATCTGCACAGCGACGAGACAGAATTACCAGAGGAAATCGGTATGGCCGACATCGCACCTTCGGTGCGCAAAGAGATTCGCGACGAAACTATGTCCAAGCCGGAGGATGCACATTGGTACACCATTCATACTTATGCCGGCTATGAGAATGCTGTTGAGCGCAATCTGAAACAGCGCATCGAGTCACTTGGTATGGAGAACAAGATCTTCGACGTTATCGTTCCGACCGAGAAGAAGATCCGCGTAAAAGCCGGGAAGCGCATTATCGAGGAAGAAAAGATTTATCCGGGCTATATTCTTGTCCGCATGATTGTCGACGACGACTCGTGGTTCGTTGTCCGCAATACCCCGCGGGTGACCGGTTTCGTTGGTAGTGGCAATACACCGGTGCCAATGGAGGAGTCCGAAGTCGCGACTCTGATGAAACGCATGACTGCGGAGGCGCCGAAGCACCGCATCGATCTCGTGAAGGACGACCCCGTCGTCATCGCCGACGGCCCATTTAAGGATCTCGAAGGCAAAGTTGGCGATATAGACGAAGATCGCGGAAAGGTAAAGGTCATGGTCTCAATGTTTGGGCGCGAGACGCCGGTCGAACTCGACTTTTTGCAGGTTCGTAAACTCTAAGGTAGAGTCATCCGTATCATGGCTACCGTCGTAAAGAAGATAAAACTACAGATCCCCGGTGGGGCGGCCACGGCCGCGCCCCCGGTCGGTACCGCACTCGGTCCCGCCGGTGTGAACATCGGCCAGTTCGTGGCTCAGTTCAACGAAGCGACGAAGGACAAACGGGGGACCATCATCCCGATCGAGCTTTCGGTTTACGACGATCGCTCGTTTACCTTCATCATGAAGAATCCACCGGCCTCCCGCCTCATCCTCAAAGCGCTCGGACTCGAGAAGGGCTCGGGCAAGGCGAAAGAAGAGAAGGTAGGTACCATAACGAAAGCGCAGATTGCAACTATCGTTGAAGAAAAGATGCCTGACTTGAACGCGAGCTCTCCCGAAGCCGCTGCGCGCATCATCGCAGGCACGGCGCGCTCAATGGGCATCGATGTGAAGTAATTTTAAAATAAATGGGAAACACGCGACTCATGTTGCGTGTTTTTCTTTCTGCTCGAGTACGAGGAATCGACATACTGGTTCTCCAGCGCCGACCTCATCCGAAGTAATTTGAAAATCCTGTTCATATGGTGGGAAGTAGGTATCAGCTTCGGCAGTAGCATCGACGAGCGTGAGATAGAGGCGGTCTGCAAAGGCGAGCGCGGCAATGTATAGCTCTCCGCCGCCGATGACGAAGATTTCGTTCGCGCCCGATACGCGCGCCGCAATGACGCACGCGGCCTCAAGCGAATTAACGATTGTCGCTCCGGGCGCCTCATATTTTATTTGCCGCGTTACGACGATGTTTGTCCTGCCAGGGAGTGGTCGGTATTGCTGGGATAGCGATTCCCAGGTCTTTCGTCCCATAATGATTGGGTGACCGGTTGTGAGTTTCTTAAACCGCCGCATATCCTCGGGGATGTGCCAGAGGAGCTTCCCATCTTTCCCTAGCTCTCTGTTTCTTCCGACGGCAGCGATAAGCGAAATTCGGCCTATTTCATATTCCGTGTCAATATCTGTACCTTTTGCCATTTCCCGTATACTAGCAAGATGTCAGTCATCGGCATCAACGAAGTTGTTCGGAGGATAAAAGAGGAGAATCTTATCAGCGGACTCGGCGGTCGCGACTTCTCAAATCCAGAAGGAACCGGCATTGATTTACGTCTTGGCGCAGTGCATAAAATTATTGAAGGAGGAGCATATATCGAAGCCGACGGCGCCGCCGGCCTCGGTAGGCGCCGTGGAGTGAAAACCGAAGAACTCCA
The DNA here is from genome assembly GCA_035533615.1 of Minisyncoccota bacterium. Classification (GTDB taxonomy): domain Bacteria; phylum Patescibacteriota; class Minisyncoccia; order Phycocordibacterales; family Phycocordibacteraceae; genus C7867-001. The sequence continues at coordinate 9,852 of DATLTM010000031.1, forward strand.
TCATCTCAAAGAGGGCGACGCGCAGGATGAGCTTGTCGTGAAGCCGGGCGACTATTATCTCGTGCAGACTGCGGAAACGATTAGCACGCCGCTCGATCTAATGCCAATGGTCTATCCGCGCAGTTCTCTATTCCGCGCTGGCCTCCTTCTCCTTGCGACCAAGACTGATCCAGGTTATACAGGGCAGCTCACGTTCGGTCTTACGAACTTAGGCCCGTTTCCGGTGAAGCTCCAGCTTGGGGCGCGTTTTTGCAATATCGTGTTCTATAAAATAGAAGGCGAGGTCATCGGCTACCGTGGGCAGCATCAAGGCGGCCGTATCTCGCACGGTGAGGAAACCCAAATCTAGACATGTTCCTTTCCGACGTAGATATCAAGAAGGGAATTAAAGATGGAAGTATCGTTATTCGTCCTTTCGACCTGAAGAAATTACAGCCGGCGAGCTATGACGTCACGCTCGGGAATAAATTCGAAGTGACAAATCGTCATGTGACCGTCATTGTCGATCCGGTACATAAGATATATCCGCAAACACGCACCGTGAAGATAAAAGACGGGGATGCATTCGTCCTGCATCCGGGCGAGAGCGTGCTCGGGAAACAGCGGGAATTCATCGGCGTTAATCGTGAACATCTCGTCTTACTCTCCGGAAAATCGTCGCTCGCTCGCGCCGGGTTGGTTGTGCACAATACCGCGATGCTCTTCAATCCATGCCACTACTTCTATCCGATATTCGAGCTTGTGAATACGAGCAACGTACCAATTGTGCTGCGGCCCGGCATGACGATTGCGCAGCTCTTGTTTGCACGGCTCTCAAGCCCGTCTGGACGAACCTACAAAGAGACTGGGCGATATGGTGCTAAAAATTCGAACCATTTTATCGAGGAGCGAAAGACTATAGCGAAGAAAAGGCGAGTGACGAAAAAGAAGAAATAACTTTGCAATCATGAAAACTCGGCATCCTGAATATCAATATCTTGAGCTCCTGCGGGATATCTTGAAAAATGGTGTCGAAAAGAAAGAATTCAATACCGGTATTGCTATCAAGAGTGTGTTCGGTCGGATGATGCGTTATGACCTCTCAAAAGGGTTCCCACTTCTTACGACTAAGAAAGTATTTCTCAAAGGCATCATCCATGAACTGTTGTGGTTCTTGCGTGGAGAAACAAATATCCGCCCGCTCGTGCAGCAGGGGGTGCATATTTGGGACGATTGGCCGTATAAGGAGTACAAAAAAAAGATGGAGACCGGTGCAGTGCCGAAAATGACGCAAGAAGAATTCATTGCGAAGATCATTGCGAGTAAGAAGTTCGCGAAGGAATGGGGTGAGCTTGGCCCGGTGTATGGTCGTCAATGGCGTAAATGGCCCGCCGCTGATGGGCGCAAGATCGACCAACTTGCATGGGCCGTGTGGAAGACGAAGAATTATCCGGACCGTAAGCATGTCGTCGTGTCCGCATGGAATCCGGAATATGTGTATGAGATGTCGAAACCGGGTACATCGATGGCGATACCGCCATGTCACACAATGTTCAACGTGAATATTTCCAATGGGAAGCTCTCGCTGGCGCTTTACCAGCGTTCGGCAGACACATTCCTTGGCGTACCATTCAACATTGCGTCTTATGCACTCCTCACGATGATTCTTGCACAGGTAACTGGTTATAAACCGGGAGAATTCGTGCATTTTCTCGGAGATACGCACTTATACGGCAATCACTACAAACAAGCGAGGGAACAAATCAAACGGAAGCCACGGCCGTTTCCACGAATGAAGATAAACCCGAAGAAGAAGGAGTTAGACAGCTTCGTGTATGAAGATTTCTTCCTTGAAGGTTATAACCCACATCCGTCGATTAAGGGCGATATTACGGTGGTGGGAGGGTTCAACGAGAAAGATCGAAAGGCCATAAAGAAGAAAAGATAATATGTACACCTACATCAAGAAACAGGACCAAAAGGTAGAAACAATTCTTCGCGGAGAAGATGTGAGGCAGGCGGAGGGGCTAGAGCTCATACCATCCGAGAATTATGTCTCGCGCGCGGTGAAAGAAGCTATGGCGTCATCGCTCACGAATAAATATTCAGAAGGGTATCCTGGCAAGCGTTACTACGGCGGACAGAAATTTACGGATCAAGTCGAGACGCTCGCCATTGAACGCGCAAAAAAACTCTTTGGCGCAAAGTATGCGAACGTCCAGCCGCTTGGCGGCGCGAATGCGAACATCGCAATGTATTTCGCCCTCCTCGAACCGGGGGACACTATCCTCGGTATGGATCTCTCGCACGGCGGACATCTGACCCACGGCCACCCAGTTACGTACCTCACCAAGATTTTCAATTTCCAACGGTACAAAATGAAGAATATAGAAACCGGCGAAATCGACTATGCCGATATGCGCCGCGTTGCCAAGAAAATAAAGCCAAAAATTATTCTCGCGGGATTTTCAGCGTATCCGCGCGAGCTGGATTATAAAAAGTTCGTCAGTATCGCGCGTGAAGTAGGCGCGGTTTCAGTGATGGATATCGCGCATATCGCTGGGCTCATCGCGGGAAAGATCGCGAAGAATCCGTTCAACTACGGGTTTGATGTCATGACGACCACAACGCATAAGACGCTCCGAGGTCCACGTGGTGGGATGATTCTCGTGCGCGAGAGCGAAGAGCTCGCCAAGAAGATAGACAAGGCCGTGTTCCCCGGATTTCAGGGCGGCCCACATATGCACCAGATTGCGGCAAAGGCCGTCGCTTTCGGTGAAGCGCTGCGTCCGTCATTCCGGAAATATGCAAAACAAATAATAGAGAATACGCATGCGATGGAGAAAGTATTCAAGGAGCATAAGACGCGGATGATTACCGGCGGTTCCGACAATCACCTTATCTTGCTTGATGTGTGGAAGTCGTTTGGTATCTCGGGCGGAGAAGCCGAGAAACTTCTGGATCGTGCAGGCATCACCCTTAACAAAAATGCGATTGCCGACGATACGAGGAAGCCGATGGATCCGTCTGGTATCCGTTTTGGCACCCCGGCGATGACGACGCGCGGGCTCAAGGCGAAAGAGGCAACACGAGTCGCGGAAATTATGATAGAGGTGCTTACGAAGCGTACTTCCGTGGCAATAAAGGAGGCGAAGCGGGAAATCAAAAAACTCGCCCTCGCACATCCCATTCCAGAGTCGTTTATGTAACGTTATACACAGAGCTTGATTGCAGAACTATAGTACCTTCGCTTCATTTTAGGAAACGGCTATACTGTTTTGATGGAAGAGCGGATACGAAATGCGGTCGGCGATGCACTCGCACAGGCGGGGGCACGAAACATTGCATTCGTGATCGAATGCCCGAGCGATTCGGTATACGGAGACTATGCGACGAATGCTGCACTTGCGGCAGCGAAGGCGCTTGGGAAGAATCCGAGTGAGCTTGCGGACGAGCTCGCTCACTCTCTTGTTGATTCACTCGGCAAGGACATCGCGAGCCATGTCGTGGTTGCGGGTCCCGGTTTTGTGAATATCACGCTCACACGCGGGGCGGTAACACTCGTGGTTGCAGAGGCAGGCGCGCAGGGAGCACGGTGGGGAAGGGGAGTCGCAAAAAATGGAAAGCGAGTCATTGTTGAGTATTCCAATCCGAATACATTTAAAGAGATGCACATCGGTCATTTGGTCGGTACGGTCGTAGGAGAAACAGTCGCTCGGCTCATTGAGAATTCCGGAGCGACGGTCGCGCGTGATACATTCGGCGGTGATATCGGGCCGAATGTCGCGAAAGCGATTTGGGGATTGCGGAAGAATAATACCAGTGAGTCGATGACGGTAAGCGAGATAGGAGAGGCGTATGTCACGGGTTCAAGTGCGTATGAGACAAGCCCAGAGGCGAAGGAAGAAATAGATGCGCTTAACCGGGCGCTCTATGCTGGCACTGACCGTGAACTTATGGAACTTTTGCGCAAAGGGCGCGACACCTCGATGGAAGAATTCCGCCGCATCTGGAAACTGCTTGGCACACATTTTGATTTTGAATTCTTTGATAGTGATACGACTGCAATCGGCGTACGGGTGGTGCGAGACAGTCTTGCGAAAGGGATTTTCGAGATGAGCGACGGTGCAATTATCTATAACGGAGAAGGAAAGGGCGTACACACAATGGTATTCATTACATCTCACGGTACGCCTACCTATGAGGCGAAGGACATCGGGCTGGCATTTCTCAAAGAGGAACGCTGGCCATCGGATAATGTCATTGTCGTCACAGGCAATGAACAGACGGGACGCTTTAAGACGGTTCTCGCTGTGTTTGGAGAGATCGCGCCGCGTGTCGCTGCGAAGACGACTCATCTCGCGACCGGCTTCCTGAAACTCACATCGGGGAAGATGTCGTCGCGCGAGGGAAATGTCATCACAGCGAGTTCGTTTATTCAGGACATTATCAGGAAAGCAGGCGAAAAGAATGCCGACCCGCTTATTGCCGAACAGATCGCCATCGGTGCAATCAAATATATGCTTTTGCGACAGGCGCCGGGTTCGGACATCCTGTTTGACACGGAGAAATCACTGTCGCTCGATGGCGATTCGGGACCGTATCTGCAATATGCCCTCGTACGAGCAAAGTCGGTGCTTGCACAGACGGGGAGCGGTGCGCCCACAGCGGGGGTGCCAGAGATTCCATATCTGCTTGAACGGATTATTCTGCATTTTCCCGAAATCACCGCACGTGCCGCGCGTGAACTCGCACCGAACGTGCTCGTGACATATCTCACCGAGCTTGCCGGCGAGTGGAACTCTTTCTACGCGAAGGAACGCATCATCAGCGGCGATTTTGAGGTGCACAAACGCATGGTTGCGCACGCATTTGTGCAGACCATGACGAACGGGCTTGCACTCCTCGGCATTCCTATACCCGAGAGGATGTGAGTTTCTTTTTTAGTGTGTAAACGCTAGGATTAGCCGATATGGCTGATATGCCCGAGAAATCTGAAGCGGCAAAGCGCGAAGAAGCTATTCTCGCATTTTGGGAGCGTGAGGGCATATTCGAGAAATCGCTTGCAAAGAAATCTCCGAAGGGTGAGTACGTATTCTATGATGGACCGCCATTCGCGACCGGCACGCCGCACTACGGCCATATCGTCGCGAGCATTATCAAGGATGTCATACCGCGTTACTGGACAATGCGCGGTTACCACGTGCCGCGCAAATGGGGCTGGGATTGCCACGGACTCCCGATAGAAAACATCGTGGAGAAAGAACTTGGCTTCAAGCATAAGAAAGATATTAAGGAATATGGTGTTGCGAAGTTCAATGAGCGCTGTCGCGAGCAAGTCTTGGTATATGTTGATTATTGGAAGACATTCATTCCGCGCATTGGTCGCTGGGCGGATATGGAGCGCGCGTACGTTACGATGGACAAGCCATATATGGAGAGCGTATGGTGGGTCTTCAAAGAAATTTACGATAAAGGTCTGGTTTATGAGGATTACCGTTCAATGCATATCTGCCCACGATGTGAGACGACACTCTCCCAACAGGAAGTTGCGGAGGGGTATAAGGATGTCAAAGATATTGCGGTCACGGTAAAGTTTAACTTAAAAAGTCCTGAGAAGCTCGGGTTGAAAGGTAATGTGTACCTCCTTGCATGGACGACGACACCGTGGACACTCCCAGGCAATGTCGCGCTTGCGGTAGGGAGGAATATTAAATATGTAGGAGTTGAAATTAAAGATTCTCTGAATATTTCTGATGGGATCTATATTTTTTCTGAAAAGGATCATGAAAATTATCAGAAAATTATTGGCGCGGAGAAAGCGGAAAATGGGAAAGTGGTGGTGAACGTCTTAAAAACCTTCAATGGTTCCGATCTGGTTGGTCTTGAATACGAGCCCCCGTTTGATTACTACGTGAACGATAAGAATCTGAGGAATCACGAGAACGGATGGAAGATATACGCGGCAGATTTTGTCACCACCGACACCGGTACGGGCATCGCACATGAAGCGCCTGCCTTTGGTGCGGACGATTGGGAACTTTCTAAGAAAGTAGATTTGCCGTTCGTCCAACACGTGAACATGGATGGCACGATGAAGAGCGAAGTGAAGGACTTTGCCGGGATGGAAGTGAAACCGCGCTCTGACGACGACAGTATGCGACTTGGTACGGATATCGCTGTGCTCAAGTATCTTCAGGAGCATGGGACTCTTTTCTCTAAAGAGAACATTACCCATTCCTATCCGCACTGTTGGCGTTGCGATTCGCCGCTTCTGAACTATGCGACGTCATCGTGGTTTGTTGCCGTTGCGCAAATAAAAGACAATCTACTTAAAAACGCAAAGGCAATCAATTGGTCACCAGAACATATTAAAGATGGGCGATGGGGGAATTGGCTTTCGGGCGCACGCGACTGGTCCATTTCGCGTCAGCGCTTCTGGGCGAGCGCCATTCCGCTCTGGGTCTGCGAGACATGCAAAGTGAAGCGCGTATTCGGTTCAGCGGCGGAATTGGAAGAGGCGAGCGGGAAAAAGATTGACGACCTCCACAAACACATCGTCGATGAGATTACCGTGCCGTGTGCGTGCGGCGGCGTGATGCGCCGTATTCCGGACGTGCTTGATACCTGGTTCGACTCCGGTTCGATGCCGTATGGAGAAGAGCACTATCCGTTTGAACACAAGGAGCGATTCGAATCCGCATTTCCCGCACAGTTCATCGCCGAAGGCATCGATCAGACGCGCGCCTGGTTTTATTACCTGCATGTGCTTGCCGGAGCGTTGTTCAAGAAGAATGCATTTCGGAACGTCATCGTTAACGGAATCGTCTTGGCCGGGGACGGCAAAAAGATGTCTAAACGGCTGCAGAATTATCCAGACCCGATGAAGATTGTAGAACGACACGGGGCCGATGCACTCCGTCTCTATCTCCTCTCGTCACCAGTGATGCAGGCAGAAAATCTCGTCTTTTCTGAAAGCGGTGTTGATGAGGTTGCAAAAAAGAGCATCGGACGCCTCACCAATGTACTCTCTTTTTATAAGCTTTATGCAGATGGTACAGAGGGTGCGCTGACAAGTACGAATACGCTCGATAGATGGATATTCGCGCGCCTTACTGTGTTTACTAAAGAGACATCCGAGGGATATGCCCGGTATAGGCTAGATAGAGCGACGCGGCCGCTTGCACACTTTATCGACGATCTCTCAGCATGGTATATCCGCCGTTCGCGTGACCGGTTCAAGGAAGAGGGAGCCGACAAGAAGGCTGCACTCGCCACGCTCCGGTACGTGCTCCGTACACTCTCAATGGTTATCGCACCCGCCGCACCGTTTATCGCAGAAGAAGTTTTTCAGGACGTACGTATGGCAACTGATCCGATTAGTGTACATCTTTCTGACTGGCCGGAGATAAAGCAGAAATGGCGGCTGTTCGGCTCGGACCTCGACGAGAAGCTCTTAAAAGACATGGCGCATATACGCACACTTGCTTCCGACGCGCTTCAACTGCGACAGAGCTTCGGCATCAAGGTGCGTCAGCCGCTTGCAAAACTTTCGATACCGGACTCGCTCTCTCAAGAATTTGCGGCTATTCTTGCCGACGAAGTGAATGTAAAGCACATTTCAACGGGGCACACGACGGTTGAGCTCGATACTATACTTACCCCTGAATTAATAACCGAGGGAACCAAGCGTGAGTTTGATCGTGCGGTTGCTGAAGCGCGCAAAACACTCGGTCTCTCGCCAAGAGATACAGCCCGCTTCGAACTTGCCGTTGACGGCGCTTTTGTCGCCGAGTTGCCGGATGGCCCCGAACGCTTCAATTTAATACGCGATGCGTCATAAATACGAGACAAGCGGTATTGTACTTGCGCGGTCCCCGTTCGGGGAGGCGAATGTGTTCGTGACACTACTCACGAGTGAACTCGGTCTTGTGCGCGCTCGTACGCAGGGCGTGCGGAAATCTGGCGCGAAGCTTGCTGCCGCGCTCGCGACTTTTGCGGAGAGTCGGCTGGTGCTCGTGCGAGGAGAAGAAGGGTGGCGCATTGCAGGCGCCGTGCTTGAAGAGAATTGGTTCAAGCGTATGGAGCGTGCACCAGCTCGAGAGACTGCGATCCGCGTGTCGGGATTCCTTCTCCGGCTCGTCGGAAGGGAAGGACGCGATCCCGAGCTGTTTCCAATCATTCGCGGTTTTTTTGAGGCCCTTGCGACGCTTCCCGAAGATGCTGATGAACCGGCAGAAATGCTCGCTGCGCTCCGCGTGCTCGCCGCGCTTGGGTTGGACGCAGGGGATATCCCCGGCGGAGTGTCCGCGTTTTCAAATCCGGCGCTCGTCGAGGCACGCACAGCGCGTGCAGATTATATCGCCCGCATCAACCGCGGCATCGCCGCCTCGGGCCTTTAAATTCTTGTATACTGGCAGATGATGCCTCCGTTTCCCGAAGACAACACCAGTTCGCTCGAGCGTGCACGCGAACGTCTTTATGCACCCGCGTCGCCCGGCCACCCGCGTCGTCGGCTCTCCTCTCCTGATACCCGGGAACTTCCGCACGAGTGGGGGAAGAATACGCTCCAGCCCACCGCTCCGCATAAGGGAACACAACGTCTGCGCCTCGCGCGTACATTTCTCGGCGTCACCTTCTTTTTCTTTCTCGCTTCGCTCGGTATCGCCGCCTATGTTTTCTATATGGGTGGCAACTCGGTCTCAGTGGATAAGGTCACTGTTGATGTTCAGGGCCCGGCGACAATCGCCAGCGGAGATGTCGTTCCACTCTCACTCACCATCACAAACACGAATTCAGTCGCCATCGAGAACGCAACTATTGAGATCGATTTTCCGAACGGCACACGCAATGCGACCAACGTGCTTGCGGCATACCCGACATATATCGAGAATCTGGGCGCGATTGGAAGCGGGCAAACCGTAACACGATCGATCAAGGCCATCGTGTTCGGGAGTGCCGGTCAGGCACTCGCACTTCCGATCTCCCTCTCGTATGGCATCGTCGGGTCCAACGCCATCTTCGTTAAGAAATCTTCGTATTCGCTGACGGTGTCTACGACGCCACTCTCAGTTTCCGTCGACTCTCTCTCAGAGACCGTTTCGGGTCAACCGCTCACGTTCACACTTACCGTCAATTCAAATGCGACTGTCCCGCTTAGTAATATCGTCCTCGCGGCGGTTCTTCCCTTCGGCTTTCTGGCCACGTCATCCTCGCTTCCGTTAAATAATTCAAGTTTTCTCATTGGTACGCTCGCGCCGGGAGCGAGCAAGACGGTAACGCTTACGGGGACGCTCACGGGACAAGACGGCGAGCAACAAGTTTTTCATTTTGATGTCGGAACCGCGAATACGCCCTACGACCAGACGCTGGCGGTTACCTATATGTCCCAGGATATCCCCGTCACCATTGTCGCGCCTTTTATCAGCACGACACTCGCGCTTAATGGAGATACATCGCCGAATGTCGTCATATCGCCCGGGAGTTCGCAAAGCGTCACGCTGTCCTACGCCAATACACTCTCGACAAGTGTGACAGATGCGACCGTCTCCGTCGCGCTTTCGGGTGCCGCGCTTGACTACAACAGCATTCAAACCACGAACGGATTCTACAACTCCATTAACCACACGATTGTCTTCAGCAAGGATACTGATCCCGCTCTTGCGTCTTTGGCGCCCGGTGCTTCCGGCGTTGGAGTCTTCACGTTTTCGACTCTGCCGACGAGTGCATCGATTCTCTCTCCTGACGTCACCTTCGCGATATCGGTGTCGGGCACGCGCATAGGACAGACAAATGTGCCGGAATATGTAAGTGCCCTCGCAACGGAGACTGCGAAAGTTACAACGACTGTCATGCTCGCGGCGTCCTCGCTCCATTCCTCAGGACCATTAAGCACGAGTGGCCCTATTCCGCCGATCGCCGGTCAAGCGACGGCCTACACGATTGTCTGGAACGTCCAGGATGAAGGGAGCGCCGTCGCAGGCGGGACGGTCTCCGCCACCCTCCCAAGCTACGTTTCTTACTCGAATCTCTCAACCGGCACAGGCTCATTCTCGTACGATCGATCTTCCAGTACGGTGACCTGGAACGTAGGTGATCTCGCACAGGGTGCAAGCGCACAGGGAGCCTTCCTAGTTTCGATTACACCTTCGACCTCGCAGAAGGGCACCGCACCATCTTTGACCAGTGCCGCGTCCTTTTCGGGCTACGACCGTTTCGCAGGAGTACAGATCTCCGCGACCGCTAATCCGGCGACGACTGAGACGAATGGCGACCCGGGATATGTCTCCGCCGACTCTATCGTTCAATAGAATTTGTTGCACTTTTGGCGTACAGTAGCCGTATGAATGATCAGAATCTGATGGAAAAAATCGTCTCGCTCGCTAAGCGGCGCGGTTTCGTCTTTCCCGGCTCCGAGATTTATGGAGGTCTTGCGGGGACATTTGACTACGGGCCGATGGGTGTGCTTCTGAAAGAAAATATTGAGCGTCTCTGGCTTCGTATGTTTCGCGATGACCGGGACGATGTGTACAGCGTTGATGCCGCTATTCTGATGAATCCGAAGATTTGGGAAGCGAGTGGCCATGTGAGCGGTTTCTCTGATCCGCTTGTGGAGTGCGAGAAATGCAAGAAGCGTTTCCGCGCCGACCATCTTGATGATACGAAGAAGTGCCCCGAATGCGGCGGAATGCTTGGTGGCGTGCGCCAGTTCAATATGATGTTCAAGACGCACGCTGGAGCGACGGAAGACGAGTCGGCAACGGTATATCTGCGTCCCGAAACCGCCGGCGGTATTTTCACTAACTACAAGAGCGTTGTGGACTCACTTCACCCAAAACTGCCCTTCGGGATCGCACAGCTGGGGAAGGCGTTCCGAAATGAAATAGCACCGCGCGACTTTATCTTCCGTCTACGCGAACTCTCCCAGATGGAAGTGGAATATTTCGTACCACCCGCCTCGTGGGAGCAGGCATTTGAAGAGTGGCGAAAGATGATGCATCTCTTTGCAGAGGCACTCGGTCTCCCGCAAGATAAGGTGCACGAGCTTGAGGTCCCCGCCGAGGACCGTGCGCATTATTCGAAGCGCACAATTGATTTTGAATTCGACTATCCCTTTGGCCGCAAGGAGCTTTGGGGCCTCGCATATCGCACCGACTTCGACCTTGCTGCCCACGCGAAGGCGTCCGGCACCGAACTTTCATACTTGGACGAGGCAACGAAAGAAAAATTCATTCCGCATGTTATTGAACCGTCCATGGGCGTTGATCGCACGATACTCGCAGTGCTCACGAGTGCTTATCGCGAAGACGAGTTAGGCGGCGAGATGCGAACGTACCTCGCGCTCGCGCCGAGAATCGCGCCGATCAAGGCGATGGTATCGCCGCTTTTGAAAAATAAACCAGAACTTGTTGCAGCCGCGATGGAGGTACGCGCAGAGCTCAAGAAAGTGCATCCGGCTATCGCGTGGGATGACAACGGCAATATCGGCAAGCGCTATCGCCGGCAGGACGAAATCGGCACACCCTTCTGTGTCACTGTCGATTTCGATACGCTCGGTGAAACGCCGAATTTGAAAGATACCGTGACACTCCGCCATCGCGATACTGGAAACCAAGAGCGTCTTACCGTCAAGGAAGCCACTGATCGCATACGCTCCGTTTGTATAGAAATGGCCATATAGAAGACCTTCATTTTGAAGGTCGCTTCAGATACGTTATACTACTTTCCCTAGGAGTTCTTTTGGAGTTTTCAAAAAGCAAAGGAGAGGTAGATGGTTAAGAAATTGATTATGAAGATAGTAATAGCCGTTTCCAAATGGTTGTGGTGGAAATGGAACGACATAAGTGGCAGCGGCTGGATGAAGTCATATGACGGTTCGCCGTACAAGGTCTGGATGTCGGAGGCGGGGGGAGTAAGTGTCGACATGAAGGATCTCATACTAACGTCGGAGTTTCGGGCATGCGTCAAGGCTGTCGCGGAGTTGCGCGAACGCGACGAGGCCGGATGTGCCTACTAAGAACATTGCGGCTCCCTCTGTGATTCAAATTTTCCCTGACTCTGTCAGGGTTTCTTGTTTTTGGTCGCTTCCTATGCGCTATGGTATATAACCTATGCTAGGATGCCCATATGAGTAAGGAAACACGTATCTCCATCACGCCGGGCATCATTTTCACAGCGCTGTTTATCATAGCGGGGGCATACATCTTATGGCTCCTGCGTGACCTCGTGCTCCTTGTTCTCACAGCAATCATCATCGCTTCGGCCATCGAACCCGGAGTCGCCTTTTTCATCCGCCATAGCATCCCGCGCTTCATTGCGGCGCTTCTCGTGTACATACTTGTCTTCGGTTCGATCTTTTCGCTCCTCTATTTCTTCTTTCCACCTATTATCTCGGATGCCACGAACTTTCTTTCCGCAACACCAAAGTATCTCGATACGCTGAACATCGTCTCTTCGTTTCCGAACATTTCTGGTGCGATCAATCCCATCAGCGGACAGCAGGGGGTACAGTCATTCATCCAGACGCTTCTTTCACTCCGATCCATTTTCACCACAACGTCGGAAGGAACGTTCCAACTCTTCATTACATTTTTCGGGGGCATTTTCTCGCTTTCGCTTGTCATTGTTCTCTCATTCTATTTTGCCCTGCAGGATACCGGGGTTGATGATTTTCTTCGCATGATAATGCCAGTTGCATATGAGGAGTACTCCGTCGACCTCTGGAAACGTTCACAAAAGAAGATAGGACTCTGGATGCAGGGACAGATACTGCTCTCGGTTATCGTCGGTATCCTCGTCTACCTCGGTCTTCTCATTATCGGCATTCCGTATGCGCTCCTTCTGGCAGTCTTTACCGCGCTTGCAGAGATTATTCCCATCTTTGGCTCGCTCATCGCGGGAACGGCGGCGGTTATCGTCGCTTTTTCTAACGGCGGTGTCCCGTTCGGTTTCATTGTTGCCGGTCTCTACATCGTCGTAAACCAGTTCGAATCGAATTTGATATACCCGCTCATCGTAAAAAAGATCGTTGGTCTCCCTCCGCTTCTTGTCATCGTAGCACTTATCGCGGGGTATACGCTCGCTGGTTTCCTCGGCGTCCTGCTTTCAGTGCCGGTTGCAGCAGTCGTGCTTGAATTCATTACAGATTTTGATAAGCGGAAGCGCCGTCTGCACGCGCGCAGCTAGAGCCATATGAGTGCGCGCTACATCACTACCACGCTTCCGTATGTGAACGCGGACCCGCATCTCGGGCACGCGCTTGAATTTGTCGAGGCGGACGCTTTTGCACGCGCTCTGCGTTTAGACGGAAAAGAAGTTTTTCTGAATATTGGCACCGATGAGCACGGGGCGAAGATCGCACAGAAGGCCACCGAGGCGGGACAGGACCCGCAAACGTACGTTGACGAGTATGCCGCACGTTTCAAGGTCTTCGCAGATACTCTCAATATTTCCTACGATTCATTCATTCGAACGACCGATCCGCATCATATTGCAGCCGCGCAGGAATTCTGGAAGCGTTGTAACGCCGCGGGCGATATCTATAAGGCCGCTTACGAGGTAAAGTATTGCATCGGTTGTGAACTTGAGAAGACCGATTCCGAACTCGTGGACGGAAAATGTCCGCTTCATCCGACCCTTGAAATAGAAATTCGCAGAGAAGAGAATTATTACTTCCGCTTTTCCAGATACCAGGATGCATTGCTCAAGCAATATGCGTCCCATGATGATTTCCTCCTTCCCGAGGAGCGCGTCCGGGAACTCGTTTCGTTCACCTCGGCCGGACTGAAAGATTTCAGCATCTCGCGCCGTACGGAAAAGCTCTCCTGGGGAGTGCCGGTACCTGGCGATGATGAACACGTGATATATGTATGGTTCGACGCGCTCGTGAATTATGTGTCCGCTATCGGCTGGCCGACTAATACCTCAACATTCCGGAAATGGTGGCCAGTGACGCAGTTTGCCGGGAAGGATAACCTGCGCCAGCAAGCGGCGATGTGGCAGGCGATGTTGCTGTCCGCCGGACTCCCGCTCTCCAAGCAGCTATTCATACACGGCTTCATTACGAGCGGGGGACAGAAGATGAGCAAATCGCTCGGAAACGTCATCAACCCACTTGATCTCGTGAAGAAATACGGGACCGATGCAGTGCGATATATCCTCTTGCGCCACGTGAATCCCCTTGAAGACTCCGACCTCACACATGAAGCAATCCATGAGCACTATACTGCGCATCTGACGAACGGTCTTGGTAATCTTGTCGCGCGCGTTATGAAGCTCGCAGAGACAAACTTGTCCGAACCGGTCGACCATCTAGAGACCACCTCCTTCCCGCAGGAATATTGGGATACACTGAACGCTTTTGAATTCAATCAGACGATGGACATGGTATGGCGACGCATTCAAGCGTCCGATGAACGCATCACGAATGAGAAGCCTTTCGTTATCGTCAGAGCAGATGCGGAGAAAGGTCGTGCGCTCATCAGTGAACTCGTGCGTGAACTCTATATGATAGCCCACCTTTTGAATCCTTTTATGCCGCAGACAAGCGAGACGATCAAGAAGGCGGTGCTTGAGAACAAGAAGCCCGAGAATCTCTTTCCCAGGATTTGACAATCGATCATATATTAGCGAATATTCCCGCGGGACCTGCATCGCGATGCTCGCGTAGCGCAGGGTGATTCTTTTTCTGGAAGGAGATTCCATGCGTGCGCTATTGGTGGTGAACCTTCTCGTTTTTTTTGTTCAGGCTGTAGCTGGAATGCATTTCTATGGCGCCGGCTTTGGCATCGCCGCCACGTCCGTACTGGTATTCTTGGTAACGTTCGTAGTAATGTTCGTCGTTTATATCTTCACGGGAACGGCGTCGATTCCGGATGGGAGTCCGATTGAAAGTGCTTTGACGTGGACGGTTCTCGCTGCGATTTGCGCAGCGCCGACCGTTGGTTCGATTTCGGCTGGCTCAATCGCGTTTTCCGTGATTTTCGCTGTTGTCACGGCAAGTTCAATTATCTACGCTGCGTATTTCTTGAAGGAAATAGTGCCAGGAGAGCCGCTCTTTGTGCGCATTCTCCTCGTATCTCCCGGAGGCATCGGCATGGCGAGTTGTATGGTCGGTGTCGTGAACCGCGGTCTCAATCGCTTCCAGGAGAGATAGAGATAGTGAGTAATACAACAGGCGGTCCCTCGAGGCCGCCGTTTTGTTTTTATGATATCGTGCGCGCATGAAGGTCCGGTATGTCGACGTGCATTGCCATATACAATTTGATAACTATGCACATGACAAGGGAAGCGTCATCGCACGAATGAAGGACGAAGAGGTTGCGGGCATTATCGTCGGCGTCGATATAGAGTCCTCAGAGAAGGCCATCGCGCTTGCACAGAAATATGAGCATTTGTTCACGTCAGTCGGACTTCACCCAAACTATGTCCCGCAGGAGTCATTTGATCAAAAAGAATTCTACGCGCTCGCCGCACATTCAAAGGTCGTTGCTATAGGGGAGTGCGGACTGGATTACTATAGGCCGGCAGATGTGAACGATCAGGTGAAGCGTAAGCAGAAAGAAATTTTGCAAAAACATATTGAACTTGCCGCCGCATTTGACAAGCCGCTCATCATCCATGCCCGCCCGAGTAAGGGCACGATGGATGCCTACCGAGATCTGATAGAGATTTTGAAAGAGGCGAAAGCCGCGCATTCGAACATACGCGGTGATATCCACTTTTTCGTCGGTGGTATCAATGAAGCCGAGGCGTTGTTCGCGCTCGATTTTTCCATTTCCTTCACGGCTGTCATTACCTTTGCGCGCGACTACGATGCTGTCATTCGCGCGGCGCCGCTCACACGCATCATGGCGGAAACCGACGCGCCGTATGTCGCGCCCGCTTCTCGCCGCGGGCAGCGCAATGATCCTCTCGCGGTTATTGACGTGGTTGCCAAAATCGCCGACATTCGTTCCGAAGATCCGGAGATTGTCCGTACCGAGCTCCTCGCAAACGCGCGGCGTGTCTTTAGCCTCTAACAAATTCGTTGTTGCGGGCGGTAAAATACCGTGCTAGGATGCTGAAATTATGGCTAAGAATCAGGACGAAGGAGTGCGTGCGGACCAGGCGCTCGAAGACGCCGCGGGCGAATCTCGTGTCTATGAGCTCGGCTTTCATCTCGATCCCGAGCTTCCCATTGAGGAGGTGAAGAAAATATATCAGACGATGCACGCGTTTATTGCAGAAAGGAGTGCGGTCATTGCCGAAGGCGAACCAGAGAAGATTCAGCTTGCCTACACCATCTCCCGCCAAGAGGTCGCCGGCCGGCGCGATTTCGATTCGGCGTATTTCGCGTGGGTCGTCTACGAGACTCACACATCCGCCCATGCCGAAATCCTCGCCGCCGCGAACGCGAACAAATACATTGTCCGTTTCATTGATCTCATTACGACGAAAGAGATTGCCCGTCACGTCGTCGAGATGCGCGAGATTAAGGTGAAAACGCCGGAGCGCACGGAAGATCCGGAGGCGATTGCCGGCGCCGAGCTTGACGCAGCACTCGAGAGTATCACTATATAATATACGACGGACCATGTACCTCAACAAAGTATTTCTTTACGGCAATCTTACCCGCGACCCGGAGCTAAAAGCGCTTCCGTCAGGAAGTCAGGTCGCGAACTTCGGCCTTGCGACGAACCGTACCTATAAGGACAAGAACGGCGCGAAGCAGGAAGCAACCGAATTTCATAATATCGTCGCGTTCGGCCGTACGGCGGAGGTCATCGCACAGTACTGTAAAAAGGGCCGTCCTATTTTTGTCGAAGGACGCATCCAGACACGCTCGTGGGATGATAAAGAGAACGGGGAAAAGAATTATCGTACGGAGATTGTCGTAGATACATTCCAGTTCGGCGCCGATGGCGGCAAAAGCGTCCCATCTGCCGGGTCGGTCGGTGGCGTCCGCGATGAACAGACTTCGCCAAAGGACGATGGCGAAATAAAATATCCAGACGAGGAAATTAATCCGGAAGATATTCCATTTTAAATCACGCATATGGCCTACCAAGCTGAACGCGAAGAGATTGAGATTAAGAAATGCATCGATTATAAAGATGTCGCATATCTGAAGCAATTTACGAATCCGCACGCGAAGATGCTCTCGAAAAAGCGCACCGGTATTCCGGCGAATAAGCAGCGCGATATCGCGCAGGCCATTAAACGCGCTCGCTACATGGCGCTTCTTCCCTACATCGCAGCATAAGGACAGTCCCTAGGCTTTTTCGACGCGCTCAGCGTATTCGCCGGTATCGGTGTTGACGCGGATGGTATCGCCTGTATTGATGAAGAGGGGCACATTTACCTTCGCGCCAGTCGCGAGTTCGGCGAGCTTAGTGCCGCCCGAAACGGTGTTGCCCTTTACTGCCGGCGGAGCATTTTTCACGACAAGATCGACTTTGACCGGTATTTTTATCGTCATCGGCTTTTCTTCATAGGTCAGTACTTCAACCGGTGAATTTGGTGCGAGCCATTGTACCTTGTCGTGTACGGTGTCTTCTGGGAATGCAAAACGATTTTTCGGATTGCCGGCCTGTGCAAACCAGCTCTCGCCGCGGTTCGTATAGAGATACAAAGCCTGCATCTTTTCGGTATCTGCTTCGGTCACCGTTTCGTTCTGATGAAAAGATATTTCGATGACTTTGCCGCCGACCAGCTGGCGCAACTTGGTCTGGTTTACTGGCTTGCGCATTTGCATCCGGAAAATGTGCGACGAGAGCACCTCATAGGGCTCATTATTATAGTTGATGATGCACTTTGGGAGGATTTCGTTATATGACAGTACGGCCATAGGTTGAAACTAAACGCTGGTAAGATTCGTTATAAAAAGTACCGCCAAAGGCGGATTCGTGTATGCTAGCAGACATTATGAGTTTTTCAACCTCTGGACTTGATACGCTCTCCGATGCCGATGTGCTCGCGCGCTCGAAGTCCGAGCCTGACCTCTTCGCGATCCTCGTCCGCCGCTACGAGGCGGCTCTGCTGCGGCGCGCGAAAACAATCCTCTCAAGTCCCGAGGACGCTGAAGAAGTCGTGCAGGATGCTTTTACGAAGATGTATCTCTACGCGGACACATATCATGCGCAGGAAGGTGCGACTTTTTCATCATGGGCATACACGATTCTCAACCGCGTCGCGTATACGAAATATCGCGCGCGGAGTCTCGAGCGGGGCAAGCGTGCCGAGCTAGAACCGGAACACTTCGAGTCACTTCCGGACGCGCGGGCAGAATTTCTCGAGGACCTTTCGGTGCGGAATGAAGTCATTGCAGCGCTCGCGAAGCTACCGGAAACCGCATCACGGATTCTGCGGCTGCAGTTTATTGAGGGGAAGACCCAAGAGGAAATTGCTACTTCCGAGAAGCTCTCAATCCCTGCGGTCAAAACGCGCGTACATCGCGCTAAGAAACTTTTCAAACAGGCGTATGACAAACAACACTATGAATAACAGCCGATCAAACATCGAACGCATCGTGATGCAGCGCGTGCATCTCATCCGTGCGCTCCGGTTTGCCATATCGAGCGGGACACTCTCGATGCTCGTGTCTGTTTTCGCGCTTTGGGGCATCGGGAGGGAAGTGTGGGTCGCGCGCGTATTGCAAAATGCTCCTCCGAATATCCTGGATCTCCCGCGCTTCTATCTTATGGCGTTCGAGCATACCCGCCTTATCGTTCAGGCGCTCGTGCTCCTCATGCTCGCCTCTCTCATCTATGTCGCGCGCGAAATCGTCCGTGCAATTGCCGTCGTATCCGCCGTACAGAACGCCTAGCTCTTAGCTAATTTCTCTTTTATCTGCTTCAGGAGTTCTTTTGAGACGTCCCTGTTGTCGCGCAAGAAGGTGCGCGTCGCGTCATAGCCGACGCCAAGCTTCGCTTCGCCCATTTTATAGGTCGCACCAGACTTTGAAACCAATTCGTATTTTTCGCCGAGCGCGATGAGTTCTCCTTCTCTGCTGATACCCTCATTGTATAAGAGATCAAATTCTGTCGTCTTGAAAGGTGCAGCGACTTTATTTTTTACCACCTTCACGCGTACGCGGCCGCCTACGACCTCCTCGCCTTTCTTAATGGATGCGATGCGGCGGATGTCGAGGCGTACCGATGTGTAAAACTTTAGCGCCTTGCCGCCCGGCGTCGTCTCTGGATTGCCAAACATGACGCCAATTTGCATGCGTATTTGATTGATAAAGATGACGATGGTCTTGCTGCGAGAGGCGATGGCGGTGAGCTTCCGCAGTGCTTGGCTCATAAGCCGCGCCTGCTTTCCCATATGCTGCTGGCCCATTTCTCCTTCGATTTCGTCCTTGGGGGTTAGCGCGGCAACGGAATCGATGACGATGACGTCTACATTTCCGCTTCGCACCAAGGACTCCACGATATCGAGAGCCTGCTCGCCCGTGTCTGGCTGCGAAATCAATAGCTCAGGGAGCTTCACGCCGATGCGTCGCGCATATTCCGGGTCGAGCGCATGCTCGGCATCGACAAAGGCCGCGATGCCGCCGGCTTTTTGCGCCTCAGCGACGACATGGAGCGCGAGTGTCGTTTTTCCTGAGGACTCAGGTCCGAATACTTCGATGATGCGTCCACGTGGGAGACCGCCGACGCCGAGCGCGGCGTCAAGTCCGATGGAGCCCGTCGATATGACCGGGATCTTCTGCGGTGCGCCGGCGCCGTAGGTCGTGATGGCTTCATCGCCGAACTTGGTGCGGATTTCCTTGAGCGCCTGCTCAATTGATCTCTGCTTTTCGCTTTTATCCGCGCTGGTCGCCGTTACGGTTTTCAGCGCTTTTTCTTTTGCCGATTTTTTGAAGGCCATGGGGAGGTAAATGATTATAGGATTAGGGTACGAAAATAGATCGGGTTACGGTTACGGTCCTACCGAAGCGGTCGGTCGCCACGAAAGTAAGTATAGAGCCTCCCTGGGGAAAGGTAAGGGTTGACAAGAAGTTGCCATTCTGGTCATGTAGAACCGTCGCGCCGTCCACCGTTAGCTCCGCCGCACGCACGGCCTGCCCCTGTACGCTCACGATGCCACCTGGGAAGGTTGCATTGTCGACGGGAGAATCCACGACGAGCTCGGGACCGGCGAGAAGCGGCCACGCCTCCATGCTCCCGTAGAGCGCGCCGATGATGAGAACCGCGCCAATAAGATACCTGATCATCGGCTATTCAAAAGGCCTCTTCCTCATCTGTGCTCTGCGCGATGGGGACATCTCCGCTCCTGGCGAGTATCTCGCGTGGCTTTGATCCGTCGGCGGGGCCGATGACGCCGTGCGCTTCAAGCACATCCATCAGCCGTGCCGCGCGCGAATAGCCTATCTTCAATTTGCGTTGCAGATAGCTTGTGGATGCGCGGCCGGCTTCTTCCACGGCGGCACGAGCATTTTCATAGAGGTCATCGTCGATGTCATCATCATCGAAGCTTCCGTTTACAAGGCCGATGACATCGTTTGGCTCAGTGCCAGTCGTGCCATTTCCGCCAAAGTCGATACTCGAGAGATCTCCTGCATTGTGGCTTTTGATATAGCTTACGACCTTCTTTACTTCCATCTCGCTGATAAATGCCGTCTGTATGCGCACTGGTTTTTGCATATCGCTCGAGAGGTAGAGCATATCGCCTGCGCCGAGCAGTGTCTCCGCGCCGGCGCCGTCAAGGATGGTGCGCGAGTCGATTTGGGAGGCGACTTGGAGCGCCATGCGGGTCGGCACATTCGCTTTGATAAGACCGGTGATGACATTTACTGATGGACGTTGGGTCGAGAGCACGAGATGGATACCTACTGCACGCGACATTTGCGCGAGCCGGACGATTGAGGCTTCAAGCTCGCGCGGATAGCTGTGCATGATATCCGCAAGCTCGTCTATGACGATAACAATGAAAGGGAGTGCCTCTGGCATCTCCTCATCTCCGCGTTTTTTCGCCGGTTCGTAGACGGACGTATGATAGGAATCAATATCGCGCACGTGTTCCGCTTCAAGGATGTTATAGCGGCGTTCCATTTCCTTGGCCGCCCATTTAAGGGAAAATATTGTTTTCTTCGGATCGGTAATGACCGGTGTGAGGAGATGCGGAATGCCGTTGTATGCAGTGAGCTCCACGCGTTTCGGATCGATCATGATGAAGCGCAGCTGGTTTGGACCGTTCCGGTAGAGGAGCGACGTTATGAGTGCGTGAATGGCAACCGATTTCCCGCTGCCGGTGGCACCCGCGACAAGACCATGTGGCATCTTTGCGATGTTGACGTAGTGCGGCGTGCCGGTGATGTCGCGGCCGAGTGCTGCCAGAAGCGGCTTCGTGCTCTCGTTCCATTCAGGTGCCGAGAGGAGGCCTCCGAGGCCGACCATCGCCTTAGTTGTATTTGGAACTTCGATGCCGACAAGCGATTTCCCTGGGATAGGTGCCTCAATGCGTACCGGATGTGCGGCGAGCGCAAGCTCGAGATTGTTCGCGAGCGAGACAATCTTCGAGAGCCGCACGCCTTCGGCCGGCTTTACCGCGTAGCGTGTAACGGTCGGGCCAACCGAAACCTCGTCCATCTCGAGATGAATGCCGAAGTTCTGGAAGGTGCGCTTAATGATGTTCGCATTCGCCTTGATGTCGCCCACGCCGGGTTTGCCGCGGTCTGCGCCGAGGATGGAGAGCGGTGGAGGATCGTATTCGGCATCGAAGTTCGCTATACCAGAGCCCGTTCGGTCGGTGCCGGCAGTGCGGTTGAAAATTGTGACTGTCGGTTCGTGTTCGGGCGGCGGGAGCGGAACACTTTTCTCGTCTCCCGTTTCTTCCTCGTATTCTTCGTCGTCGGTTTCAGGTACACCAACGATCTCTTCTCCATAAAAATTATCCTCCCCGTTTCCTCGCCGCGAGTGGATGCGTTCCCAGAGTGCAAGAACATTCTCGCCCAATAAGGCCCCGAGCGCTTCAATATCACTTACGATCGCGATACCGACGGCGATGGTCGCGACAAGCAGGACGAGCGCGCCCCAGAAACCGAAGAAGCTGGCAAGCATCGTTCCTCCCCATGTGCCGACACCGCCGCCCAAGTGCGTGGTTGGGAAGAGGCCAGCAAAGGCGAGTGCTGACGCGCAGATGATAAGGATGCCGGAGGTGGTCAGGAGTTCAAGCGCCGGTCGGCCGAATCCGGCATAGAGCCCAATGGCAATAAGAGCGAGTGGCAGCAGAAACGCGCCTACACCGACGATCGCGTAACTTGTGGTAAAGACGGCGGTGCCGACAGGACCCGCCGCGCCGAAGACTGCAAGCAAGAGCAAGACGCCTGCGGCAAGCAGTACGATGGCTGAAGCCCAGCGAACAAGTGCATCATATTCCTTGACCTCTTCTTCGCGCGTGCGGTTTCGCCTGCCGCGGATATCGCCCCTGCCATTTCTCCGACTCATAATGCGTTTATTGTAGCACTCGGTTTCTTGTATAGAGGAACAAGTCTGTTAGGAGAGGGAGACCACACCATTTTTCTTACAGAGGTATGCCAAGTCATTCTCCCCCATATAAAAGGAGACCGCATGATACAAGAATGTCTCACCTGTGTCAGTTGCGAACCGCGAGCCTGCGGGTATACTGTCCTATACAGTATGAGACAAGTGCAACCAGATATAGGACATAACACAGAAGTCCGTCAAATACAGACGAA
>DATLTM010000032.1:0-21891 GCA_035533615.1 Minisyncoccota bacterium
ACCACCCTGATCGTTTGAGGCAGTGATACTCCGGTTGAGCCCGGAGATGACGCCGACGGATACCGAATTGCTGTACTGCCCGAGCGCATTCCCTATCGCAAAGACCGACTGCGCGAGTTGAAGTGATGAGGAATCGCCGAGCGGGACGGTCGGATAACCGCTCCCCGCGATCTTGACGACGGCGAGGTCTTCAGTGGGAGAGCGCCAGATGACCGTGCCGATCTTCTGCGTGCCGGAAGCGAGCAATACGGTGTACGTAGCATTCGTATCCGGCACGACGTGCTTGTTGGTAATGATATAACCGTTACTGCGCACGAGAAAGCCAGTGCCGGCCGAAACCTGCTGTGTCGTCGTGCCAATCTGCTGATACACCGGCACTTGCATCCCAAAGCCCTGGAAGAACGGATCATTGCCGAACGGATTTTCATACGTTATCTGTAACTTCGGAACCTCTTTGCTCTCCACGATAGAAACAACCGCAGGAGTTACCTTCGCCACAGCGTCTTGGAGCAGTTGGCTCTGTGACTTCTGAGCGATCTGCTCGCGACGCGCGAGCTCGGCAAGATTCGCCGCTGTACTCGAAGCTGTCATATTCGTAGCATTCGCGAGTTTAGCGACCGAATCCTGCAGTATAGCAATCGAATCCGAAAGGCGCGTAATTTGCTGATACTCGTATACGAGCCCGCCGATGAACACCACAACAATCACAAGAATGGTGAACAAGAAAATATCAGTCTTTCTCATGTGTATATATTTTAAGCCTGTACCCCATAGTACGGATAGTATAGCTAATTTGTTGCGGGTGGACCGTACAGGATTCGAACCTGCGACCCCCTCGTTGCAAACGAGGTGCTCTACCAACTGAGCTAACGGCCCTCACGGAAGACTTTAACGCGAGAGTGCGAGATTGACCAGATGAGTGAGGAAATCCCGAAATGGAACACCGACGGCAGCAAGCGACTTCGGCAGAAGCGATTCGGGAGTGAGACCGACAGCAGCGGCGCTGTTGGTCTCAAGATAATAGATACCTTTCGGCGTAACGATGAAATCGCTACGAGAATAATGCCGCTGTTGGAGTATGCGATGCATGACCTTCGCCATCCTTTGCAGTTCTTCGGATTGAACGCGCGTGAAGTTACCGGGACAGATCTCGCGTGCTTTACCGGAATACTTAGAGTCATAAGAAAAGAAGTCATCTCCGGGAGGAATGATTTCTATCGGCGGAAGAGAGTACAGTGTTTCGCCGCGTAGACCTTCAACAACGCCGACGGTCGCTTCCCTCCCATGAATGAGTTCTTCGATGAAAACACTAGTAACACCTTCGGCGAAGAGTCGTTCAACGGCGGCACGTATCGGCATATAACCGCCCACGATTGAAACACCAACCGATGAGCCCCATGCAATCGGTTTTATGACGACCGGCTGGTGAAAGTTACGAACAACCTCGGCCGCCTGCCACCCGGCATCCTCCGCCCGTTCAATGAAATAAAAATCCGGGGTGAGCAGTCCAGCGTCTTGCGCGTGCACTTTTGCGATGACCTTATGCATTGCCAAATGCGAACCGTAGGCGTCAGCGCCAACATAGGGCACGCCAAACTGTTCAAGGAGTCTTTGTACTTCTCCTTCCTCACCGTACTCGCCGTGGAGCGTGAGGAGCACAACGTCGAGCTGGCGCAGGATTCGGTCGGGGGTCGTCGGACGACCGCGGTCGTGCCACAGGCCGGTTTTGTCAATATAGATATCGCGCGCGGCATACCGCTCCTCCGGTAGATTTGCGAGTATCGAGGCACCAGACTTAAGCGAGATCTCATGCTCTCGGCTCGACCCTCCACGCAAGACCCCGACGATGGTTTGCATGGCGTTAGTATAGCCCATGTTTTGCCTTTCTAGGCCAAGATGCATCAAAAAGAATGATGGATTTTTAGCTTTCTGGAACGAGCACGGCGATGACGCGCGAGCGAAAAGCGGTGCGCTTCCGCATTTGCAAGAACGGCATCTACTTCGGAAACAGCAGCACCACGCGCCCCGATAACTTCGCGCGGACGATGTCGTTCGTCTTTCACGACCGCCACGACCGGGATGCTCATACCAGACTCAGCGAGTATTGCCTCCGCTGCCTTCTTCTGCAAACGGCCGCCGTCAACGACGATGGCACGCGGGTACGGCCACTCCGGATGCGCGAGGCGCCGTGAAAGGATCTCCTTCAGCGACGCGACATCATCGTTCTTCTTCGCCCCACGAATGTTAAAAGAACGATATTCTTTCTTTATCGGAACACCATTCTCAAGAACTGTCATAACGCCGATAGCATTCGTCCCAGACAAATGCGCGGTATCATACGCCTCTATTCGATATCCAAGATTTGTACCGACTGGTACGTTCTTTTGATACCCGCCAACATCTTTAATGAGAGAGACATCCTGGATGTGGTTGAGTGCAAAAAGTTCACGACGCGTTTCTACTGCATCTTCAAATCGCTCTTCCTTCGCCGCAACACGCATTTCCCGTTCCAGTAAGGTACGCAATTCCTTCCCTCGACCGCTTAAAAAAAGCATGACATGACGTATCGTGCGCCGATACTCCACCGAATTGAATTCGCTCGGGTACTGTTCGATCTGTTTATTAAACTCCATCCGTGCCCTGTGATGCTTCCCTTTTGCCATTACCGGCTTCGGTGTATCAAAGAACGGAAAGATGCGCCGGATGAGCCGCAGAGCCTCTCGCAGTTGCACAAGTGAAGGGAACGGGCCGTATATCGCCTGAAATACAAGATTCTCCATTGCATTCCAGGTTGAATACGAATGCACAATTATGCTTGCTTTGAAATCTATGTCTTTGCCGCGCACGACAAGCACGCGCGGAATCGATTCAAGTGTGATAACAACATAGAGAAATGTCTTATCGTCCTTCCCTTCTATATTCGCGCGCGGATGATATTTCTTAATGAGTGCGGCCTCGCGCACCAGCGCCTCAAGAACTGTCGGGGTCACTTCAAACGTGAGGCGATCGGCCTTCGTCACCATATCTACAATGCGCGGGCCGCGTGTTCTGATGAGGTCGTCGTCGAAATAGGAACGAACCCGATCCCGTAAGTTCGTCGCTTTGCCGATGTAGAGAACCTTCCTCCCTTTTTTGAAGAGGTATATGCCTGGCGTATCTGGTAGATTATTTTGCAGATCGCTTTTTTGCATGGCGCTTCAATATTTTAGCGAGATATTCACCCGTGTACGAACCTTTTGCATCCGCGACCTCTTCTGGCGTGCCTTTCGCCACGACTTTTCCACCGCCCTCCCCACCATCTGGACCGAAGTCGACGATATAGTCGGACCTTTTAATGACGTCCAGATTATGCTCGATGACGACAACCGTATTTCCGCGACGTACAAGTTCTTCCAATATTTCAATAAGCTTTTTCACATCCTCGTAGTGGAGACCGACCGTTGGTTCGTCAAGCAGATAAATCGTCTTCATTGTCATCGAACGATACAGTTCGCTTGCAATTTTTACGCGCTGGGCTTCGCCGCCGGAGAGCGTCGTCGCGCTCTGGCCGAGTGTAAGATATTGAAGCCCTGTTGAATTTAGACTCGTCAAACGTTCATTGATGGCGGGAATATCACCGAAAAACTCTTCCGCTTCCTCGATGGTCATCTGCAGCACCTCGTAGATATTTTTACCGCGATATGTTATTTCGAGCGTTTCCTTCATGAAGCGCTTCCCCATGCATATATCACACGTAACATAGACGGTCGGAAGAAAGTGCATCTCGACCGCTATGGAACCGTTTCCTTGACAGGCTTCACAACGACCGCCCGGCACATTAAATGAGAATCTGCCGGGCTTCCATCCTCGCGCGCGCGCTTCAGCGGTCGCTGCAAAAAGGTCGCGGATATGCGTGAAGGCGCCGGTATAGGTCGCGGGATTACTGCGCGGTGTCCGACCAATTGGAGACTGGTCGATGAGAACGGTGCGCCCGACGTATTCGGTGCCGGTAAGCGAAGCGACGTGCTCGAGCTTCGCTTCGCGGCGCGCAAAACGCGCCGCGATGTTGCGATGCAGAATATCGTAGAGAAAAGTCGATTTACCGCTTCCCGACACGCCCGTGATGCAGACAAGCTTGCCCAATGGTACGTCGATATTCTGATTTACGAGATTGTGGAGAGTCGCGCCACGAATCTTTATCCATCCTTTCTCACCCGTACGACGCGTTTCCGGTATGTCTATTTCTCTCTCCTGCCGCAGATACGAAAGCGTGAGCGAATTACTTTCATTTGTCTTCGCGGTAAGCAAATCATCCAGCCATCCGCTTACAACGACCTCGCCGCCGTGAACTCCCGCACCCGGGCCAATATCCACGATATAATCAGACGAATAAATAGTGTCCTCATCGTGCTCAACAACAATAACCGTGTTGCCGAGCTCCTTTAAGACAAACAGCGTCTTGATGAGCCGATCGTTATCGCGCTGATGCAGCCCGATGGTCGGCTCGTCGAGCACGTAAAGGGCACCCGTAAGCCCGCTTCCAAGCTGGGAAGCAAGCCGGATGCGTTGGGCTTCGCCGCCAGAAAGCGTTGCGGCGGAGCGGTTGAGCGTGAGGTAGTCCAAGCCGACATTCAGCATGAACGAAAGCCGACTGTCGATTTCCTTCAAGATTGGGGCGGCAATATCTTTCTTCATTACAGAGAGTTCGACAGTGCCTATGAACTCCTTTGCCTCCCGTACCGACATATTCGTAAAATCCACGATGTTCTTTCCGAGTGTCGCGTCCTTCTTACCTTTCAGGTACACTCGCAACGCTTCGGGACGCAGACGCTTTCCTCCGCACGCCTGACACACTTCTTCCGAAAAAAGCGCCTCGGTGCCGAGACCGTGGCATGCCGGACATGCGCCGTATGGCGAATTAAAAGAGAAAAGGCGCGGCTCTACTTCCGGGAACGACGCTCCATCATCCGAGCAAATGAATTTTGACGAGAGAGTTTCAACGGTACCATCGGCATGCTGTATCTTCACGAGACCATCCGATTGCTTGAGTGCAAGCTCGAGCGCCTCCGAGAGCCGTTCCTGCGCCGCCGCCGTTGAACGGACGAATTCTGAAACGAAAATACTGTCCACAACCGCATCTATGCTGTGCACTTTATTGCGATCCAGTATGATTTTCTCACGAAGTGAATACACTTTCCCGTCAACGACGACTCTTTCATATCCTTTACCGAGCAGATCGTAGAGCAACTGATAGTATTCGCCCTTCCTACCGACCACGACAGGCGCATAGATAGTTACCGTGCTTCGGTCGACCGATATACCCATAACCGCGGTTCCGGTCGTTGTACGTTTCGCGTCCACACGTGCAAGCACCATCTTAATCATCTCTTCCTTAGAAAGCTTCACGATTGGCACATCGTGATGGATACAGTACGGCTGGCCTGCCCGTGCATAAAGCACGCGTAGATAATCATAAATTTCCGTTACGGTAGCAACCGTCGAGCGTGGATTATTTGAACGGCTCTTCTGGTCTATTGAAATAGCCGGCGAGAGACCCTCGATCTCGTCCACATCGGGCTTGGCCATCTGGTTCAAGAACTGCCGTGCATACGCGGAAAGAGATTCCACGTAGCGGCGTTGTCCTTCGGCGAAGATGGTATCGAAGGCAAGCGAGGACTTTCCCGAGCCAGAGAGACCAGTGATGACCGTCATCGCACCACGCGGAATTTCAACGCTAATATCCTTCAAATTATGAGTGCGTGCGCCCCGCACGGAAAGCCAGTCGCTCCCGTGTTTATGGTGATGTTCTTTCGGTGTTTGTGTCTTCTTCGGCATAGACAATTCCTGCCCGTGGCGGGGCAGGTACGGGGTAATTATATCACACTTTAGTCATCCTCCTGAAAGGGGTTTGCGGGCGCGGGATTTTCCAGCCTTCGGACCGGTGCCTTCAAGCTTATAGATCTCGTCGCGGATGAGGGAGGCGGTTTCGAAGTCGAGTTTCTCCACCGCAGCAGCCATCTCTTCTCGCTTGCGTTTGATAAATGCTTTCGAGTCGTCTCTGTAGGCAATCGCGTCGAGGGCAAGAAGCTCGTCAATCGTTTTCTGATGCTCACTGCGCATACTTTCAGCGATGTCATGGATCTCCTTCCTGATGGTCTGCGGCGTGATGTCATGTGCTTCGTTATAGGCGAGCTGCCGCTCGCGGCGGCGATTCGTCTCGCCGATTGCGCGCTCGAGCGACCCGGTCATCACATCGGCATAGAGAATGACACGGCCAAGCACGTTCCTCGCCGCCCTACCAATGGTCTGAATGAGCGAGGTTTCGCTCCGCAGAAATCCCTCCTTGTCCGCATCGAGAATACCCACAAGTTCCACTTCCGGCAGATCGAGTCCTTCGCGCAGGAGATTGACGCCGACGAGAATGTCGAACGTTCCGCGGCGAAATTTCGTCAGAATATCGATCCGGTCTATCGTCTTCACGTCCGAGTGGAGATATTCGGCCTTTATACCGCGCTTCTTGAGAAATTCAGCAAGGTCCTCCGCCATCTGTTTCGTGAGGGTGGTTGCAAGCGCGCGACCACCGCGCGTGATAACGATTTCTGCCTCGCTTATGAAGTCCGCGATTTGGCCCGGGTACTGTCCGGTCTCCGTCACCTCGCGGATAACGAGTTCCGGATCAATGAGTCCCGTCGGACGGATGATCTGCTCAACCACCTGTTCGGAATGCGTCCGCTCGTAATTCCCAGGCGTCGCGCTCGTGTAGACGGACGGCCCGACGCGCTCTTCGAACTCCTCGAAGGTAAGTGGACGGTTATCGCGCGCGGACGGCAGGCGAAATCCGTACTCGACGAGTACATCCTTCCTTGAACGGTCGCCTGCATACATGCCGCCTATTTGCGGGATGGTCACGTGCGACTCGTCGATGATGGTGAGAAACTCCGGCCTTCCGTCTTTCGCATGCGGGAAATATGAGAGGAGCGTATACGGCGGCTCGCCGACTTTGCGTCCGTCGAAGTGGCGCGAATAGTTCTCGATGCCGCTCGTGTAGCCGATCTCACGGATGAGCGCCAGATCGTTCAGAGTCCGGCGCTTCAGCCGTTCGGCCTCGAGCGGTTTCTCTTCCCGCTTAAATTTCGCGAGCTGCTCCTCAAGTTCATCCTTGATATCTTCGATGGCACGATGGCGCTCATTCTCGGTCGTGATGAAGTGCTTCGCCGGGAAGATAAAGACAGATGCGGGCTCAGAGAGTTTTGCGCGCGAAACTGGGTCGAGAAGATCGATGTGCACGACGCGATCTTCGTCGAAGGAAATGCGGTACATCATCCGCTCGTTGACTGGCATAAACTCCAGCGAATTGCCGATAGCGCGTAGCTGTCCCGGATTCAAATCGGCGTTCGTCCGTTCAAAATAAATCCCGACGAGTTTTCGGATAAGTGCCGCGCGATTCTCCGCGGCGCCCACTTCTATCTTCACGTGCACCTTCTCATACTCCTTCGGCGAACCGAGACCATAGATAGCGGAGACTGACGCAACGATGATGACGTCCTTGCGCGTGAGCAGTGCCTGGGTCGCCGCGTGGCGCAGGCGATCAATCTCGGCGTTTATCATCGCCTCCTTCTCGATATAGGTATCCGAGTGCGCGATGTACGCCTCCGGCTGGTAGTAATCGTAATAGGAGACGAAGTAATGCACGGCGTTCTGCGGGAAAAATTCACGGTATTCCTGCACGAGCTGCGCTGCAAGCGTCTTATTATGCGCAAGCACAAGCGTCGGCTTGTCGTACGCCGCTATGACGTTCGCCATCGTGAAAGTTTTACCCGAGCCCGTGACGCCGAGCAGTGTCTGGTACCGCATGCCCTTCTTGAGTCCTTTCGTAAGATTCGAAATGGCCTGCGGCTGATCACCAGCCGGCTGAAACGGTGAATAGAGTTTAAAATTAGCCATGTCTGTATTCGCGAACGAAGTCTGCACGATAGTCGTCGAATCGTCCAGCAAGAATGGCCTTCCGCGCGCCGACGACAAGATCAAGGATAAAGCCAACGTTGTGCATGGAGCAGATGACGGAACCGAGCATCTCGCCGGAACGGACAAGGTGCGCGACGTACGCCAGCGTGAATTCAGAAGTCAGACTTCTAGAATCCGTATTGAAGTCTGACTTCAATCCAAGCGCGTCGAGCGGAGTGAAGTCGTCGCGGAACTTTTCGCCCTTCAGGTGGATGATGCCTCGCGGCGTATAAATGGAACCGTGCCGGCCGATGCGCGTCGGAGCGACGCAGTCAAAGAGATCAATGCCGTTTGCAATGCCTTCCAGGATATCGCCCGGCTCGCCGATGCCGAGAAAGTGCCGCGGCAATTCCTCGGGCAATTCTCCCACTGCGGCGGAAAGAGCACCGCGCATGTCCTCTTTGCTGAAGGAACCGCCGATGCCGATGCCGTCGAAGCCGAGCGAGGCGATTTCGCGCGCGGACTCTTTGCGCAAGTCCTCATGTCGGCCGCCCTGCACGATGCCGAAGAGCGCCTGTTTTTTATTCGCGTCGATGTTCTGCCGGTGCGCTTTGAGTGAGCGCGCCGCCCAGCGGTGAGTGCGCTCCATCGCCTCCCGCTGATATTCATACGGCTCGATCGGCGAGGTGCACTCATCAAACGCAAAGAACATGTCCGCGCCGAGCGCGTGCTGAATCTCCACCGAGCGCTCGGGCGTGAAGCGGTGGAGCGAGCCGTCGTAGTGCGAGGTGAAGGAAACACCCTCGTCGTCAATGATGGCGAGCTGGCCGTGCTGGCTCGCGACATTCTCGTCATATACCGCAACCGCCTCTTCGTCCGGTGCGTTTTCTTTTACAAATTTGGAAATGGTCTTACCGAAGGCCGCCCCGAGCGAGAACACCTGGAACCCGCCCGAGTCGGTCATTGTCGGTCCCTTCCAGCCCATGAACGCTCCGAGGCCGCCGGCATTCTGCACGATTTTCTCGCCCGGCGCGAGATACAGGTGGTAGGTATTCGCGAGTACGACGTCAGCGCCAAGCAGAGTAAGCGCGCTCGGCAGAATGCCTTTTACATTCGCCTTCGTCCCTACCGGCGCGAATGTCGGCGTGCGGATGATGCCGTGCGGCGTTGTGAGCGTACCGGCACGCGCGTTGCCGTGCGCCGCGGAACGTGCCGCTCGTTCCTCTATGTTGAATGAAATTGCTCTCATTACTCTTTAAAGTACCCTATCGAGCGAGTATTGACAAATCGGAATATCAGAGTATTCTTGTATCCAGTGAGGTTTCGGCTCAATTCCTGGGCAGACCTCAGATTTCACCGGCTCACTCAAAGTCGGGAAAAAATGGAGGTCTTTGACCATGAGAAACGCCGCACGTTTGATCGCCATTTTGGCGAGTATTACCCTGTTTAGCGCGTGCGCCACACAAGGCAAGGCGGTAAAGATAGGACTGACGATGCCTGATGGCGAGAGAGCAACCATCGTCGCGCACAATCAGTCCGTTCCGGACTGGATGCTCGCACAGGACAAGATGAAACTCAATTATCTCGTCCTCGGCGACGTGAGCAAAAAACAGCTCGCGGCGGTCGCTGAAGCTGAACACGCATGCCGTATCTTCACAGATACCGTACGCCCGAGCAATATGGTAGCGGTACTCTCAAGCGGAGTACTCTACGCTACTGCCGGATACGTCGGCGTCGGCGTCGGCGCCAAGGTATTTGCCGGAGTTTCGGCAAACCAGTACGCGCACTACGGCGCCTGGGCGTCAGGCGTTGGGGGCATGGCGAATGGTATGGCCACGCTTGGTGGCCAAACGTACACCTTCGAGAACTGCGGCCGGGAAGTCCTGGCGCTCTTCCCGGGCTACGATGTCAAGGTTCTTCAAAAATCGCCGTATTAGGAGATACGGCAACGGGCGTGAACTTCACAGTTCGCGCCCGTTATTAATTTCTATATACGAACTTATTGTCCCGCCGGCTTCGTTACTTTCAGAAGCTGCACTTCAAAGACTAGTGCGGAATTCGCCGGAATACTCGGCGCCGGCGACTGGCTGCCGTACGCGAGCGACGCGGGGATGAGGAGCGTGCGCGTACCGCCCTCCTTCATGCCGACAATACCTTCGTCCCAGCCCTTGATGACTTGTCCCGCGCCGAGGATAAAGGTGAAGCCGGTCGTGCCGTGATTCGCGGATGCGTCAAAAACGGTACCGTTCGTAAGCGAGCCGACATAATTCACCGTGACGCTGTCGCCCGCGACCGCGGCGGCTCCGGTGCCGACGACATCATCTTTCATCATGAGTTGCGTTATCGGCTGGGTGACGGGGGGCATAGTGGTGGGTGCGGCTTGCGCCGTAGTATTAGTGGTAGTGGTATCGGTGGTCGTTGTTGCTATGGGCGCCGCTTCATTATTCGCCGGAGCGGTTGACCAAAAAGGCCAAAGTCTCGGGAGAATGAAGAACATAATAACGACGGCGAGCGCGAGTGCAGTGGCAATTCCGGTCTGGGTTGGTTTCATATAATTAAAATATTACGGTCTGAGTATACTACGGGGCTTGAAAAGCTTTAAATCGCTGCACCTCCTCGGCGACGGCCGCCTTCGCGATGTCCTCATGTCCCGAAACTTCGCGGTCAAGAAATGCTTTCAACGCTTCCGCGTCACCCGCTTCCGCGAGCTTCGCAAACTCCTCGCGCTTGCCCTCGGCAAGCTTTCCTACAACTGCGAGCGTCGTGGCCTTGAGCGCAACCTCGCCGAACTGCACGATAAGCGACCGTTGCTCTGTAAGTGGTAATTCCTTGATGCCGAGGTCGGCGGCAATAAGTGCGGTGAGTTCGTCTTGCATAGGCGGTATCATAGCATGGGTTACTTGATAACTTTCTCGAATTCCTCCGGATCGGGCGGCTTCATGAAGGAGGAGAACCAGCCGAGGAAGCCGCTCGTGCGCATCGGCACACCCGGGACGATTTTCTCTTCAACGATGTGCCACGGGATGCGATATGCGTCATTATTATCCGGACTGAAAATGATTTTGTCAGGATTCTTAGTGAGATATTCCGCGATTATCTTCATCTTCTCCGTCGGCGAACCGCCGTATACAAATAAATGTTTTGCACCTACATCAGCATAAATGTGCGGCTCGGCAACCGGTATCGAGAGGCCGAATTGATTTGAAATAAAGCCGTGTTCGATCACCGGTGCGGGGGGCTGTGTTGCAACTGCTTCTACAGCATGCGCGGGAGGAGTTTCCACATGCGGTTGGCTGACAAGTTCGGGAGTATGAGTTATATCAACTTTCGCTACCGCTTCAGGAACAGGCACTTCGTGATGCATAAGAGAATGCTCGGCAGGTATGGCGGATGTCTCGGCGTGCACGGCGGGTGCAGGATGTTCATAATTCCCCGCATGTACAGGATTGCCGGAACCATCGGTCAGTACGCCACCCGTGCCGTCGTGCCAAACCAACGGCTCGGGTGCGGGCGGAGCGGGCAGTGGCTCGGGTACGACTGCAGTATCCGCAGCAAGTTCGTGTTCGTGTGCTAATTGCGCGCTGGTCAAGTCGACTTCTGCCGGTGCCGGGGGCACTGTAATCGCTTCCGGAGCGGATGCCTCTGCGTGAGGTGCCTGGGGTGCCGATATGAAGTGTGCGTCCGTGTGCGGATGCAGAATGTGCATGTCAGACGCGGCATCAAATACGCCCTCGGGATGCGCAGCGTCGGTGAGATGCAATTGCCCGTCAACAATCGTCATGTGCGCGGTCGGGTCGATGCGAACGCTCTCGCCGCCAACGAGAAACTTGTGATCCTTCGCGAGTTCATACATCGTCTTTTCAAGCAGTCCGGGGTTGGCTTTCGCTTCATACAGTCTCGCAAGATCGCTGCCATTCGGAATATTTGCAGGTTTTGTATCGGGTAGATGCTTCATCAAATCTTTCAACATGCCTTCGTAGCCGTGAGATGAAACGCCTACGGTGGGCATTTCAGATGCCGCTATTCCCTTCGTTGCTTCAAAATTCTTAATATCCCTCGGGAACTTAACCGCGGAGTTATGAACGTCCGGCGCCACGGCGGCCGCGGGCTGACGGGCCGCCGGCAGAGCGTCGACACGTTTGACTTCCGTTCGGGATTCGACCGTATGACGCGTTTCCGATACTGTTGGTGGAATCGCTGATATCGCCACCGCGACACCGAGACCGACGCCAATACCAAGCTTCTGAATGAAATTTAATGCATTGAATACCTCCCTCCACGAGGGGAAACGTCCTTCAAGTCCTTTTGTTTTCTCCTCCTCCGCCAATGCTCTCGAACGATTCTTAAGATACACCTCCAAACTCTCTCCGCGCTCGCTGATGCCGAACTTTCCTTCTAACTCCTTGAGCTCTCGTACGACTTCCCGTAATTCTCCACGCCATTCCTCCGGCGTATGGTCCATATGATTCTCTTTAAAAGATTCCTGCCACGTATTCTGCTCAAGAATGGCTCCCATGGTTGAAGTCAGAGGTGTCCCAATTTCTGCCGAATAAGCTTCATCTGCTTCCAGGACCTTTCCCAGGACTTTCTTTTCCGAGACTTTCTTCTTTGCGGGTGGTCCGCCCAATTCCAAACCTCTCAACTTCTTTTCAAGAGAAACCAGCTCCTTTTCAAGAGAAACCACTTCGTTTTCAAGTTCGTCGTGAATATGCGGGTAATCAGCCGGACTTGCTGCTTCGCGCTCAAGCGTGGCGAGGCGTTGACGGATCTCTTGTATCCGGCCGGCGTCCTTCTCTCGTTTCGCGGACTCAAGTTTTCGTATCTCAGCCCACAAACGCTGGACATGCTGGATAACACTCTCTCTCGGCGAGTCGTCGGCCGTTCCCTCCGGGTTAGGTTCAAGTCTCGCGGGGCGTGTGCGGATTTCTATTTCCTTGTCAACCGCTGCCTGCTTCCCAGCCTCGGGCTGATGGACTTCAGGAGACGCGAGCGCATCCATTTCTTTCTGTATCTGCTCCCATGACTGATACTGCAATGCTTGCGCTTGATTGATGTCGATGTCGACTCCAGGTATCGATTTCGGCGATATCAGGTTCCCGTTCTCCCTATTGAGCTTGACCGTGTCGTCAGGCGAAACAAACGGCTTACCTCGATATGGTTTGTCCGGCGATTGTTCTTGATTTGACATATACTAGTGCGCGAGATACCGCTCGCGAATCATCGTTTCCACGGTAGCACGATCGCGGCCGTAAGTGAGCGAAGAAAGTCGAATGAGGTCGTCCGTTTGCGCATGATTCAGCACCGGCACGTCCGGCGTAACCATATCAAACGGTTTTTGGGGCACACCGCCCGCGAGCATTTTTACATACGCATTGCGAGTTTCGATATTGACAAAATCCAGCGCCTCGAAAACTGGCGCGAACTGTTTCGCGAAGAACTCGGCATCCTCCTCTCCGACACGGAAGACCACCAGATTACCGACATTCCCGAAGACCGCGTCGCGCGCCTTTTCTTCTATCTGGCTCAAAAACTGATGCGCCAGCGAGAGCGCGAGTTTGTACTTGCGCGCCTCCGAAAGAATGCCTGGGATGGAATCGGTCGTTACGTTATGGAACTCGTCGATGTAGAGATAAAACGGCGGGTACGGCGCCCGCGGATTATCCGCCCGCGAAAGTGCCGCCATGAAAAGCTTGCCGACGATGATGAGGCCGAGCAGGTTCGCGTTCTTCTCACCGAGACGGCCTTTGGAGAGATTGATGAGCAATATCTTCTTTGTGTCCATCACTTCACGGAACTTGAAGGACGACTCCTGCTGGCCGACAATCGGACGGATAAAGTCGTTCGCGGTGAAATCATCAAACTTGTTGGTGATATACGGGACGATGTTCTCCAACGCGGCGTCGCCACCAGCCTTCGTCGCGATTTCGTTCCAGAATTGGTTCACGACCGGATTCATGCTTTTCGCAAGCTTCTCGCGGCGAAATTCGCCGTTAGAGAGCACGCGGGCAATGTCGAGGATAGTTGAACCAGTACTCGGATCCTCCATCACGAGCTGCGTTGCGTTACGGAAATACTGTTCAAAGGCGGGTCCCATGCTCTCGGGTATGTCGCCGTAGAGCCGACGGAATATCATTAAAAGCTCGTTAACAATGAAAGTTTTCTGCTCGGGATGCGCCATATCGTATTCCAGGAAATTGAGCGCAAACGGCCGAGAGAGATCCGCCGGGTCGAAGTAGATGACATCCTTATAGCGCTCCGGCGGCACGGCCGCGAGAATATCTAGAATGTCGGAGCCGTGCGGATCGATGAAACAGCAGCCCTCGCCGTTCTGAATATCCTGAATAATCATTGATTTCATCAGACCGGTCTTGCCGGTTCCCGTCTGGCCGATAATGTAGAGGTGGCGCAGGCGATCCTCGGGGTCGAGATACACGCGCGTCTCCTGCCCGCGGTAGGTGTTGATACCGAGAAGCGAACCGATCTGTGGGAGCGAGGCAGGTGCGGGCGCATGCGTGAAGCGCGTCTGCTTGAGGTGCGGCGAGCTCTCGATACCCGACGGCGGAAAATGATAAATAGTTGTCAATTCGCGCAAAGACAGCGGAAGCGCCGATGCATCCGGCAGACGAAATGAAAATTCATCAAAGATCTTCTGCGCGCTTCGAGCCGTGGCGCGCGCAAATTGGAGTCGATTCCCCTGCGTATTCGCGAACTGATTAAACGCCGCTTCGAGCTCTCCGAGCACACGACTTGCCGTATCCGCGTCGCGGGAAGAAGCAACGAGCCGTATCGTCGCACCGACAATCGGCATTGCGATTTTTCTCTCTACCTGTTCTATATATGTTTTATTCGCTTCAACCTGGCGAATCTCTGCTTCTTTGGCCTTCTGTGCATCTTTGGACTTCCCGCCGAAAAGAGTCCTTCCGACATCGCGTGCGAATTCTCCGAGTACGGTTTCCGGCGCGCTGAATGCCACCGAACGCTTCTCTCCCTTACGGAGTGCTTGAAGGATCTTCCGATAATGCTTCACGTGTCGCTCCGCGCGCGGTTCGATGATGATTTGTAACGCGGCGCCTTCGCCTGTCTTCTCTATCTTGGCAAATGCATTGATGATGGCGTTAATCGGATCGTATTCAAAGTCGGTATAGTCTTTGAGCGGCAAAACCGGATTCTCAGTAAAGCGCGCGACTGAAGCGAGTGCGGTTCCGCCCTCCGCAAATACATTG
Organism: Minisyncoccota bacterium; assembly: GCA_035533615.1. GTDB lineage: Bacteria > Patescibacteriota > Minisyncoccia > Phycocordibacterales > Phycocordibacteraceae > C7867-001. The sequence continues at coordinate 15,147 of DATLTM010000032.1, forward strand.
TAGTCAGCTGGTTGTTGCGCTAGATGCGCGTTTGGAAATATCGCGAGGAGCTGTTTTTCAAAAAGGGTACGTTTACTGTTCGGCACTGCTGCATAGAATTGGAGTTCGGGGCCGTCGGAGGGCACTGCGAGTTCGAGTGCGAAATAATGTGGTTCACCCGGAACCGCTTGCTCAACCGAGAGCAGTCCAGAATAGAATTGTTCCATGCCGGAAATAAGTTCCTTAAGCGTCTTTTGGCGCGTGTTCGGTTCTTCGCTCCTCGGCCCGGGAAGCGCGATTTCATAAAGCGTCATTTTGAGCGCCTGGAAACGCGGTGTCTTCTCGTCAATACCGGAAGCAACGAGACCTGCGGCGATGTAACGTACGAGATACCGGTGGAAGTCATCCGTAAGATGCGGGTCATGGAGCTTCTCCAAGACCAAGAGTGCATTCTTAATCCCTTTCTCTTCCATCGTCTGCTGCAAGCTTCGAATCGCAGCCTCGCTGCCGCCTAAATTAAGTTCGGCAAGTACTTTTTTCGCCGTGTCATTTGTTGCCGATTCGGCAAAACGGTACTCGGGCGCAAACAATTCCACGGGTGCAGCGTGATGTTCGCGAACCTGTTCAGAAACAATGCGGGTGCGCTCGGCCGCATCTGACACTTTCCCGCTTGCTGCGAGTTCTGCTTCCTTACGCGTCACCTGCTCACGCAAATATGCGAGCTCCTCCTCAGGCGTGGACAACTTCGGTGCTGATTCCATTCCCTACAGTATACTGCACACGAATGCTCAATTTTCTTTTGGCGTGTATACATCTCGACCCGATGGCAATCGTGCAGACCGGCAGTTATCTTGGGCTTGCGTTCCTTATTTTCGCCGAGAGCGGGCTCTTTTTTGGCATCTTCCTTCCCGGCGACTCGATCCTCTTCGCGGCGGGACTGCTCTCAGCGAGCGGTTTCCTCATCGTGGGTCCCTTAATGATGATTATCGTTGCGGCGGCGATACTCGGCGACTCGGTCGGTTACTGGTTCGGATCGGAGATTGGCGGACGCCTCTTTGAACGCAAGACTTCGCGCTTTTTCAAACAGGAATACCTGAAGCGCACCGAACGTTTCTATCGGATATACGGCGGCCGCGCGGTCGTGCTCGCGCGCTTCGTACCCATCGTGCGCACAGTCGCACCAATTCTCGCTGGCGCCAGTTCGATGAAATACCGAGTCTTCCTCGCCTACAATATGATTGGCGGATTCCTCTGGGGCGCGGGGATGATAGCGCTCGGATTCTTTCTCGGCTCAGCAATACCGGACAGCGACAAATACGTGCTTCCACTCTCTCTTGTTATCGTCGTGATTTCCTTTCTCCCTCTCCTCATCAATCTCGCCCGCGGCAAGCATGCAATTTAGAGGCCCGCTCCCGTCAGATTTGTCGTATAGGAAGCAATGAATTGCGGAATGACGAAGATGAGACCGATTGCCGGCAAGACGATAAGAGCAATCGTAACAACGCCTGTCCAAAACAGATACTTCCGTACCGACTCGGCGGCCCGATATGCCTTGTCCGCCTTCGCGCTTATCTCTTCAAGCTTTACAGCGAGTTCGGGATCAATCATGCGACGAGTAACTCCAAGCGTGGAAGACCCAATTTATAATCGCAAGTACAACTGCAAAGAGCAGCGCGGTCCAGAATCCGGAAACGAAAAATCCCGGTACGAGGACTGAGACGAGCATGATGAGGCAGGCATTAATGACAAGAGAGAAGAGACCGAGCGTGATGATGTTTATCGGAAGCGTGAGGATAAGCAAGATGGGACGAATAAAGAGATTCAGCGCACCGAGTACGACCGCCGCAATGAGCGCTCCGATGAGCGTTACCGAGACGCCCGGAACGATATACGCCGCAATGCCGATGGAGAGCGCCGCGATGAACCAGTGAAAAAATAGTCTCATGGGGGAAATTATACCATATGCACGATCGTATACAGTACGAGTGCTCCGAGGAGCGTCATCACGGTCGTAAGAGCACGCGGATGGCGATGATGACTCTCGGGAATGAGATCGCTTGCCGAGAGATAGAGAAAAGAGCCAGCGAAGACAGCGAGTACGAGCCCGATGGCTGATTCGGGAATACTAAAAAAGAGAGTGGAGGCGGCGCCGGCTGCTGGTGCGGCTGCGTCCGTGAGAAGCCACCGGAACGCTCGTTTCCGACTCCCGCCGTTCTTCAAGACGAGATTGACTGTGTTAATACCGTCGGAGAAGTCATGAGTCAGCACCGCGGCAGTGACAACGATGCCAACCATAACCGAAGCCTGGAAACTGACGCCGATGGCAACGCCGTCAAGAAAGCTGTGCACCGAGAGCGTGAGCGCGCCGAATGCTCCGCGTGGCGCGTTTGTTTCGCCATCCTCCTCGTGCGTGTGCAAAAGAATAAGTCGGTCGAGAATAAAATAACCGAAGAAGCCAGCCGCGATGAAAAGCGCAACTGCCGAGGCGGAATGATATTTCGCCCCGAGATTGATGGCTTCAGGCAAAAGGTCGAAAAGCGCAACGCCCGCGACTGCACCAGCCGAAAAGCCGAGAATAAGATGCAGCTTGTCGCGGAATTTAAGCGCAAAAGAACCGCCGACAAAAGTAGCTGCCGAGGCGGCGAGAGAAACGAGAAAGACGTTCATATCGGCATGATACACCAATGCACAACCGGCTTCGCCGATCGCGCATTGCCGCCCGTCGAACCGTTACTGTTTTAATGCCGTTTCTATTGCCGCCTGGAATGTCGCGTAGGGATATGCGCCCGCGATCATTTGCGTGCCAATAACGAATGAAGGAGTTGCTTGGATTCCGAAGTTTGCGGCTTCTGTCTTGTCCGCATTAATGGTCGCATCATAGGTGCTCTGATTCGCAGCCACGTCAGCCTTAATCTTATTAACGTCAATACCACTCACCGAACCGGTCACCTTGAGGATGAAGGCGAGATTGTCTGCGGCACTCAAACTATTTTCCTGCGGTTCCTGGGAATAAAACGCTGTGCGCCATTCGGAGAATTGTGCCGGATACAATGCCCACACTGCGCGCGCATATTCGGCGTCCACTTGCGAGTCAGGCCCGAGGAATTGGAAATCCTTGAAGACAACCTTGACCTTACCGGCATTCACATAATCCGCGATAATCTGCGGCAGCGTATTGAGTTCAAACTGCTTGCAGAACGGACACTGGTAATCCGACCATTCAGCGACCGTTACCGGCGCATTCGCTTGACCGATAAAGGGTTCTCCGTCGGTCTTTACATTTTTAATATCCACCGCCACCGACGGCGCGGTCCCGGCCTGAGGTGAGCCTGCGGGAGCAGGATGCGAACCGTTCCAGACGACAGCTCCTGCAATGAGAAGCCCAGCGGCGACGACAGCTATTGGTAAAAATTTACTATTTTCTGTGGTTTCCATATGCAGGTAATCATAGCATACCTATAAAATACAAATACTTATTACTCTATTATTTCTTCCATTCCAATCTATTACCCCGCCGGCGTGCATCGACCATGCGCAATTCCTCGTCAATACCGCCGATAAGGTCATACTCATTTGTCTCGTCAGTCGAGATCCAGGCATATCTGTCGGTCTCGCTCTTCTGTAGGATGACTTCCCCGCTCTCCCAATCAGCCATGCAGGAGATGACGAGTAGGGGCGTACCTTCGTTATCTCTGGTAGCGAGCGAAGTGACATATTCTATATTTTTAATCTCAAGCCCGACTTCCTCTTTCACCTCTCTGCGCACCACTCGCTCAAGGACATTGTACCAACATTCCTCCGTATCTTTGGGCAGATTGATATAGTCGCTCGTTTCCAACCTTCCTCCCGGCACGGTCCATTTGCCCGGGAAGCGTTTCTTGGCAAGCGTACGTTGCGTGATGAGATACTTCCCGTCCTTCACAACGATGGCTGTGACGGCGACCTCGTGAAGCAGCTGTGACGCTGGTTCCATGACGCAAGCATAGCACGATCATTGATACTGGATATAAATCGGTGCTGGGGTGAGCGAAAGGACCTGGGTGGTTGTGAGCATGCCGGTCGAGGGCGGTTTTAAATCATTTTTATAAAACAGCTTTATGCCCGTGAACTGAACCGGCTCCGAAGTGATGACTCTTTTATATGTATTCATCTTTTTTTCCTGCGAGCCCCAGCCGTCCATGTCCATCACTATCTCAACTTCCGGCAAGGGCCGTATCTTTTGGTAATTTGTCACCATGGCTTCGGTAAAGCGATGTACGACGAGTATCTTCGGCGGGAGATGATTCTCGTCCACAAGACCCGCAAGATATTCGGCGGCATAGTTCACGTCGGCCGCGTCAAAGGTCCCAATGACCGTACCGGGCGGATTGCCGAATTTCATCGAGAATTCCGGGTCGATGGCAAGTTCCACATTCGGCATTCTAAGATATTCTTCCAGCCGCGGCAGTTCGTATTGCAGGGTACTCAACCCAACCTGTACGTCGAGGAAAAGAAGCCCATGCACTTGATTTGCCATGTCAAGCGCGTGATCGATCTGGCTGTTTGGCATCCGGAGAATGTACTTACCTTCCTTGCCTGCCGTCCCCTGTGCAACCACAGCGATGTATTGGATGGCCGGAATGACAGGCGTCGATGGATCGGCGGCAGCCCACTCGGCCGTCGTGCTCGCAAGCATCGAGAGCACCTGAGCCTCCGGGTACTCACCGAGCACTCCCATCCCCGTTGAATAGAAATTTCCATAAAAAGCGATGATGCGGTTGAATGGAAGGATGGCGCCCGCGTCCGGATAAACCGTCCGCACCGGCCAGAGCCGCGGCGTGGATGATGCGGCGACTGTTCTTGATGTGCTTGTCGCAGTCGTGGACGCGAAGGTTGTGAATGCAAGCGTCGATGTACTTATATGCGCGAGTGCGAGAAGCCGCGCATCATAGTCGGACTTATCCAGGGTCGGCAGTGGAATGAAACGATCTGGCGCATCAGCGGCCTCCGAACGATATTCCATTGCGAAGAAGTTCGAGTGACTGAAAAGATACGCGGCGATAACCATCGCGACTCCAATGACCCCCAACGCTATAAGATAAAAGCGCACCATACGCGTGGGTAGAGGAGTACGGTGAGAATCAAAACGGCGGGACATAAGAATATTCTATTCATCTGAAATCTAACACACTGCGGGGACTGAGCGCACAAACATCCGCCGACCTCCTGCCGACGGATGTCTGACGTTTGAAGAACTAATTATCTCCTGTGGTCGAGGAGGCTGTCTGGTCGCCGGAACTGGATCCGGATTCGCCAGCGGACGTTGAAGATGCCGTGACGGCATCGGAGGAGTGGTTTAAGCCTCCATTCTCGCATTCCATTTCCATTTCTTTATCCATTTCCGAACGAGTATGCGGCCCGACAAATCCATATCCGGTGGAGTCCGGCGTGCCGGTGGCGACAATACCGTGATCAGTCTGCCACTTTTGGACCGCCGTGAGCGTTGATGAGCCGAAATACCCGGTAACGAGATCTTCGGGATAGACACTCTTGTCACTCCCGAGGAATTTTTGCAACAGTGATACATCTTTACCGGAAGAACCAAATTGGAGATTACCCGAGAGAACGTTACAAACGTTCCCGTTCGAGGTGGATTGAACAGCCCCCTCGGAAGAGCCCGAGTTGCTCGGTGCAGAAGTCGAGGATGTCGAAGACGTCGAAGGCGTGTGGCCCTCAAGCACGGCCTGCACATTCGCGACCGTCGCTGGATCCGCACCGAACGCCTGGAGAAGGTTAGTAATGGCGCTTATTTGATCGGCGTTCAAGGACGCCGCTTGTGCAAGCGGCGCACCAGCAATGAGAGACAGGAAAAACGCGGTGCCGATTGTTGCAGAAAGGAAACGGGGAGTTTTAAGAAGCTGCATAGTAATGGGATTAGAGTCGTGAATAAAGCTCATGTGGACAACAGACAAACGAATGGTACCAGCAATCCGCCACCACCGTTCGGTTATCCACAATAAACCATAGACCTAGATGTGGAAACCACAATAAGAACTGGCATCATTATCCTTGTTTGCCCTTGCAGACCGTCTGGGACGATGTTAGAACGAATATCTATGGTGCCGGATAGATGAGCTGGCCCTTCCGTACCTTCAGGAAAGGTGTGAGGCGGTGCTTCGTGGCGCTCGTGCGGCTCATGATGTCTTCCACGAGCCACCCTTCTTTAGTAAGTGCGTCAGCAATAAGCGAGCGGTGACAGCGCCACGGCACCGCTTCGGCGCACATGATTGCCGTTTTCTGGAGCCGTGCGATTTTCATGAGTTCTTCCAATCCTTCTTTAAATTCTGGTGTCGCCATGTAGTCCGCATACCCCCGGAACGATGTGTTGTGCCAGCCGAGATTTATCGAATCCTTCTTGGTATGTCGCAGACCACCGAGCTCTTTCAAATGCACATAGTGTATGTGCATTCGCTTCAAAGATTTTCCGAGTGTCTCTTCATTGAATTGGGGGTTGTGGCGCGAGCGCGGTATCGACCGCACATCGACGACTTCTTCCACTTCATGCGCTCGCAATAACTCCGCGAATTCGGCAAACGTTCGCGTCGAATGGCCGATAGTGAAAATGAGAGACTTCTTCATCACTTAAAACTGTACAGGAACCAAGGATTTTTACGAGCTTGTCTGTACGACCCAATACGAACATATTTTATCCGAAACGGAGGCTTTTAGGGTAGTCAGTGAGGTAGTCACTCGCCCTATGCCGGAGTGACTACCCTCCATCTCTGAA
>DATLTM010000033.1:0-21811 GCA_035533615.1 Minisyncoccota bacterium
GCTTGAGCATTTCATTGAACACGGGTCGCCCGGGCTCTTTAGCAGAACGGCTTTCCGTTAGCGTATCGACGATTTTAATTCCTTCGCGCTCGGCAAGACGGGTAAGCTCGTTCTTTTGAGAATCGAGAGAAAGCACCTGCTTGTCTTCGGTATCCGTTGATTTGCGACAGTACAGGATATATTTCATAGCCGGTTCGATTGAGCGCACTCTAGCACTGATGCGCGTATGTCTGCACGCTTTGACAAGTCATACACGCGATATTCTCGTATATTTCCATCTTTCTCAAATATATCCTTAAACACTGGTTCCTCTCCTTCAAGTACCACGCCCATCGCATCCGCGTGATTCTGTTCTCGCTCAACAAGCGATCGCTTCAATAATTTACTCGAAAAATATCGCTTCTGTCCCGGCGAGCGTGCGGTACTTTCATCTTTCGTGAGGTACTTCGCGATATATGCGCCAATGTTCGTACCTTCCTTTATTTTCTTGGTCTTAGTGAAGCCATGCGTCCAGAGTTCCGCGATACGATCATTCTCGACAAAAGGGAGATTATAGAAAACAGCATGATAATGGACGGCTCCACGTTTTTGTATTTCATGCACCACAGTGTATTTCAAATGATGCTGTCCTTCGGGAGAGAGAGCATAGTTGAATCGCTTAATGAAATCAGAGTATAGATGATTCGCTTCTTTCAAATCCTGCATATTTTCGGCAAAGGTGAAGGTAATAAATTTCGGCGAGAACTTTTGTTCAGAAGCATCTGACCACTCGCCGACGTTAGCATTGATGAGTCGTCGCAAATTACTCTTGGCTCGTTGACCAGAACGCTTTTGATTCTCTTTCTCTTGTTCCGGTGTCTGCTTACGTTCAGGTCCGCGACCCTTCGGTTTAATCTGATCAGAGAGGAGTTGATATCCGTAAGGCTTCTGGTATTTGTATTCCTCGACGTGCGCACCAGAAATAATGATGCGATGGTTCGTGAGGAGGGGAGTCTTGAGGAAATCCATATTCGCGATATGTGTGTTGATAATCGAGTCAAAGCCCGACACCCCGCGACAGAGTATCATCGCCCGCCACCTCCGCCCGACCCGCTCCGCTTAAGCGGTCGCTGGGTTCGGGTCGGAGTGTGGCCGGAGCCTTTGATAGAGCGTCATACAGAGCCGCTAGAGAGGTCAGGAATAGATCAGCCTCCTCGTCTTTGATGTCTAGGTCGTAATACTTACGGAAGTACGCCACAAGCCGGAGCTTGAGCGGTTTAGAAAATTCGAATGATTCTTCGTGATACGGATTCTGGAAATCGACCATCCGCCCACGATAGAGGACAAGTCGTGAACGCCAGTGAACGGTTTAGTGAATCTCGACGCGGTACGGCTCAGCTATCTCGACACGGTCGGTGTATATTTTAAAAACGTCAGATACAACGGAATATTTTGATACAAAATGGCGAATAGCATCAGCGTGCCTCTTGTTTTCTTTCGTACGGTCTAGCTCTTTATCAAATTCGGCAACGTCGGTGTAGTCAATCACTGTCTCGTCAGTCTTACTGAACAGAGCGTCAAGAACGAAATGTGCGGTGGTGGCAGTACCTCGATTTGCCGTACTTAAAACTTGCTCATGAAAATGAAATTCGTACTTGGGCGCGTCATACCAGATACCAGCATCCTGCACTTCATTAAACGACATGCCCGAATTTATCTTTTCGAGCAACCGCTCAATACTGCGGAATGGAAGTATTATTACCGTCGAAACAGTATCCGGCGAGCTATTGACCATGGCTTCGCGACCATCACTCAACATACTCGCAAAGGTCATTTCCTCAAGAGGTACTGCGCTCCAGTCCGGAGTGAAATTGTGAGGAGCAATCTTGTCGATGTATCCTCGGGCAACCTCTTGTATTTTTTGTACCAACGCGCCCGTATCTGTTCGCTCAACCTCCGTTAGAAATTTGTCGAAGTTCTCTTTGGTAAGAGCCTCGCCGATTTGCTTGCGAAAGTCGTCTTCAAACGTGGAGACGGCTATCAGATAGCCTTTATCGCCCAACACCTGAAGCGTGTTGAGAAAGACCGGAATACTGATCTGTGTCTTAGCCAGATGTTCTTTGGTTATGGTGAGAGTATGCTGTTGTTCGTCGGTCAATGCTGAATTGTTTTGTATACGAGCACGGAGAAGGAGCGCGAGAAGATTCAGCGTGTCCAAGATGTTCTTATCCCCGGGGTTCATGCGCCAGCATTATAGTCCCAAAAGCGTGAACTGGCACTTTTACCTCTTATGCTATTATTTCCTACATGCCAGCAACAAATATTCTCAAAGCTTTAGTGAATTTGAGCCAAGAACTTAATTTCAACCTACGTACCGATATACAAGGATCAAATCGGATTACCCAAATCGGAATGTCATTAGAATCTTTTGTGAAAGATGCTTTTTGTGGCTCGTTAGCTATTGAAGACCTAACAGAAAAAGTAGCCGCTCACAGAGAAAAACTTTCCTATATTGGAAACGCAAATAACCCGCCTGATTTCATAATTTCTGCTGGCGATGCCGTAGAAGTTAAAAAAATCGAGCGCGTGAATTCTCCACTTGCGCTCAATAGCTCATATCCGAAAGACAAACTTTATAACGATGATCCGTTAATAACGGAAGCATGTCGTCAATGCGAAGCAAGCTGGACCGTAAAAGATTTCATGTATGCCGTTGGGGTCGTGCAAGGCGATAATCTCTCGTCTCTATTCTTCGTTCAGGGCGACTGTTATGCCGCCGACAGAGAAGTCTATCAGCGCACGAGGGAGAAAATAATCAGTGGAGTTATACAAGCGGAAGGCACCGATTTTTCTGAAACTAATGAACTTGGGAGAGTAAACAAAGTAGACCCGCTCGGGATTACCTATTTACGCATACGCGGAATGTGGGGAATTGAAAATCCTCGCAAAGTATTCGAACGTCTTAATTTAATCTCACGAGAGGATAGACCGCTTATTGCCGCGCTCATACTCCGCACCAAATTCGACAGTTTCCCTGAAGAAGACCGCCAAGCTATCACAGCGAAAGCAAGCAGAATAGAGGATATACAAATTGCGAATCCTAATAATCCTGCACAAACGCTCGATGCAAAACTTATAGTCCTATGAAAATAATTTCCTTCTTTACTGGTGCTGGTGGGCTTGATCTAGGGTTCAAAAGAGCTGGCTTTGATATCGTGTGGGCAAACGAATATGATCCGGTGATTTGGGATACTTTTGAGTCAAACTTTCCAGAAACAACGCTAGATCGAAGGAGCATAACCGATATATCTGCGTCTGATATTCCTGATGCATTTGGAATGATAGGCGGACCACCTTGTCAGAGCTGGAGTGAAGCCGGTGCAGGACGAGGAATAAATGATAAACGAGGTCAATTATTTTTTGATTACGTCCGACTTATCGAAGAAAAACAACCTCTATTTTTTCTCGCCGAAAATGTCTCGGGTATTCTTTCTACACGACACCAAGATGCATTTGAAGATATCCTCAAGAACTTCAGCGATGTTGGGTACAATGTTAAATATCAATTATTGAACGCGAACGATTATGAGGTTCCTCAAGATCGCCTGCGCGTCATTGTAATTGGATATAGAAAAGACCTTGGTATTAGTTTCGAATTTCCCGAGCCACAACAGCAACGTCTTACTTTGCGTGATGCGATTTTTGACCTCCGTAATGCAAAACCAGCAAAGGAATTCAATAAAACAAATGGAGATGCACTAGAAATCCCAAACCACGAGTACATGAACGGTGGGTTTTCAACAATGTATATGTCGCGTAATCGGGTTCGCTCATGGGACGAGCCGTCTTTCACTATTCAAGCCGGTGGTCGCCATGCGCCAATACATCCACAAGCACCAAAAATGCAATTTATCTCGCAAAATGAAAGAATATTTGTGCCTGGGAAAGAAAAACTTTATCGTCGTCTATCAGTCCGTGAATGCGCACGAATACAGACATTTCCTGATAATTTCATTTTCAAATATCGAGATGTTGCAGATGGTTATAAGATGATAGGGAATGCTGTCCCGGTTAATTTCGCTCACCATATTGGCAAGAAGATATATGCCGATCTAGTTGCTGTAGGCAAAGCTTCCAATCAATACGGAAAATCATTGAGGAACAAAATTCTCTCTCAGTAAAAGGGTAGTAACGATTATATGCTAAATAGAATCAACAAAAATGAAGGCGTAATTTCTCTTCTGGGCTTAGTATTAACCATCACAACTTTTTTCTTATCTGATCAAAAGTTATGGGCGGCAGGTATATTCGTGCTTACGATACTTATTGTGCTCGGTTTTCATCTGCGTGAAAGAGGACAACCTAAGAAATTTAGCCACGTACAACAAATGGCAAAAATTCTTTTTATAGACGATAAAGACTGCCAGATTGTAACGAGTCTGCGTCGAAACAATTTCGATGTACGAAAGATTGATGATGTTTTATCTCTAGTAGCAGACCCTGACATACAATGGTCGAATATTATATTTGTAGACTACAAGGATGTAGGTAAAAAACTTTTTGGTAAGAAAGAGGGGTTAGGACTTATCAGTGAATTGAAACGCATTTATGGAACTGGCAAACGCTACGTCATTTATTCATCCATACAAGATTTTGATGGGTTAGTTGAATTTCCTTATATAAGAAAAAATGCGTCCTATGACGAATTTATTTCGCTAATTACTGCGGAAGTTACTAAATTATGATCCACCTAAGAGTCGTTGATTCCGATGGAAAGTTTTTTATAAACTCATTTCCAGCTGATTTTGTTGCACCCAAGCAAGAAAAGGAAGAAAAAGATAAATCTCGCTATATTCGCAAAGATCTTGAATTCGGTACTTTGGAGATATTAACGATTGGAGAGGAACGAATAGCGTATAGCAACAGAGTATTTAATCCATTTATTGCGGCTATTGAAACGGTAGTAGCGCAATCTATATCAAACAGCTCGCACAAAGCAAAAGAAATGTCTGACGATTATTTGCATAACATAGTTAAGATCCATGGAAATCAAAAAAGTATTGTAGAGCGTTGTGTTCATGGAGCTGAAGGACAGGCAAGTTACAACGACTTCGTTGCGACAGTGAAAAGAGATATCGAAAAGAAGCCAGACGAGTTTGCAGAAGATATTTGCGCTCTTTCAAAAGAAGTACGGCTCGTCGATTACCATATTGGTGGGTATAAACTACTTCAAGACTCTTTTTCAAGAATAAATATTACAGATAATCATAATCTAAGAAAATTCCTTCTTGGTCTTTCTCACTTGTTTTTTGAATCATTTACGAAAAATAATGTTGTCTTAAGTTTGCATGGTATTGATGAAAATTTCCTATGTTCATTTGAATACGAGACTTTTAATATAGCTATGCATAGTTTTCTTGAAAACAGCGTAAAGTATTCTAAACCTTATTCTAGAGTGAATGTTTATACTCGCACCGAATCCGGAGATCTCATTTTCGAAATGGAAAGTGTTCGTATTGAGAAAGACGAAACCGAAAAGATTCTTGAAAGAGGAGTCTTCGGTCGTAATGTTCCAGATGATTTGCGAGGAAGTGGTATCGGTATGTATCAATTAAAAAAAGCGTTGGATAGAAGTCAAATTTCAATCGAAATCTCCCCTGATCTCTCACGAAGTTCAGAAGTGAGTAACGTTAAATATACGCCAAACACTTTTGTCTTCCATTTCCCAAAATATTCTATATGACCGATTTTACCGACGATCTGGTGCAACGAACAATCAAATATTACGCAAAGAAAGGCGAACAAATATCAGAGGAGACTGCCCGTGATTATCTGCATTCCCTTGCCGGTCTCTACGAAATCATGGAGAGATGGGCTGATCCAAATATCGGGACTTTTCAATAGGGGAAAAGTGATCATGTCATCAGTCGGTAATGTATAATAAAGCATATGGCAAAATCTACCCTACTGACTTTCGGTCTTATAAAATCTGAGGTTGAGAAATATGCAAAAGAGAACGTTATTAACGATCCGAGCGAAGCCTTTCTCCAATTTGCAATGGAGAAGAAATTAGATATCGATCGTGATGAGGTTGTTGAAGCGACCATTGATGGCTCTGGCGATAAAGGGATCGATGCAATATATATTGATGAAGAATCAGACGAACTTCGACCCATCGTCTATCTTATTCAAGCAAAATACTACCGCAGCGAAGATAAATTTGATCGATCACTTGAGGGTGACGCACTCCTTAAAATGCATCATGCAATCGATAACTTTATTCTAAAATCTCCCAAAGAAATCCACTCCACAAATGTCTTCTTATTAAGTAAATTGAGAGATATTAAAGCACTCTCAAATCCTCGATTTGAGATACTCTTTCTGTCAAATTCAGCACAGCCAAACTCTGATGCAAAAAAAGAGTTTGAGGAATTCATCAAAGCACAGGGTCATGACTTTTTCCGGGTGGAATACGTAACTCTTAGCGATCTTGCAGAGCTTATTACTCCCGCGACCACTCGACCAATTAATACAAAATTAAAACTCTCTGGGGCATATTTTGAATGGAGTTTTGGCGAAGCTCGTGTCATAGTTGGACGAATACATGGTCGTGATTTAGCTGAACTGAGGAGAAAAGAAGGGGGTGAACTTTTTGATAGAAATGTTCGCGGATATCTTTCGAGAAGCAATAATGTAAACAAAGAAATCTTAAAAACTGCTTCTGATCAAATTGAGGGGAGCCGGTTTTTTCTCCTTAATAATGGGGTGACCATTGTTTGTAACAATTTTACTTACTTAGGTGTGAGAGAAAGTCCAGAAATTGAAATCGCCGGGGTCCAAATAGTTAACGGTGGTCAAACAACCAATTCAATATATGAAGCATCTCAAATAAATGAATTGGCCGATTCAGTTTATGTGCTTGTAAAAATTATCGCTACTGACAATCCGTTACTTGTTGAACGCATTACCGAGTCTACAAACACACAAACAAATGTCCGAGCCCGAGACCTGAGATCGAACGATATCATCCAGAAAACTATAGAGAGATTGCTTTTGAACCATGGCTACTATTACGAATCTCGAAAAGATAAATACAAAAGCAATCCTGCGGCCAGAGGCAAACGTATTGATATGGAGGTGGCAGGACAGGCTTATTATGCTTTCCGATATAAAGAACCAGCTGATACTAAGAACAAGAAACGCCAAATTTTCGGGGCATTATACAACTTCATTTATCACAATGATGATCCCCGGCTTGCAGACGATATCCTCCTGTCATTCAAGGCACTAGAGTGGTTAAGGAAAAGTCACTCAAAATACAGAGACATGTACAGCTTCGTAAAATATGCTGAATTCCATTCTCTCACAATGTTGAGTGAATGTGGCGTGTCTTCGTTAGATGACCTCAATATCGAAAAGACAGAAACTACTTATAAAAAGATTCTGGATGCCACCGCCTTAGTCGTGAAGGAAGATCTTGAAAAGATGGATGACACCTATAGCCATCGACTACTTTTCATCGACCCTGTAACAATAGGGCGTATTAGAGAGGCTTATCTTAATAATAAACAAGGTAGATCAAAGTAAATATTTCACCCTCAGAGGCTCAGCGCCGTTCTAATCTCGTTCCAGACGGCGCACCTGTAGAGCGTTAGTGCTCGCAAACGTTCGATTCAGCCTAATAGTGTATCTTCCAAAGTCATTTTCTTTTTTGTGGTATCGTACGCATATGACAGATGTAAAGTCCGTTCTGGTCTCCGGAATAAAGCCAACCGGTGACCTACATATCGGTAACTATTTTGGTGCGATGCGTCAACAGGTCGCACTCGCCAAAGAAGGGAAGTACCGTCCATTCATTTTCATTGCGGATTATCATGCACTCAACACGATGCAGAACGCGGAAGAGATGAAGCGCCGTACCCGTGAGTTGGTGATGGCATACCTCGCCATCGGACTGGACCCAAAGGAAGTCGTTATTTTCAAACAGTCAGATGTTCCCACGCACACCGAGCTCGCATGGATTTTTGACACCATTACTACGATGCCATACTTAATGCGTGCGCACGCATTCAAGGATGCAGAAGCGAAGAATAAAGAAATCGGCGTCGGTACCTTTAACTACCCGATGCTGATGGCGGCCGACATCCTTCTCTACGATGCCGCCATCATCCCTGTCGGCGCCGACCAGAAACAGCACATTGAGATAACGCGCGACACCGCGGAAAAATTCAACCGTACGTTCAAATCTGATATTTTCAAACTCCCCGAGCCATACATCATGCCCGATGTTGCAGTTGTTCCCGGTACAGACGGACGGAAGATGAGTAAGAGCCACGGAAATGTCATCCCGCTCTTCGCATCGCGCGACGAATTTACAAGGGCGGTCATGAGTATCGTTACTGATTCTTCCGGTGACCGCCCTGAAAACGTGTATCGGATACACCGATTTTTCAGAAGCGAAGCGAGCCTGGATGCACCCTACGAAGAACATCGCGGCAACTACAAAGTCTTAAAAGAGATACTCGTCGACGACCTCGATCGCTATTTCGCGCCGATGCGCGTGAAGTATGAGGAACTTAAAAATGATCTCGGGATCATAGACGAGGTTCTCTTGAAAGGCGCGCAGGAAGCTCGCACGATAAGCGAGGCGAAGATGAAGCAGGTGCGCAGGGCTATTGGTGTTGTATAAATATAAATAAGAATATGGAACGAACGACTATGGTGATGCTCAGGAGTCACATTGGTAAAACCGTTTTGATTTCTGGCTCGGTAGATGTGCGCCGCGACCATGGGAAACTTATTTTCCTCGATATCCGAGATCGCTCAGGAAAGGTTCAGGTGGTGTGCTTACCAAATCATGCTGAAGTTTTTACCACAGCCCAGGAGTTGAAACCGGAATGGATCGTATCAATCGAAGGTACAGTGCATGAGCGCCCGGAGAAGATGCACACGACGGACGTGAATGGGAGTCTCGAACTAGAGGCAACAGCTATCATCATCCTCGCGCAGGCGCAAGAATTGCCGTTCGAGAAAGATACCAGGGTTAACCTGGATACATATCTCGACTATCTTCCGCTTACTCTGCGCAGCGAGCGCTCCCGAGCGATATTTAGAGTGCAGGCGGAAATCGCGAATGCTTATCGCGGATTTCTCAACGTCGAAGGCTTCACGGAATTCCAAGCTCCGAAACTTATTGGCGACGACGCTGAAGGCGGGGCAAACGTTTTTTCAGTGCCGTACTTTAACGACAAGGTCGCGCATCTCGGCACGTCGCCGCAATTCTATAAGCAAATCATGGTCGGTGTTTTTGAACGCGTTTATGCCATCGGCAATGTTTATCGCGCGGAGAAACACTCTACGACTCGTCATTTAAACGAATACACTTCGATGGATATAGAGATGGGATTCATCACCGACCACCGCGACCTCATGACGCTCGAAACGCGGCTTATGCACGCAATTATTAAACAATTGCAGGAGAACTGTGAAAAAGAATTCAAGATACTTGATGCTACGCTGCCGATCGCACCCAGAGAATTTCCCACATTAAAGCTTCGCGAGGCTCTCGAACTCGTCTACAAAGAGACTGGGCGTGATAACCGAGGCGAGCCAGATCTTGAGCCTGAAGACGAGCGGTGGCTCTCAGAGTGGGCAGTTCGCGAGAAAGGAAGTGATTTTATATTCATTACACACTATCCGATGTCGAAACGGCCAATGTACACGATGGAAGACTCCGACGACCCTGGTTATACGAAAAGTTTCGATCTTATTTTCCGTGGCGTCGAAATAACTACCGGCGGTCAGCGGCGACACGAGTACGAAAATCTAGTCGATGGCATTAAGATGAAAGGACTTGATCCCGAAAAGTTCTCGTACTATTTGCAAGCATTCAAGTACGGCATGCCCCCGCACGGCGGATGGGGTATGGGTCTTGAGCGCCTCACCCAGAAGATGCTCGGACTCGCGAACGTGAAAGAAGCGACTCTGTTTCCGCGTGACATCAATCGCATCGATCAGCTTCTCTCAATTCATACTGACGATATCGTCGGAGAATAATGGAAACGGCAATCTCAAAGATAGGATTCTCTATCAAGACTGATTCATACGAGGGACCTTTTGAAGTGTTACTCGACCTCATTGAGGCGCGCAAGCTCCTCGTAAATGATCTTGCGCTCGCAAATATCACCGAGGATTTCATAGCACACGTGCGCGCACAAAAGACTTTTCCGGTAGACGAGGCCGCCAGTTTTATACAAATCGCCGCGACGCTTCTCCTTATCAAGTCAAAATCACTCATTCCCGATCTCATTCTTTCTGAAGATGAAAATGTCGATGTAGACGATCTAAAGCGCCGTCTTGCCGCATATGAGAAGGTGCGCGAAGCCTCCCGCGAACTTGCGCGCATTTTTGGTAAGACCGTCATGATGCCGGCGGGGGAACGTGCGCCGGAAATCGTCTTCGCGCCGTCGTCCGATCTCTCTATCGGCGCGCTCGCCGAAGCACTGGCACACGTTCTCGCCGCCCACAAGACTGTCGAGGAGTTGCCTGAGGCACGCGTCAAGCCTCTTGTCACTATAGAAGAAATGATGGACCGGCTGGCGAAACGGGTACAAACTGCGATGACGCTTTCGTTCAAAGATTTTGCTGGTTCGGCGAAGGAAAAGGTAGAAGTCATTGTCTCCTTCCTTGCCCTCCTTGAGTTGGTAAAGCAGGGTGCGGTTGCTGCTGAGCAGCATGACCTTGATATCCGCATCAGCCATACCGGTACCGCCGTCCCGCGATACAGCTAATAACGTTTCCCCCAAAACAACACATTGCCCAAGAGGAGCGGCGCGGCTACAATAGTCGGTAATGCTTACACCGCCCGCCGCCGCCCATGCGCTCCTTTTTGCCTCCGGCGAGCCCCTTGAAAGAAAGCGCGTTGCCCTTCTTCTTGGTATAAAAGAGACCGAGATTGGACTCGTTTTAAAGGCACTTACCGATTCGCTCAAAGGAAGCGGCGTCGCAGTTATAGAGACGGAGACCGATGTGGAGCTGCGCACCGCCTCTGAAGCGGCACTCATCGTAAAAAAATTCCGTGAGAACGAGCTTGCGCGCGATCTCGGAAAAGCGAGTCTGGAGACGCTTGCCGTCATCGCGTACCAGGCGGGCGCGACACGCGGAGAAATTGATTGGGTGCGCGGCGTAAATTCCTCTGCATCAGTACGCACGCTTCTCATGCGGGGACTCATTGAGGGCAGGGAAGACGAACACGATAGACGTCGCATTCGCTACTACTTGACGACTGAAGCGCTCGCGCATCTCGGTATCAAGAGCGCGGCAGACCTTCCGCGCGCGGGAGAACTTAGTGCCGCCGCAGCTGCAATTAAAAGGGAGGAGACCATTCAGGCAACCGAATGAACGTATGGATTCTTCTGATTTACAAAAACTCGCCCAGCGCACCCGTTCCATGCGCGAAATTGGTATTGCACTCGTCCTTGCGTCTGGCGTTCTCGCACTCTTCCTTTTTATACCGCTTGCGCCGCGGAAGACAGCACCATCGCCGATCACTGTTGCGGCCGCGATCGTGCCAGACGCATTCGCACATATTCCGCTCCAGGCAAAGGCGGCCATCGTCTATGATCTCGCGACAAAGCATGTCCTGTATGCAAAAAATATCGATGCGCAGCTTCCGCTTGCTTCGCTTACGAAACTCCTCACGGTATATACGGCACTCTCAGTACTCTCGCCAAACACGCCAATTACCATTCCAGCCGATGTAACCACACTCGACGCGCCGCACGCGTTTAGCGCCGGACAGATCTTCACACTTTCCGATCTTGCACGTCTCACACTTACCGCTTCGCTCAACGATGGCGCCGCAGCAATTGCCGAAGCGATTGCTGCACATGAAAACCGCCCTCAAGCGGAACTGCTTGCAAGCGCCGCGGCGGCGCTCGGTCTCGCACAGACCTATGCTATCAACGGCAATGGTCTTGATGTGAGCACGACCATTTCGGGTGGCTACGGTTCCGCATATGACCTTGCCATTCTCGCCGGGGCGCTCGTCGATCTGGCGCCGACCATAACCGAAGCGACGACCCACAGTACCGCGTACGCCGTTTCAGCGGGTGGTACGGCATTTACGGTAAAAAATACTGATCCGGTGGTCAATACGATACCAAACATCCTGCTTTCGAAGACCGGTTATACCGATCTTGCGGGCGGAAATCTTGCACTTGTTTTTGACGTGGGCATGGGACATCCGATCGCCATTGTCGTACTCGGTTCATCCCAAAAGGCTCGCTTCACCGATGGGGCGGCGCTTGTTGCCGCAACGCTGGCTCATTTTGCGGGAGTTGCCTCGCTATGATAAGTACCGCAACGCGCGTTCTCATCCCTTCGGCGACTTCTTTTGCTCTTGGCATCGTGTTCGCCCCACTTCTCGCGAGTATATTATATCGTAGGAAGGCATGGAAAAAAGTCGCGGGGAAAGGCGCCGGCATCGGCGGCGGCGGCACGCCCATCTTCGATCAGCTTCACAAAGAACGGGAGGTTTCAACGCCGCGGATGGGAGGCATTCTTATCTGGGCGTCTGTACTCGCGACTGCGTTTCTTTTTTGGTTTTGCGCACATTCTCTCGGATCGTTTTGGGTGTCGCTGAACTTTGTAAATCGCCGCGAAACATGGTTGCCGCTCTTCGCGCTCGCAGCAGGAGCTTTTGCCGGTCTTATCGACGACACTCTCGAGATTAGCTCGGGGAAGGGCGGTCTTTCGCTCACTCGAAGGCTTATCATCGTTTGTGTTATCGGACTTGTTGCCGGCTGGTGGTTCTATGCGAAGCTTGGTGTTGCCTCCATCGATATTCCTTTTGCTGCACCGTTTATGATCGGTTGGCTGCTTATTCCGTTCTTCGCGCTCGTCACGCTTGCAATCTATGCGGGTGGGACCATTGACGGGCTTGACGGTCTCGCAGGCGGCGTGTTTGCAATCATATTTATGGTCTATGCGGGCATTGCCTTCGGCGAGGGCCAGGCATCACTCGCCGCGTTTTCCGCTGCAGTTGCCGGTGCAACGCTCGCGTTTCTTTGGTTCAATATCCCACCGGCGCGATTCTACATGTCGGAGACTGGCAGTATGGCGCTGACACTCGCGCTCGCGATGACTGCTTTTTCCGCCGACTCCCTCGCTGGTGGAATCGGCGTATTCGTCCTCCCGCTCGTTGCGCTTCCGCTTACAGCGACCGTTGTGACAACGCTTGTCCAAGTGTTTTGGAAAAAAGTCTTTCATAAGAAATTGTTTCGCGTCGCGCCAATTCATCACCATTTCGAGGCAATCGGCTGGCCCGCAGCAAAGGTTACAATGCGGTACTGGGTCATCACCATTATTGCGGGAGTTTTGGGCCTCGCTCTTGCCCTTCTCGCGCGCGTTCCATGAAGTTCTTCTCCGGTGACCGCATATTCTTCATGCTCGTACTGGCCATTGCGCTTGCCGGCCTCGCCATTTTTTCATCAGCGGCTCTCGGTCTCCTCGCGCGCGAGAACAGCTCGGTTTCGCGCGACATTCTTCTTCAAGCCGGTCTCGGTCTCGGTCTCGGCTTCTTTGCCTTTCTTCTCGCGCGAGCAGTCTCGCTTTCGTGGATGAAACGCGCGGCGCCCTATCTATACATCCTGACCCTTCTCTTCACCGCGCTCGTTTTTGTTCCCCATATCGGATTTCATTCCGGCGGCGCAACGCGCTGGATCAATCTTGGCTTTACGACAGTGCAACCCGCGGAATTTTTGAAGATCGGCTTTGTCCTGGTGCTCGCCTGGTGGCTCGCACCACGCGCACGGCAGCTCGCAAATCCTAAAAAAGGTTTAATTCCATTTATAGTAATTCTCATCGTACCGACCGCACTTCTGCTTGCGCAACCAAACACCTCAACGACAATCCTCCTCCTCACCACCGGGGCGGTGATGTACTTTGTTGCGGGTGCGCCATGGCGCGATTTTGGCATCCTCGCTGTCGGTATTATTTTTGCTCTCGGCATCGTCATTCTCACGCGGCCGTACGTGCTCGAGCGTATTAAGACCTTCATACATCCTTCGGCAAACTCTTTGAGCAGCGGATATCAGATTCAGCAATCGTTGATTGCCGTCGGTTCCGGTGGCCTTCTCGGAAAGGGGTTCGGTCAGAGTGTTGAAAAATTTAATTACTTGCCGGAACCCGATGGCGATTCAGTTTTCGCTGTCTTCGCCGAAGAAACCGGCTTTGTGGGTTCGATAATTCTGCTTGCACTTTTTGTCGCACTTGCAGCGCGTGGCATCGTGATAGCGGGGAATTCGCGTGATCTTTTTGGCGGCCTCATCGCCCTCGGCTTTTCCTTCATCATCGTTCTGCAGGCATTCATCAATATCGGCGCAATGCTCGGCGTTATTCCACTCACCGGATTGCCATTACCGTTTATCTCTCACGGAGGAACCGCGCTCATGGCAGCTCTCCTCATGTGCGGATTTATTCTCAATGTCGCCGCCCACCGCACGGCGTAGCGGCGACGCGGTATACTTGACGATATGACTATCGCGTTTACTGGGGGAGGGAGTGGGGGGCATTTTTATCCGATCATCGCCATTGCCGAGGCAATGAATGACTTTGTCCGCGAAAAGCGCCTTCTCGCGCCCAAGCTTTACTACCTCGCGCCGACCCCGTTTGACCAGAATGCACTTTTCGAGAACGGTATTGTTTTTATTCCCATTCCGGCGGGGAAGATGCGCCGCTACGCCTCGTCGCGCAATGTCACCGATTTCTTCATTACATTCGCTGGAATACTCAAGGCACTCACCACGCTTTATCGTCTCTATCCTGATGTCGTAATGAGTAAGGGCGGGTACGGAAGCGTGCCGACGGTACTTGCCGCACGATTGCTCCGCATCCCGGTTATTATTCATGAATCGGACGCAAAACCCGGCCGCGCAAATCTGCTCGCCGCTTCGTGGGCAAAGAAAATTGCGATTTCTTTCGAAAGTGCCGCGGCATATTTTCCGAAAAAAGTTCAGAACAAAATTGCCCGCACCGGTATTCCGATCCGCAAGGAGCTTACCCGTGTCGAGACCGAAGGCGCACAACAATATCTCGGGCTTGAAAAAGAAGTTCCGACTGTTCTTATTATTGGCGGTTCGCAGGGCGCGGCGAAGCTGAATGAGACAATACTTACATCCTTGCCAGACCTCGTTGCCCTTGCAAATATCATCCATCAAACCGGACGGGCACACTTCAAAGAAGTCGAATCGATTGCGCAGGTTGTACTTACAAAAAATCCGTATGCGTCGCGCTATCACCCCGTCGACTATCTTTCCGTCATATCGTTGCAGCGGGCGGCTGGCGTCGCGGATCTCGTTGTCTCGCGTGCAGGTGCGAACTCCATTGCCGAGATCGGTCTCTGGAAGAAACCAGCTATCATAATACCGATACCCGAATCCGTAAGTCATGACCAGCGTACCAATGCGTACGCGTATGCCAAGACGGGAGCCGCAATCGTTATCGAGGAAGAAAACCTCACATCGCATCTCCTGACCTCTGAAATAAATCGTCTTATCAAAGATCCCGCGCTTGGAAAACGCATGGGAGCAGCAACCGAAGGCTTCACTGACCCGGATGCTGCGCGCATCATTGCCAGTGAGATACTCGCCATTGCCCTTTCCCACGAGTCATGACCTCCGTCGTTACACGCTTTGCTCCTTCACCGACCGGATATCTCCACGCCGGTAATTATCGCACTGCGGTGTTTGCCTATCTCTTCGCGAAGCACAACGGCGGCATATTTGTCGTCCGCATCGAGGATACCGACGCCGCGCGCTCCAGACCGGAATACGAGGAGAATATTCGCGATGCGCTCGCGTGGCTCCGCCTTCCCGCCGATGAAACCTATCGGCAGAGCGAGCACCGTGTACGTCACCGCGAATTACTCGAAAAACTCGTTACTGACGGTGCCGCCTACGTCTCGAAAGAAAAACCACAAGCACCGGGCGACCGTGAGGAAGTCATTCGTTTTAAGAACCCAGGCGGGGCTGTTTCTTTCACGGACGTCATTCGTGGCGAAATAACGACCGATGTAAGCGAGCTCGGTGATTTCATTATCGCGCGCTCCTTCGACGAACCTGTTTTTCACTTTGCAGTCGTCGTCGACGATGCGGATGAACAGGTCACCCATGTCATTCGCGGCGGAGACCACATTTCAAACACGGCGCGCCAGATGCTTATCCAGCGCGCGCTCGGTTTGCCCCTACCGTTCTATGCGCACTTACCACTCATTTTCGATAATAAGCATAAAAAACTCTCAAAACGCAGCGGCGCGAAAGCACTAACCGACTACCGCGATCAAGGCTTTCTTCCTGAAGCATTCCTCAACTATCTTGCCTTTCTCGGCTGGAATCCGGGCGACGATCGCGAGTATCTCTCGCGCGACGAACTTGTCGAGGTTTTCGATCTCTCGCGCGTGCAAAAAGGAAGCGCCGTTTTCGATGAAGTCAAACTCCTTTCGGTGAATCAGCACTGGATGCGCACGCTTTCTGACGATGATTTCATCACTCGTGGGAATTTCATCGCAGTCGATGGGGAAAAACTCTATAAAGCCGTACCACTTTTGAAAGAGCGCGCCCACACGCTTGCTGAGGCCAATGAGATGCTCTCCGGCGAGCTTTCCTACCTCTTTTCTGTGCCGGAATTGAACCGCGTGAGGCTTGCTGCCAAGGAACTTCCGATACGCTCGGGGATGACCAAACCAGCCCTGGAGAGCCTTATACAGGCCATAAAGGCCCTTCCGGAAGGCGTTTCTGCCGAAACGGTGAAAGAGGCGCTTATGCCGCTCGCCGACGCTGAGGAGGCGAAAGGGAAGGGGGGCCGTGGTGCTGTTCTTTGGCCCCTGCGGTACGCCCTTTCTGGTCAAGAACGCTCACCCGATCCTTTTACGCTAATTTCCATCCTCGGTTCTATGGAATCCGTTTCGCGCATACAGAAAGCCATTGCTATACTCGAAGGATGACGCGCACTGGATTTTCGATCTTCTTCTTCGTCCTTTGCACTGGAATTGTCCTTGGAACGCCAAACCTTGTACGCGCCGGTACAGCATCTGATATTCAATCACAGATAAATGCGAACAACAGTCAGATTACATCGCTCGAGGCCGACATTGCGACATACCAGAGACAGCTAGATGCGCTCGGCACACAAAAGAATACGCTTCAATCGACAGTCAACTCACTAACGCTTTCTCAAAAACAGCTTGCGTCGCAGATCAAGATAACCCAGAGCAAGATTTCTTCAGCAAACCTGCAGATACTGGAACTTACCAGTTCTATTGGCAATAAGGAGACAATTATCACCGCAGATCAGGATGCTATCGCTAAAGCCCTCCGTGACATTGCGGAGGGTGAACAGGCGCCATTTGTAGTGCAACTCATTTCGTCAGATTCCTTAGGCGCAGCGTGGCAAGCTACCGACCAGGCGGTACAGTTTAATCAGGCGCTTACGCAGGATATCAGTGATTTACGCACGACACGCACCGCGCTTACGACGAATCGCGATGCGGTCTCCGCGCAGAAAGCGCAGCTTGTTTCGCTTCAGAACGATCTCACACTGCAAAAACGTTCCGTCGACGCGAGCGTGGCGGCGCAGAAACAGTTGCTTATGCAAACAAAAAACCAAGAGGCAAATTATCAAAAACTCATCGCTCAGAAACAGGCGTCGGAACAATCATTCGAACAGGAACTCATTAATCTTCAGAGCCAATTGAATCTTACAGTGAATCCCAATTCCTTGCCAAAAGTCGGCACCGGCATTCTCTCATGGCCGTTCAGCGCTGCTTTCATGTTCAACTGTACGCAACGTAAGAACGTGTTCGGAAATCTTTTCTGCATCACACAATATTTTGGCAATACGCCGTTCTCTACGGCGAATCCACAAATATACAGCGGCCACGGTCACGATGGTATTGATATCGCCGCGCCCATCGGGACACCAGTTCATGCGGCGCTCGCAGGTACTGTGCTCGCCACCGGCAATACCGATCTGGTACACGACTCGACCGGACGCCAGTGCTATTCCTTCGGTAAATGGATAATGCTTGTCCACGGTAACGGCATAAACACGATGTATGCGCATCTTTCCGAAATAGATGTTTCAAAAGGGCAGTCCGTGTCGACAGGACAGATTATCGGTCTCTCGGGTATGACCGGATACGCAACCGGGCCGCATCTTCATTTTGGCGTCTACGCTACCCAAGGTACCGAGATTATGACACTTCGACAATTTCGCGGTGCGACTATCGGTTGTGCCGATGCCATGATGCCGGTCGCGACCCTCACCGCCTACCTTAATCCGCTTTCGTATCTCTGATTGTTTAAGTATTTAAATGAAAAATATCCACAGCAAAACTATGTCATCTTGAATCCCGCGAACGCCAGAGGAGCAAACTGGCGTAGGTTCGGTGCGGCGACCATTTCTGTGCAATAACAAGCAGGGAAGTGCGTGATACGTTTCTGGGCAGATTGTAGATAGTCTCCATCGCGCGGACGAGACCGAGGTCGCCTGGCGAAAAAACATCAGGCCTGCCAAGAGCAAACATTAGGAACATTTGAACCGACCACGGACCGAGCCCCCATATCGCCATCAACTTTTCTGCAGCTTCTGCTTCTGGAATTTTTTTCAATGAAAGCAAATCAAGTGAATTGCTTTTAACGGCCGTCGCGATTGCTTTGAGTGTCTTTACTTTCGCACCCGAGAGCCCAGCTTTGCGGAAAACCTCCCGGCGAACTTGCAGGACCGATTCAGGTGTTAACCGGTTTCCGCACGCTTTTTTCACGCGCGAGAAAATAGCATCAGCAGCAGCAAGTCCAAGCTGCTGCGAAATAACGGTTGATATCAATGATTCAAACAATTGTGCACGCGTTTTCTTTCCGAAAAGCCGCTTCGGCAGGGAAGCATGGTATTTGTGCGTTATAGAATAAAAGTGCGGATCAACGTGCCTGAAATGCCTCAACGCTGCAGATCTTCTCGACATGCCGAGATGGTAGCATTTTCTAATTCCCGTTGTATTATAATGTGACCATGTCTATCATGCCTCTCCTAAAATTGATCTTCTGGATTCTCATCCTAGTTCTCGCATTGTCGTTCTTCGGTATCTCGATCCAGGCCATTGTTAGCTCTCCCGCCGGCCAAGCGAATTTCGCCTACCTCTCCAATCTCCTTCAGCATGTCTGGCTTTGGTCTACGGCCTGGATTCGCCCGTCGGCGTGAGCAGGCGAGTGAAGAATCATATAGTTCGCACAATATATCTTTTGCGCACATATGTATAGAAGGAACTGGAGCTGACCAGATATCTATATCTGCAAAAGAGGAACCGGCCTGGCGGTATTACTTCATTCAGGCCTGATAATATGTCTCTGTAAGCATGTTTATGTTTAATATCTAGGAAAGATATCTCTTACTTAAAAGCTTGGGGCGGAAAATAATCAATTCTCAAGAGGTAATAAATGGGATCTCTCTCTTCCCTACCGGGAACTGGGCTAGTCGAGATTCAAGCTCCCGAGACAAGGCACCCCTTCGGTTTAAGTCTCGATAGGGAGGCACCGGTATTCGGTACTTATTTATACAAGAAGACCCTAACCCTAAGGTGCGCACAACACGGATTGTGTGGAAAGAATTGCTCTCTTTTCAATTCAGCAGGAAACGTTCGCAACAATATACTCATATGCCTCGTCGACCGAATCAACGAGTACATAAAGAGCCATATCGTTCTTGTCGATGGTTGCGTGCTTCTCGTAAAGCGTTTTTTCGATAAAGTTGAGTAACGGTTCCCAGTAGTCTTTGCCGAAAAGAATAATCGGCACTCGGTGTATCTTCTTAGTCTGCACAAGCGTGATGATTTCGAAAAATTCATCGAGAGTGCCAAAACCTCCCTGGAAATAAATATACACTTCTGAGGCGTACGTAAGCATCACTTTCCGCACGAAGAAATGATCGAAACTGAATTTCTCGGTAAGATACGGATTGTAGTTCTGGACGTCGGGGAGACTGATATTAAGCCCGACCGAGACGCCCCCTGCATCAAAGGCGCCTTTGTTCGCTGCCTGCATGATTCCGGAGCTGCCGCCCGTAATTATGGCAAAACCCTTTTTCGCAAGACGACCCGCCAACTCTTCGGCGTTCGTATATGAATCGTCTCTCGGTAAAGCGCGCGCACTTCCGAAGAACGATATCGCAAGTCCATACCGGCGAATGATGTCAAACCCCTCGACGAACTCCGACATTATCTTAAAAACGCGCCAGGATTCTATTTTTTTCGGCTTACAGACCAAGAAAGGCTGTTCTTCCGGCATCGTGTGCCCTCCTTCGTGGATTATCTTCGCAAGCCGCTCGGTTGTCTCGTGGATAGGCGGCCGATGCGGAGTAGTGTTGCGCGTGAGATCTTCGTTCATGACTTTATTGTAGCAGATTAGACGCCGCTGCAAGATGAATCCGAAGCTCAACGCCGATAACTTCGGGCGCGTCCGCGGGTGATGCTAAAATTTTGCATTTTTCTCACACTTCTGCTATAGTCACTCGGTAAATCATCCCATTCATTATGGCATCAACAAAAGCTGGCGGTTCGGCAAAAAATCTTAATACATCAAATCCAAAATATCTCGGCATAAAGCTCGCTGACGGAGCGGCGGCCCGCCCGGGAATGGTCATTGCCCGCCAGCGTGGTACAAAAATAGAGGCCGGTAAGAATGTCCGTGTGGGCAAAGACCACACGCTCTTCGCCGTCGCTACGGGTACCGTTGCGTACCGTTCGCGCCGCAAAATAAACTTTACCGGCCGTATCGTCACCAAAAAGGTCGCCGACGTCCTTTAAATAAATCAATTTAGGCGGACTATTCTTCCGCCTCAATCGTAATAGAGAATCTTCCGAAGGCCTCGCCAGCGGAAACGGGAACGTCAAAAGTGCCGAGCTCCTTAAACGGCTTTTCGAGCTTGATTGCAGTATCTGGCAGATCGACACGCGTCTGCTCCTTGACCGCATTTCGGATATCAGACTCTCCAACCGCATCGTAGAGGTGGCCTTTTTCATTCGCTTTCGCTCTGATAATAATACGCGCTTCTGCAAGTGAGGCGATATTCTGTGCCACGAGCGCAGCATCGAGTGCTGAACGATCGACTGCCTGTCTTCGGCGTGTTTCCGCTTCCCTCTTTGCAACTGCTGTTGCCGGGATCGCAAATTTCTTCGGAATAAGATAATTGAGCGCATAGCCGTCGGCTAGCATAATTTCATCGTGTGCCCGCCCGATACCCTTCAAGTCCCTCATAAGAATAACTTTCATATGATTTGATTATGTCTTACTACTTTCCGGTCGTCAAAAATTGGACCGCACGCGCCATCTGCGGATCTTCTTTTGCATTGACTTCCGCCTGAGTAAACGGCACCACAATATCCGGCGTGATGCCGTTGCCCATGATCCAGTGGCCCGCCGGCGTGATCCAACGAGCAACCGTGACCTTAAGCGATCCACCGTCGATATTCATAAGCGTTTGCACCGAACCTTTACCAAATGACTGGGAACCGATAATCGTCGCGACATGCGTATCCTGGAGCGCACCCGCGAGAATTTCGGATGCGGATGCGGATCCGCCGTCGATAAGCACGACTATTTTCGTTCCAGGCGGCACGTCATCATAACCGAGACTCGTATCAACCTGATTAGCTGCTTTCCCGCCGAAATCTTCGGTTACCACCGTCGCTCCTTTCGGCAGGAAGTGGCTTGCGATATCGACTGCCGCGTCAAGATACCCTCCCGGATTCCCACGCAAGTCAATGACGAGTTTTTTTGAACCG
>DATLTM010000034.1:0-10578 GCA_035533615.1 Minisyncoccota bacterium
GGTGCCCAGGAGAGGACTCGAACCTCCAATCCCTTGCGGGAGCTACCACCTCAAGGTAGTGCGTCTACCAATTTCGCCACCTGGGCAGGTCGGACCCTATACTACACTACTACTTTCTCTTCTTCTGCGACTGGCGAAACAGCCTCGCTTACTTCGCTCGCCTCCGGAGTCGCTTCCGCGAGCGCAATCGTCTCGTCGCTCTTCTGGTGCAGCATGCGCGCATTACGCAACTGGCGACGCACGGCCTTGGCCGCCTTCTCGCGAATGAAGTACAGTTTCGCTCGACGGACGCGAGAGCGTTTGACGATCTCAATCGAATCAATAACTGGAGAATAAAGCGGGAAGGTCTTCTCGACGCCGACACCCGAGAGCGTCGCACGAACCGTGAACATCCCGCCCGCCTCGGCACCGTGCTTGGTCGAGAGGACGAGACCTTCAAAAACCTGCTTGCGTGCATTCTTGACTGTTTTCTCTTTCTTGTCGGTACCGCGGTCTTTTTTAAGCTCGACGATGTTTTGTACGACGCGCACGGTATCGCCCGCCCGAAGTCCGAGCTTCGCGCGTCCTTCCGCATTAATAGGGGTTATGACCTTACGCATGTGCCGCGCATCCTATCACGCGTTATGGTGTGGAGCAACTTTATCCTCTGCACCGGGAAAGCAGGCGAGCGCAGCAGCGAGATCGTCCGGCACAGGCGCTGTAACTGTGACGCGACCGCCGCTCGGGAGCGGAAAATCGAGTCGATACGCGTGAAGCCCGAGACGCATGATACCAAGCTCGGTTGGGCGATTTGGAGCATAGAGCGGATCACCAACAATCGGATGATGAATAGCCTTGAGATGCACCCGGATTTGATGCGTTCTGCCGGTCTCCGGACGCACTACGAGAAGCGAGTGACCTTCCGTTTCTCCTATTACCTCATAGCGGGTAAGCGCCGCTCGCAGCCGCCCTTTTGCTTTTGGCTGGGCGCTCCGGAGGCGGAAATCACTTCGTGAACGCCCGATATCGAAGTCGATAACACCACGTTTCTCTTTCAACGTTCCATAGACGAATGCGAGATAAGTCTTCTGTACGTTCCTGTCATGAAATGCTTTGCGCAGGAACGCATGCGCCACTGTATTCTTCGCAAAGACGAGTACACCGGAAGTATCGCGATCGAGCCGATGCACGTACCCGGCGCCTTCTGGATATTTTTTCTTAAACCATCCTTCGGCCGTTTCTTCATGGGTACGCCCGTCAGAATGCGTGATAAGCCCCGCTGGTTTTGCGACTGCAACGATATCTGTATCTTCGTAAAGAATGGGGAGTCTCATTTTCCACGCCGACGTTCGCGCTGCGCGAATTCCGCAAGAATAGAATCAAATTCCCCCTTTGTGAACGCGGGCCACTTTGTGTCGGTAAAGAAAAGCTCGCTATAAACCGACTGCCACGGGAGAAAGCCCGATAGACGCATTTGCCCACCCGTGCGAATGATGAGGTCAGGATCGGGCATAGGGTGCGACCAAAGTCGCTGCGAAAAAGAATCTTCAGTAACGATGGCTTCCTCCGCGAGAAGCGCATTTACAGCCGCAACAATCTCCGCGCGGCCGCCATAGGACATCGCGAGATGGAGTGTGGTGTCATATGTGACTGCGGTTACCGTTTCCATATTCTCCATCAGCACCCGAAGATCCTCCCCGAAACGCGCCCGATCACCGATAAAACGAATGCGCACGCGTTCTTCGATCATTTTCTTTGTTTCATTTTCAAGCACAGAACGGAATAATTTCATCAGGTGGCCAACCTCTTCTTTTGAACGCTGCCAATTCTCCGTGGAAAATGCATAGGCGACCACGTGTGAAATACCAGCTTCGCGCGCCCATTGTACAACCTCTTGGAGTTTTTTATACCCTTCGGTATGGCCCTCAAGCACCGACAGCCCGCGTTCCTTCGCCCAGCGGCGATTTCCATCCATAATGATGCCGGCGCACACAGGCGCCGAAGAAGCTTCGTTCATATATGTATCAACCTGTATACCACGCCTTTCGGTTTCAAGTGCGCGGTGCAGGACTCGAACCTGCGACATCTTCGGTGTAAACGAAGCGCTCTACCAGCTGAGCTAACCGCGCATCATCCTCTCATCGCACCGGTGGGCATGGGGAGATTCGAACTCCCACGTCTTGCAACATACGCTTCTGAGACGTACGCGTATACCAGTTCCGCCACATGCCCTTTATACCTCCTTCTCAAAATCATCGGAGTTCCCTTTCCTCCCTCCGACGAGAAGATAGTACACCACTCCGACAATCAGAACTATGATGATACTTCCGGCGATATCCGTTACATGATGGATACCGCTGTATACTCGTGCCCAACCGATGAGAAGTGCAAGCACCCAGAGAGCAACACTCAATTTCTTGTTGTAGAACCAGAGAACCATTGCAACGGCTCCCGTGAGAAGCATGTGATCCGAAGGGAACCCGTTGTCAGGGGCATGAGCAATGAGCGGGATGAAATGGCCGACAACGAAGGGTCGCGGATCATAGTACAAGGCTCCGACGATTCTTGAAATGACATACGCAAGAGGCGCGATAATGAGACCGCAGATGAGCATGCTCTTTTGAATCTTTCTCGACTGAAGAAAAAAGAAGATTGCTCCAATCAGCAGAATGATGCCATACAGGTACTGCGCAATAAAAATAATGACTGTGTCCATGGATGTATGCAGCATCAATACTATGGGTGCTTTGACCACTATATACTACATGATTCCAGGCTTGGCATTGCTTATCATTGTAATGTGTTCCAAGAAACATGGGGGGTGCTATACTATGTGGGTCAATATTTATTAACATCTTACCTTAATTCGTATGATGGATGCGTATCAAGCGAGCGCCCCCATGGCCATGGGAATGGCGCCTATGCCCGTGACCCCAATCGATATCGGGGTCTATGTTGTTGCAATCTGTATCGGTCTTGTCGCCATCATTCTCGTCATTCGTCTCAATCGAAAGTTGGGCGGAAAGATAAATTCAGCTCTCTGGTTCTTTTCGTTCGGCGTGTTTATTAACATGTTCGCAATGCTATGGACGGCATTTTTGGGCCACACCTATACGCTTGGGACGATGACCTTTGACGTGCACAACGTCTTCATGGCCCTGGGCATGATCTTCTTTATTCTTTCGGCGTATCGGTTCTCTCTGCTTGTGCCGCGCGAATAATGACAGCGCATGGGAACCGACGCCCCCAATAAAACAATTCGGGTCGATTTCGCAGCACTCCTGATTGCGCATGTGGTCGACCTCCTGGGCCCGAGCGAGGTACAGAAGATTGTTGGCGCGAAACTCGGTCGCGGTTTTCTTGGCTTTGGGTCGGACAAGGCGGCGCTTGCTCTTACCGAAGAGGGAGAAGAGGAACTACAGAACAAAATTGCGGAACTTATCGCGCTTATTATGAATGCCTTCGGTACCAATCTTGCTGACGCGAATCTGGAAGATATTTATACGAAACTTGAGAAAAAGTATTCTCCTATGCTTGCAAACAGCAGTATCCTGCCGCTCATACCGGATAAGTTTCTTGAGAAATATCGTTTGCACTACCTTTCAAAAGAAGAGCTTGAAGCGCGCGTAATCGAGCAATCAAGAGAAGTACAGCAACTCAAGGAGCTCGACAAACGCAAGTCTGAATTCCTCTCGGTCGTGACACATCAGTTGCGCACGCCGCTCACGGGAATTAAATGGGCTCTCACCATGCTTCAGCAGAGCCAATCGGGACCGCTTTCGGAAGTGCAGAAAAAGTTGATTCTCTCCTGCGAAGAAGGAAACGAACGAATGCTCTCTATCGTGAACAAAATGCTGCACGCGGATCGAATCAACTCGGGAACATTCGAATTGGCACCGGTATCGACAGACCTGGTAGCTCTTATTTCGAGCGTTATCGAAGAAGCGCGACTCGCGGCGGCCGAGCGGTCGGTCGGTATCACCTTCACTCACGATGCGCACATTCCAGCGCTGATGCTTGATCCAGAAATGATGCGTTTTGCGTTCCAGAATCTGCTTGATAATGCCATCAAATATAGCCCCCCTCGCCGCGCCGTTCTTGTGCGAGCCGAAGTGCATGGCACGCAGGTGGTCTGTTCCGTTGCCGATCACGGCATTGGCATTCCTTCCGAACAACAATCCTATATTTTTTCGCGCTTTTTTCGCGCAAAAAACGCAATTTCTACGGAGCCGAATGGAAACGGACTTGGGTTATTTATCGTAAAGAGTATACTGGAGAAGCATGGGGGAAGAGTCTGGTTTACGAGTGAAGAAAATAAAGGAACAACATTTTATTGTGCTATTACTTTATAGCTAATGACATGCATTATGGAGACGCAGACTGCCGCGAGCAAAAAAAATGATCCCGTTCCAGCCCTCAAAAAGAAGATCTTGTGGGTCGAGGATGATTCTTTTCTTACTGATATAATCGCGCAGAAATTATTGGGGGAGAATTGGAACCTTTTATATGCTAACGAAGGAACCCGAGCGCTTGCCATGGCGCATAAAGAACAGCCCGATGTCATCATACTCGACATTCTTCTACCGGGCATGGACGGTTTGGAAGTACTCGAGAAATTGAAAGCCGACGAGACGACAAGACACATTCCTGTGATTATGTTTTCCAACTTTGACGATAAAGAAAAAGTGGAAAAAAGTAAGACACTCGGCGCAGAGGGCTTCTTTGTAAAGGCAATGGTTACTTTGGAAACTATTGTTGCTGAGATACAGAAGGTCGTCTCCCGATAAGGGAGTGCCGGGGGTGGTACCCTATGCTGGTTGAATTGCGACGAAGCCCTTTTAAAAAGCATGGGAATACAACTTAAGATTAGACTGTCTGTGGACTAGAGGAGTCTGATGCATGACGAGAAGCTCTCTGCCGGTATCATTACACTACCAGTGATAGAAAAAGGAGGCAGGTCAAAACTGGTTTCTATAAAGCTATCAATTCTCAAAGAGTATTTAAGGAGATTCTAGCCAGCATTGGTTCGATTCCCATCGGGGGTCATCCTTGATTGGTTCCAAAAAAGCCCGCGTATAAGCCTCTCGGTCGGTCTCACTAGCGTGTGCCCCCAGCTGGAATCGAACCAACATCAACGGCTTAGAAGTCCGCTACTTTATCCATTAAGCTATGGGGGCAATACCCACTTCTCTACCCTAGCACAAGCATCATTGCGAAGGGTCGACGTAGCGATAAAAACCCGTTACATATTTTGTCTGCTCAGCAGCGCGGTTCACGAAAATAGTGTGGATAGCATCAAGCGAAGCGCTATTGAAAAGCGGTGGGGCGCTTGACGCAGGGACGCCAATAACACCACCATTCGCGATTGTATCGAACATCCACACATTCCACACGATGATGCCCGCAAGCGCTATAGAAGAAAGTGTAAGGAGCACCAACCAGTCGCGCACGGGATCCTGAAGCGCACTGGTGCGCAAACGTTTTAAGAAAAAACCGATGGTGCCGAAGATATTCATGGTGTACTCGATGCCACAGCCGCGGGAACCGAACCGACGAGAAGTGTAAGATCGGCATGCCAGCTGTTCTTTCCGTCCTGCCCAAGCGAAAGTGTCGAAATCGATAGGTCATACGGCGCATATTCGATTGCTCCAACGGTACGCATGCACGCATCAAACGTTCCTCTGACGGCGAGTGCGAACGTAAGCGACGGATGCGCTACCGTTCCACTCGTCGAGACGGAAAGGATACTGACGGCCGCCCCTTGCGCCTGTCCCAGTGCTTCAAGAGCATTAATGAAAGCGACAACGCCGCTCTCCGAAACGAAATAATTCTGTATGCTCGCTTCGTCGCCTGCAATCTCGGCAAGAGAGACGCGTGCAGAAGCGATGCGGCTCGTATTTTCGGTATTTGTTGTTATTTGGTTTTTCAGACTATCCACGGTGGCGCTCTCCGACTCAATGATGGTATACCATATCCCATACCCAATCAGCGCACCGACGCATATGACACAGGCGAGAACGAGGTGGAAAAAAGGCGATTTCATGATGAGAATGTCACGGTGATCGTGAAAATGATATTCGTATCATTCGCATACGCAGAGACTGGAAGCGTGGCGGAAAGGACCGACGGCGCACCCTGAAGTGCGAGCTGATAGGCGCGGAGCGCATCGCGGGTTGCCGCAACGCCGAAAAGAGCAAGAGTCTCTGGAACCTTTCCAGAAACCGGCGTATAGGTAAGGCCGGACAACGCAATGCCAGAATGCGGCACAGCGAGCATGGTGCGAATAATTGCGCTTGCTGACGGCGCGCTTGCAAGTGCGGTCAAGGTTGCCACATCCTCGGTGAGTGCGGTAAGACGAACTGAGAGTGCCGTTTCATTTGTCGAGGAAAGTGTGGACTCTATACTCGCGAGGCGTGCTGCTTTCGCCCCCGCATTCTGCTGGAGGAATACATACGCCGGTATAAGCAGTATGGCGGCAATAAACGTGAGTGTGATCAGAAGTACAACACCGACGACACCGAGCCGTAAGAAATAATCATGCGTCAGTACGCTCTGGCGCTTAGAAGGAAGAAGGTTGGTGAGTTCGTTATACATTGGGTTTGATGTCATCACGAAGCGCGAGGCCGATCGCAGTAGCGTATGCAAGCGACTCGGTGTAATCAAGCGCTGGGATCCATGTGTCGCGCGAGGCGAGATTGGTAAACACATCGCCAGTCGTCACCGGAATTTTGAGCGAACCTTCGAGATATTCGGGAAGCCCGCGCACCGACGCGTTGCCGCCGACAAGGATCACATGCGACACCGGCTCATGACCGGGAAGCGTCGCTTTCTCCTGCCAGTAATTGAGGCGGAGCAAGATTTCATCGCGGATTGCGGAAACAGTCGAAAGCATTGCGGCGAGATAGTCCTCATTCCCAGGCGCTGGCACAATACCGCGCTCGACCTTCACCTTACGCGCTTCGGATTCCGTCACACCGAAATGCTTCTGGACCGCGAGTGTGAGCGCGTGGCCTCCAATGTTGATCGTCGTGGCAAAGCGCGGTATGCGCTTCATCACGATTACCAACTTCGTTGTTGTCTTGCCAACATCGACAATGAGCACGGTAGAAGCATCGCCTGCAGGAAGAAGAGCTCGGGCTATCGCGAAGGGCTCATCCTCAAGCGAGCGCACGTCAATAGTCGCCTGATCAAACGTGGAGAGAATATCGTCGATGACGCGCCGTGCAAAACCAACGCCCGCGACCAGCGTGTCGCCTTGCGCCCCTTGCCCAACGCCAACGATGTCAAAAGCGGTCTCCGGTGGTGGCAGCGGTATAAGCTCGTCAAGATGCTGTTCGACTGCGGTTCTCCATTCGATTTTCTTCGCACCAGACGCCATCGTCTCGAAGAGATACGATTTTGACTCTGGTAATGCCACATTGGCGGAGGAAATCCCGGCGATGCGAGCGGTGGTGGCGAGAGCTTCGACAACCGCAGCATGGTCGACTATCTCGCCATCGGTAAATGCGCCGAGTGGTAATCGCGATTGCGCATAATGCAAAAGGACAAAACCGTTTTCTCCCTCAATGAGACGCACCGCCTTAACGCCGCTCGTTGAGAGATCGATGCCAGAGAACGGAAGCGCGAGATAGCGCGGCGGCGCAAAAGCGGAACGGAGTCGTTCGCCGAAAACGGAAGACATACGTGCAGTATACCGTGCCGACGCACCGTCCTTATATGCTAGTGTGCACTTGTACCAGGCGGCACTTCTCGATCGGGCGCCAGAAATGCGAACGACTCTCCTGTACCGACCGCAAAGAGCATACCGTTGCTTTCTTCTCCTCGTATCATTCTCGGGATGAGATTTGTCACGAATGCAAGCTGACGACCGACGAGCGATTTAGGTTCCGCTACATACGTGGCAATACCGGAAATGATTCGGCGCGGACCGGACAATTCGTTAAAATCAACTTCGAGCCGCAATAACTTGTCGGTTTCGGGCACACGCTCGGCGCTCCGTACTGTGCCGATTTTGACTTCCAGCTTGCTGAACTCGTCTATTGAAATGCGCGGTTTATCCATGGCGAATATGTGAAAGATAACTAGTGAGGATGAGAGCGGCGGCGGCGGCATCTACATTCGTGCGGCGCTTTGTACCGCGCGATCTTAATTCTTTCACTGGCGCGCGGCGTGCCTCAGCACTGGTAAATACTTCTGACTCGAAAAAAAGAGGAACGCCTGCGCGCAGGGCGAGCAACTCACCCTGCGTGCGGGCGTCCTTTGCGATTGGATTCTCGCCGCCAGAAAGCGTGCGCGATTCTCCCATCACTATGGCACTGACATTCTCTTTGGCGATGAGCGCACAGAGCTCATCGACAAGTTTCGGTGTATTGGGAATGACGGCGTGCGGAAAACCCATCGTTCCTGCGTCATCCGAAAGCGCGAGACCTATCTTTTTGCTGCCATAATCGATGCCGAGATAGCGCATGAACGTATAGTGTATGGTATAATGTCTGAGTATGCACTATGAACCGTTTTATTCCCCATTAACGATCGGGGCAGTGTTTCTTCCACTCCTCATTATCATCGCACTTTGGACCATCGTCCTCAAGGGATATGCGCTCTGGTATGCTGCGCGCGGCGGTCAGAAGTGGTGGTTCATTGCACTCCTCGTTATCAATACACTCGGTATCCTTGAGATTATCTACCTCATCTGGTTCCGTCTCAACTCTTCTACAACGCATCATTCACGAGTCTTGGGTACGCCTGCGCACCACTCATCACCGTAGGCGTACACAGTTCGGGAAGGGTCGGATAATGGTTATTCCACCAGTCTTGAAAACTGGAGACCGCAAGGTCATGTGGGTTCGAGTCCCACCCCTTCCGCAGTTTTCCGATGCTATACTTTCTCCATGCCACGCAACGCTCTTTTGGAATGGGAAGGAAGAGAATACGATCATAACCCGAAGAATGCCGACTGGTATTGGGCGCTCGGTATTATCGCCGTCGCCGGCACAATAGCAGCAGTACTCTTTGGTAATTATTTGCTTGCACTGCTCATTATTGTTGCGGCGAGCGCTCTTGCGCTCCACGTCGCAAAACAACCACCCCTACACCGCTTCCGCCTCATCGAGCAAGGAATTATGATCGGCGACGAACTCCATCCTTTTGAGCGCATGATTTCCTTCTCCGTCCTCGAAGACATTGAGGGTGAATTGCCGCCAATGATTTCCATCAAAAACGAGAGCTGGTTATCGCCGCATCTCATCATTCCGCTCGCAGGCGTCGATGTTGATATGATCTATGCTTACTTTATCCAGCACGTTGAAGAGAGCGAGCACACACACACCTTCACCGATCTGGTGGCGGCATGGCTCGGATTCTGATATACAATTGAAGTATTCCTACCTCGCTCTCGTCGTTCAATGGATAGGACATCAGCTTGCGGAGCTGACGATGACAGTTCGATTCTGTCCGAGAGCACATAAGATACAAACACATGCATCTGCTTTGCGATAGGTTCGGTCAGCAATTTGTGACCCCAGAGAAAATTATAGTATTGTGAGCAAGATGTTCTCGTATGTAGTCATACATGAGCTCATTCGGAGAATACGTCTACACGAGGATATGTCATTGTATTTCCTCACTTTGCTCTCGTCGTTCAACGGATAGGACAGCTCCCTCCGAAGGAGCAGATAGAGGTTCAATTCCCCTCGAGAGCACACAAAAGAAAAGAATCCGCGCCGCAGAACGGCGCGGATTCTTTTCTAGATACTTATTTATGCCCTCGCTCTCTTTATAGAAATAGCGAGGCGAGACTTTTTCCGGTTGGCAGTGTTGCTTTTTATAACCCCGCGCTTCATCGCCTTGTCGATTGCTTTATACACCGCCGCGAGGAGTTTCTCGGCGCTAGCGATATCCTTTGCATCGAGCGCTTTGGTAAGCATCTTCGTCGCATCGTGCAACGTATCCTTGCGACGCACATTAAAAACATGTCTCTTTACCGAAACACGCATTGCCTTCTTTGCCGAACTGGTAATTGCCATGGATATTCCATATATACGCTATCTCCCGCGCGAAGGCAAATGGTAGTACGATACCTGCATGATACGGCATATACACGGAAAGGTGCTTTCGGTTGGCCCTGTAAGCGCCGTGATCGAGATTGCGGGCTTCGGCATCGAAGTTCGAATGAGTACACCCCAGACGCTCTCGGCAGGCAGCGAGGCATCGCTTGCGACACATTTGGCGATTAGACAGGACGGCCTGGAGCTCTACGGCTTCTCCGACGATGCCGACCGCGATTTTTTTGAACTCATTCTTACCATTTCGGGTATCGGACCGAAGACGGCGCTTTCGGTACTCCGTCGTTCCACGCGCGAGGCACTTGAAGGCGCTATCGGTAAACGCGACCTCGCATATCTCACTAAGGTTGTCGGGCTCGGTAAGAAAAGCGCAGAAAAGATGCTAGTGGAACTCGCCGACAAGGTTGGTCCACGCTCTCATGACAATGCCGATGGCGAGGTCTTTGATACTCTTGTCGCGCTCGGCTATACCGAGCGCGAAGCGCGCAAGGCGCTTCAGGCAATTCCTGAAACGATTGCCGGGAAAAACGCGCGG
>DATLTM010000035.1:0-9227 GCA_035533615.1 Minisyncoccota bacterium
ACCCGCTACCTGCTTTCTCTCGCCGCTGTTATCATCGGTACATTTCTTTTCTCCATCGGGTTGCAGGCGTTTGCCTTCACTCAACCCTCGACCTCTCCGCCGAATGCAGACGCCTATGCCCCCCTCACCACAAGCCCTACAGCCGAGTCGAAAGCCGGGGGGCTCCTTCTCAACACGAGCGGCGCTACAAACGGGCTCATTGTGCAGTCGGGTAACGTCGGTATCGGGGTGACAAGTCCAACCGTGAGTCTGGATGTCGCACAGAATGGTGCGTTGTGCGTCGGCCAAGCTTGCTTCAGTTCCGGAGGCGACTACGCACACGTCGCCAACAACGAGTGGTACAACGGATCGTATTGGACTGTGACAGCACCGGGTGCCCTCATCCAATTAACCGGGCAATCCACTAACTTCTATCGGCACGACGCGAGCGGCAATCACTCATTCAGCATGACAATCGACCCCTCGGGGAACGTCGGCATCGGCACATGGTCGCCCCTAGGAAAACTTGACGTTGAGGGGGGAAATCTTTGTTTGAATGGGAGTTGCATCGGAAGCTGGCCACTAAACACTATTACGACTGTCACTTCAGGTACCTATTTGTGGTCTGCTTCAGTTTCTTGCCCTGCCGGTTATGTGGTGTTGGGCGGGGGCGGTTCCTGTAATAATTCCAATACGGGATCGCGCTCCATAGATATAAGCGAGCCAGACGGGCAAGGGTGGTATCTCCAGTGTGGAGATATCGATAACAATGACGACTACGCGACGGCGTATGCAATTTGCGCTTATCCGTAAGACAACATGAATTCAACCATGTTTCCGCGGATACTCCAGCGGAATAGCGGTTCATATATTGGTATGGGTGAATTCGTTATCGACTCACCGGCATGATGCAAAAGCTCTTTGCATGGATGAGCAGATACGAACGACATCTCTCCGCGTTTGCGATGATTGCTGGCTTCGTCGCAGACAATATTTTTTTCACCCGCATTGATCTTGTGCGGACGCAGATACTTTTCGCCCTCTATACGCTTGCCTGCTTCGTCTCGATCCCACTCCTTCATTGGATCGAATCGCGCGCGACGCGCAAGGGTACGCCGCTTCCACGTTGGCGCATTGCTCTTCCCCTCATTACACAGTTCGCGCTCGGTGGCTTCTGGAGCGGTTTCGTCATTTTCTACGGGCGCTCGGCGGTCCTTGGCGCATCGTGGCCCTTTCTGCTCTTCATCTTCCTTGTGTTTCTCGGAAGTGAATACTTCCATAAGTATCACGCACGTCTCGTCTTCACGAGCGTGCTCTTTTTTTTCGCACTTTATTCTTATGCGATATTCGCCGTACCAATATATACTCTCACCATCGGGACTGGAACGTTTCTTGAGAGCGGATTAGTGGCGATCTGTATCTTCGTGCTGTTCACCATCCTCCTTCGCATTCTCGCGCGGGAGCGCTTTCTCACTGACGTCTGGCGTATCCGCATCGGTGCGTTCACCGTGCTTATCATTATGAATATATTTTACTTTACCAATATTCTGCCCCCGTTGCCGCTCTCGGCAGAAGCCGCGGGCGTCTACCATTCAGTCTGGCGCATCCCGGGCGCCTATCTGGCAACGAATGAAACTGGACAGTCGTGGCAGGTGCGGTACCTTGGGCTTCCCCCGACGCTTCATGTGACCCCGGGAGAATGGCTCTCTGCGTATACCTCGGTCTTTGCACCGACGACACTCACCACAACCGTCGTGCATCGCTGGCAGTGGTATGATCCGGCCACAAAAACATGGGTGACGAAAGCGACAATCGCTTATCCCATCATTGGCGGCAGCGACGGTGGCTACCGTGGATACTCCTCAGTGCCGATTTCTGAAGCGGGACAGTGGCGCGTTAATATAGAAACGAACGACGGCAGAATTATTGCAATTCTGCCGTTCACTGCAGTTGAGACAGCCGTGCCGCCGCCCGAGGAGACGATAACACTCGATTAACCCGCCTTCACGCGCAATTTCGTCTGCTTCGCCTTGTCAAGCTTGGGGAGGATGATGGTCACGAGACCGTCCTTGGCGCTTGCGGAGGAAGCCTCGACGTCGACTTCCTGCGGGAGCATGATGGTACGAGAAAAAGAGCCCCAGAAGAGTTCACGCGTGAAATAATCGGGACCGGCGACTTGTTCGCGCTCCATGCGCGACCCCTCAATTTCAACCATATCGCGGCTTATAGAAATATTCAGTTCATCGGGGCGCACACCGGCGACGAATGCGCGAATGACGATGTCGCCTGCGGTCTGATGCACGTCTACCGGAAGTTGCCCCTCGCTGCCAGCATCATCGTCGAGCGATGCCGGGCGACTTGCAGCGTGATTCGCGCGCACATTTGAGCCTTTATGTGGCGGCACCGGCGTTATTGGCAATTCCTCATCAAACGAGTCAAGGGCGTCGCCAGGCGCAGTGTTGCCGGAGAGGCGGTCGAAGAACGATGGTTTTATATTCATAATCGGTTTGATTAGTTAGGGATGTTATGGTACTGAAAATATTTTAGCACTTCAAATGCCGCGAAGAAAACGACAGCGACCGTCCACACAAGGAAGAACGCAGTCAACGTAGTCGAAGCACTCTGACTAATAATAAGCAGGTTGAATGCGGTGTGCAATACGACGGCAAGGATAAGTCCGAGTGCCGCTGCGATTATTCGAGTAAGCGGACTCTTCCGAGCCGAGAATGCGAGCGCGAATCCGATTGACGCAGAGGCGATGACGTGGAGGAGTGTTGAACCGAGGAAACGCACATTGTCGGTGAAGAGAGTTGCAGCGACTTGACCGCCGATAATTGGCGCAAGAAGGAAGAGCATATTTTCCCCCGCTGCGAAGCCGAGTGCCACGGTAATCATGTAAATGACGTAGTCGGGCATCTCGTCTACGGCGTTTCGCCAGAGGATGAATACGGCTGCCATAAGATACTTAAGTATCTCCTCGATGAGCGCCCATGCAACCAAGACCGGGAATTCGCCGGCCAGATTCGCCTTTGCGTACTGTTCCAGGGGAAGCGCAATTGGTACGGCCACTATACCGGCGACAAAAGCGAGCGCAATAAGACTACGTGGCTCGGGGCAGCGCGCATCCTCTTTGAGAAGGAAGTACAGCCAGATGAAGGAGGGCAGGAGCCCGCCGAGAAATGCGTAGCCGAGCGCGGTGGAGGTCAACCCCATCATTGTAGCAGGCTTTTTATCGGCTCAGGCCATTTCGCGATCATGAGGAACGTCGCGTCCTTCGTCGGCATGGATTGCCAAATTTCCTCGGTGACAAACGGCATAAATGGATGGAGGAGCCGCAGGGTGCGATCGAGGAGTGTAATCAGAAGGCGTGCACGCGAAGTGCGCACAGCGGCGTCCTTCCCGGAGAATATCGGCTTCGACTGTTCAAGAATTTTGTCCGCAAGCTCGTGCCAGGTGTAGTGGTAGAGCTTCTCCGCTGCCATGTACACGCGAAATTCTTCCATATCGTTCGTGATATCTCTTGTGAGCGTGTTATGTGCCACGAGAATCTCCGTATCTTTCGGGACAAATGGTGCTGCAGGATCAGTGTCTCTTGTATTGTCCAATGTGAACCGCGCGATGTTCCAGAGCTTGTTCGCAAAGTTCTTGTAACCTCTTACTTTATTCTCATCAAAACTAATGTCATTGCCGATGGCAGAGCCGACCAGGAGTCCCATTCTTAGCGCATCCGCGCCGTAGCGGTCTATCATGTCGAGTGGGTCGATGCCGTTATTGAGCGATTTGCTGAACTTCCGTCCCTGCCTGTCGCGGACAAGGCCATGTATCAGGACGGTCTTAAACGGGATCTGGCCGAGGTGAAATCCGCTCATTAATATCATGCGCGATACCCATAGATTTAGGATTTCATATGCAGGCGATATAAAA
Organism: Minisyncoccota bacterium; assembly: GCA_035533615.1. GTDB lineage: Bacteria > Patescibacteriota > Minisyncoccia > Phycocordibacterales > Phycocordibacteraceae > C7867-001. The sequence goes on from DATLTM010000035.1 coordinate 3,904, forward strand.
GCGGTGGGGTGAAACGTTGCAAGATCTGAGGTTTCCTTCGGCCAACCGAGTGTGGAGAAGGTCCAGAGCGCCGACGAGAACCAGGTATCAAGCACGTCGGGGTCCTGCACCCATCCTTCGCCTCCAGGCGCTTCCGTGCCTACGTACATCTGTTCGCCACCGTACCAGACCGGGATACGGTGGCCGAACCATATCTGCCGGCTGATACACCAGTCGCGCAAATTATCTATCCAGTGGAAGTAGGTCTTCTTAAATCCTTCCTGTGGCATCTGTATGCCACCGTGTTCGACGGCGACGCGCATTAGCATCTTGAGTGTGATAGAACTGCCGCTTTCAATACCCGGTATTTCGGAATGTGCGATGACAAACGGTCGGGTGACATCCACAAACCACTGAAGTTTGATTTGCGGTTCAATGGTGCCACCGGTGCGTTCGGCGGTTGCGACGTTATGCACGTAAGGTTCTTCCTTCACGAGCAACCCTTTCATGCGCAGTTTCTCGACAATCTTCTCGCGTGCATCGGTAAGCTTCATGCCGGCAAACTCACCGGCGATAGGAAGGAGCTTGCCGTATTCGTCAATAATTTGTTCCTTGTCGAGCTCGTGACGCTGGGCGATGTCAAAGTCGACCATGCTGTGCCATGGTGTGATGGTCATCGCACCGGTGCCGAATTCCATATCGATGGATTCATCCTTCACGACGGTTGCCGTGATGGGGCCGTTAATCCACTCAAGTTCTATTTTCTGACCGTTCTGCCACTCTGCATACCGCGGATCAGCAGGGTGCATCACCACGTACTTATCGCCGAATTTCGTTTCCGGACGAGCGGTGCCGATAGTGAAGGGACCGTACTTTAAATAGTAAAATTTCGCCTGTTCTTCTTTGTATATAATTTCATCATCTGAAATGGTGGTCTGGCCTTTCGGATCCCAATTGACGATGCGGTTACCGCGATAGATGAGACCGGCGTCATACATACGCTTGAATGCCGCAGTCACTGCGGTGTTTCGTGCGGCATCCATCGTGTAGGCATAGCGCGACCAGTCAAGTGATGCGCCCATTCGCCGCACTTGGCTCAGAATCGTCCCCTCGCTTTCTTTTGCGAACGCGGCAACGCGGCGCACGAGTTCTTCACGGCCGAGGTCGTGCCGGCTTTTTCCTTCTTCCTTCTGGATATCTTTCTCTACGCGCGATTGTGTCGCAATAGCGGCCGAGTCGGTACCGGGAATCCACAGCGCGCGCTTTCCGCGCATGCGCTCGTAGCGGATAACGGCGTCCTGCAGTGAGTCCTCGTATGCATGGCCGACATGGAGGATACCAGTCACGTTCGGCGGCGGGAGGATAATAGAGTACGCCGGCGCGTCCGCTTTTGTCATGCCCTGCTTTACGCACTCGTCGGGATTGAAGAGACCGCTTTTTTCCCACGCGGCATAGATGCGCCCTTCGGTCGCGCTCGGATCGTATGGCTTCAGGAATTTTTCATTCATTCCATAAAATATAGCAAAATAAGGGTTTTATGCGAGTGAACGGTTTCCATTCGCAACAACGTCGGTTGAAAACTCTCCGCGCAGGGCGCGATAATAGCCGGCGAGCGCAATCATAATCGCGTTGTCGGTAGTGAGTGCGGTTGGAGGAATATGAAGTGCAATACCAGGATATTCGCTCCTCATCTTTTCCGCAAAGACACGGCGGATATGCGTATTCGCCGAGACGCCGCCGCCGATGACAAGTGTCTGCGCGCCGGTCTGTTCTAACGCGCGGGATGTTTTCTTCCAGAGTACATCCGCAACGACGTCTTCAAATTCTTTCGCGAGATGTTTTTTCTCTGTTTCTGTTATGTCCGGATTATCTTTCAGTAAATACAACACGGCAGTTTTCAGTCCAGCGAACGAAAAGTCACACGTTGCATCGTTCACCATCGGACGCGGCAGCATAAACTTGGGCACAAAATCTCCCAGTCTGCGGATTTCCTCGGCGAGTTTGGAAATCTCCGGCCCGCCTGGGTAGGGAAGTGAGAGCATGCGTGCGACCTTATCGAAGGCCTCACCGACAGCATCATCGCGCGTCTGTCCGATGAGTTCATATCGGAGCCATTTTTCCATCAGGACGAGCTCCGTATGACCACCCGAAATAAGAAGTGCAAGCACCGGCAGTTTTACGTCCTTAATTACTAAGCTGTCATATTGATTAGAAGCCAAAGCCGACAATATATGACCTTCCATATGATTGACTGCGATGAGTGGTTTCCCCCAGAGGAGAGCGAGCGCTTTTGCAAAATTGATGCCAACCCAAAGCGCGGGCACAAGTCCTGGACCCGCCGTAACCGCGATGGCGTCGATCTCGGGCGGCTCGCATTCGGAAACGAATTCGAGAAATTGCTCCGCAAGACCGGGCTCGCGCGTCAAAATTGTTGCGATTTTGGCGCGCATATCCTCTGGTATCGCCTGCGTGTCTTCATGCAGGATCTCTGCTTCCTCAAGCGCCGCTTCTAGTATCGGCACGAGATTTTTCGCATGCTCGCGTTTCGCGAGAGCGGGGAAGACCCCGCCGAATTCCCGGTGGATATCTATCTGCGAGAGGAGCGCGTTCCCGAGCACGCGGAACCGCACCGCCTTCTCGTCACCCTCCGCTTCAAGAATCGCTATCGCGGTTTCGTCGCAGGAGGTCTCAATCGCGAGGATTTTCATTTTCCTTTACTACGATCCAAGGAACAGAGCCGTTCCAATTTAATTCGAAACCTGCAGCTTGCGGATGACCATTCCCGCCATATTTACGAGCGATTGCCGATACATCAATTGAACTGTTACTACGGAGGGAAACGCTTAACATATCTGCATGCATATTCACTACGATTCCCAATGGTGGCTTCATCCGCGCGAGTAGATTCCCTACGTCAGAGGAAAACATACCGGACGCTCCGACCAGATAGCATTCAAGCCCTTCAAACAAAACGAGTGTCGCTTTATTGGCGATTTGCTCGACGAGTATTGCGAAGTGCTCTGCATAAATCTTTCCTTTTTCTATGAGAATTGCACGCTCCGCACTATCATCGATCTTTGCAGAGAGCACGTCCCAGACATCAAAATGAAACGGTTGCGCATACATGTAGGAGAGTATCGCGCGAGAATCGGGTAATTTGAAAACATATAAATCGCCATCCTCTACATATTTCAACATTGTCGGCACAGGAGTGTTTGGATGAAAGTAACTCCAGGCGATTGTTGCGCCGGAACGCTTTTCATCGAATACATATTCCGGCATGCTTTCGACGCGTTCTTTTGCACCAAGATGGTGGTCAAGAACGGTGACAGAAATAGCTATCTTCACAAAGTCATTCATGAGGTCTTGAGAGTATGAGAAATCTACAAAAAAGAGACGTTTATTCTCGAGCCCAATTGGAACAGGCCGTCCGTGCTTCACCGGGATGTAGTCGGCCGTGTCCCCGAATTTCTTCCATGCAGCATATGCGGCACCGAAGCCGTCGGGGCAGCCGCCGTGATAGAGAACTGCAATTTTCTTATGATACTCGTGCATACGCCTTAGTGTACTGCTTAGCGCACGAAACGCACGTAAATGCCGGCAGGAATGACTCGATCAGAAGAAGATTCTTGTATGAAAAGTTCACCACACTCGCCGTTAACTTTACCGAAGATACCCTCCACCGCCTGAGCGAAGGCGCGCGGCGCATAGCCGGCGGCATAGCCGTTTACGAGGAAGAATGAGCCTGTCTTGTTCGAGAGAATCTCTTTGAGCGTTTCAAGCAGTTCTGGGAAGTCTTCTTCTATCTTCCAGACCTCGCCTTTGGCGCCGCGGCCGAATGCCGGCGGGTCGAGGATGATTCCGTCATATGCAGCACCGCGCCGCACCTCGCGCTTCGTAAAAGCGAGTGCATCGTCCAGTATCCAGCGGATGCTTTCTTCGGAAACGCTGGAGAGTCGTGCATTTTCGTGCGCCCAGTCAAGCGATTGTTTTGACGCATCTACATGTGTGACGAACGCGCCAGAGAGCGCGGCGATGACGGAGGCGATGCCGGTATAGCCGAAGAGATTGAGCACGTTCGGCTTCTCGAGCTTCGCAATATGTGTCTGTGACCATTCCCAGTTCGGCGCCTGTTCGGGAAAGATTCCCGTGTGCTTGAAGCCGGTGAGGCGTGCGAGCGCCCGCGCGTTGTGCCAGGCGACCGGCCATTGCTCGAGCACAGGCTTTTTTGCCTTCCACATTCCTTTCTTATCACGGAAAGCAAATTCAGCGTGTGCTGAGCCCCAGAGCTCGGGTTTCTGTTTCCGCCACAGTGCCTGCGTCTCCGGCCGTGCGACAACAACGACGCCAAAGCGCTCCAATTTCATATTGTCGCCCGAATCAAGGAGTTCGTAGTCGTTCCAAGGAAGAGCAGTGAGATGTTGATCGTATTTCATGCGAGAGCTTCTGGGTGTTTCTTTGACCATTCATAAAAGACAACTGCGGCGGAAACCGCTGCGTTGAGCGATTCGGTCCGCGGATGCATCGGTATGGAGAGCGTGACGTCACAGGCGGTGAGCGTCATCTGCCGAATGCCCGTTCCTTCGTTCCCGACGACAAACACAACGGGCGCATCAAATGTGTCTGTGCCGAGAGCGGCAGTGCCCCGCATCGCGAGACCGTAAATCCAGAAGCCTTTTTCTTTCAGCACCTTCAACGCGTGATTTACGTTGCCAATGGACACGAGTGGGATGCGGAACGCCATACCGGCGGAAGCCTTTACGACGGCACCGGTGACGGGTGCCTGATTGTGCTTGGGGATAAGGACACCCGACAGGCCGAAGGCGGCGGCGGATCGGATAATAGCGCCAACGTTGTGTGGATCCTGCACTTCGCCAAGAATGGCAACTGCGGGATTCTTTTTTATATCGAGTGATGCAATAAAATCATCAAACGAGACAAGTAGCGCGGTGGGGTCCATCGTGAATATGACCCCCTGATGCGCGGTATCTTTCCCCACAAGCTCCTTTCCCTTATCTGATGCGAGTGTATGAATTGGGATCTTGTTTTTCTCAAGAAGAAAACGAAGCTCTCCGTTAAGAAGATCAGGGGCGAGAAAAACTTTACGGATAACGCGAGGAATATTCTCTAGCGCTTCTACGAGCGTATGTTTACCATAAATATAAACCTTCTCTCGCGAGGCCGTATGTCGTTTCGATTGCATGGTGGCTAAGTATACCTCTGCACGCACCTATTTTACCCGAAATTCGGCCCGATCAGGGTAGTCAATGAGGTAGTCACTCGCCCCACCCCGGAGTGACTACCCTCCATATCTGAAATCGCCCGTTGTTCCTTGTTATTTTGGG
>DATLTM010000036.1:0-3815 GCA_035533615.1 Minisyncoccota bacterium
ATGAAGGACGAAAGTCTTAAAAAAGGACAGATTCGCATCATCGTCATCGCAACCGGATTCCCAGAAAGCGCGGTGCACTCCTCACCAGCCGGGTTCGAGCGCTCCCTTTTCTCCATACCGGCTGAAAAACGCGAGGAGGAACGTGGCCGGATTTATCACGAAATCCTGAAACGAGATGAGAAATCGGATGAAAAAAATGTGGACAAGCGCGAGATGAAAGACGTTAAAAAGGAGGGGTTACCTGCAACTGCCGAGAAGGAAGAACCCATCGTGACCGCGGTACCCCGAAAACGCGAAGATGCGCCGCTGGCTCCAGAAGATGACGAGGCATGGGGCGCGATACCGGCATTTTTGCGCCGGCATAAGAAATGATAAAATAGACGTAGGAAATACACTAGAACGCGGCGCCCTTGGTGCCGCGCTCTGGTATACTACCCGCGTATGTATGATCTCATAATCATTGGTGGCGGTCCCGCTGGCGTCGCTGCAGCGGTATATGCGGCGCGTAAGCGTTTGAGAACTATACTTATCGCGGAAGAAATCGGCGGACAGTCTGTCGTTTCCGAGGGTATCGAAAATTGGATTGGAACATCGAAGATTCACGGTGCTGAACTCGCGAAATCATTCAAAGCACATCTCGATGCGGTGAAAGGCGACGTCGTAGAACTCGCGCTCGGCAAGCGTGTAACTACACTTGCAAAGATTGACGGTGCTTTTGAAGCAACAACAAAAACCAGTGTGAAGTACCAAGCAAAAGCAGTGCTCATCGCCTCCGGTGCTGGTCGGCGCAAGCTTGGCATCCTAGGTTCGGATATGTTTGAGAACAAAGGAATCACCTATTGTGCCTCCTGCGATGGTCCACTTTTCGAAGGCCAAGACGTTGCCGTCATCGGTGGCGGTAACGCCGGCTTTGAAACTGCACTCCAGCTCCTTGCATATGCGAAATCTGTCACGCTCATCCATCGGCATGCGGAATTTAAGGCCGATCCGGTTACTATCGAAAAAGCGCGGGCGCACAAGAATATGCGCATCATCGCGCATGCCGAACCGACCGAGATCACGGGCGATCAGTTCGTTACAGGTTTAAAATATACAGACAAAGATTCCGACGAAACAAAAGAGCTCGCGGTCTCTGGCATTTTCGTTGAAGCAGGCGTGATTCCGAATACTGATTTTGTCGCGAGCATGGTCGAACTCGACGCAGTGAAACGCATCAAGATCGACCCGCGTAATCAACGCGCGAGCGTCGACGGCATGTGGGCCGCGGGCGACTGCACCGACGAGCTGTACCATCAAAATAATATAGCCGCGGGTGACGGTGTAAAAGCGCTTGAAGATATCTACCTTTGGATTAAAAAGCACTAAAACGGACTACCGATGAAAAGCCTCGTCATAAATCTGCTCCCATTCGCGGGCGATGACCTCAGGAGAAAAACGCGCCACAAACGTCTGCGCCGCCTTCCCCATGCGTTCGCGCAGCGCTTCGTCGACAAATAACAGCGAAAGCTTCTCCGCAAGAGTCGCATAATCGCCCGGCTCCACCAAAAAGCCACAATCTTCAGGCGTGTAGTCGGGAAGACCACGAGCGCGCGCACAGACAGCGGGAATACCACTTGCGTAGGATTGCATGAGCGCAATAGATTGACTATCGGTCCTTGACATAAGAACGAATACACCGGCAGTTTTGTATAAATGAGGAAGCACGGTCGTGCGATTGAGAAACCCGGTGAAAAGCACGTTTTTCTCGATGCCGAGTTCCTGCGCGAGTTTTTTGAGATTCTCCGCAGCTGTGCCATGACCGGCCATCACGAACGTCAGCGTTGGGAATGTTTTTACCAAAAGCGGCACGGCACGGAGTATGTCATCAATGTTTTTCTCGGGGCCGAGACGACCAACGAAAAGCACGACTGGATTTGTCACAGTAAATCGTCGCTGTTCATCGGCCTTCTCTCTCGGAGTAGCCGGAGAAAAGGCATTGAGCTCAACCGGGTTAGCGACAGCGCGGGCCGGGCGGCGGAACCCTTTCTCGCGCATGTTGGCAATCAGTGCTTCGTACGGAGCCGTGACGAAATCACAGTGATTGTAGTACCACGCATCGTATGCGCGCATAACAGACGGCAGGGGAAAATAGTCCTCGACCGAGGTATGGTTGGTTCCTATGAGCGGCACGCGGAAGTGCTTCGCCGCGCGCAGGGCTTCCCAGCCGACGCCGTATGGGCTCTGTGTGTGGATAATGTCGGGCTTGAAGACCTTCAGGTGGGCGAAACTGCCCCGAGACGGAAGGGCAAAGCGTGACTGACCTGTCGATGACGGTACCGGGAACGACGGCAAGCGCGCGATGGACATGCCGTCAATGGTGTCGTCTTTCTCGTCCTTTGGATATAGACGGCCGACCTTGGCGTAATCTTTTGGCGCATAACGCGGGCCGATATAGCATATCTCGTGTCCGCGCTTCCTGAGTTCCCTTCCGGTGATAACAACGGTATCAGTAATGCCGGAGAGTTCCGGATCAAAATTGTCACTAAAGTAGGCGATACGCATGTATGAATAGGAGTATACTATGCAGTATGAAGGTAAGCTTCTCAATACCGGCCCATAATGAGGAGGCGGTCATTGCACAGTGCCTGCAGTCGGTGCTCGCAGAAATAAAGCGGAGCGGGGTTAATGCCGAGGTCGTGGTCGTCAATAACGCTTCCAAGGATCGCACCCGGGAAATTGCGCTCGGATTCCCCGGCGTACGCGTCGTCGACGAGTTTAAAAAAGGGCTCACGTATGCGCGCGCCGCTGGTATGTACGCGACCGACGGCGAAATTATCGCGAACGTCGACGCCGACACGATGCTTCCGCCAGGGTGGCTCTCGACCGTTGCCGAGCGGTTCTCGGGAGATCCGAAGCTCGTAGCACTGTCCGGTCCTTTTATCTACTACGACCTCTCCGCTCTTGACCGTGCACTCACGCGCGGCTTCTACGGAATTGGCTATCTCCTCCATTTGCTCAATCATTACGTACTCCACACGGGCGCCATGCTTCAAGGTGGCAACTTTGTCATTCGTCGCGATGCGTTCATACGTGTTGGCGGATTTGACACCACCATAGCGTTTTACGGTGAAGACACAGATGTCGCGCGCCGACTCGCGAAAGTTGGCAGGGTCACATGGACCTGGAAACTGCCAATGTACGCTTCGGGGCGACGACTCAAGAACGACGGTGTCATCAGGACGGGCTGGCACTATACGCTCAACCATCTCTCCGTCATCTTCCTCAAACGACCGGCGACAATGGTCTACAGCGATATCCGCGAAGGTGGTGCCCCATCCAGTCTGATACCGCACTAGACCTCCCCGTTTATCGACATCACTTCTATCTCTCTATCTTTCTTCAGGAGCTTTCTGCGCATGTACCAGGTGAGTGCATAATAGCCCGCAATGACAATTGCGGCGAAGAGAAGCACGTATTCGACGTTGTTGATGACTGCCACAATATTCCCGCCAAGCGAGGCGCCCAAATAATAGCCTGCGAGGAGGAGCGTTCCGTACTGAAGCACCGCAACGAGACTGCCGTAAGCAAAGAAAAGTCGCAATGGCATCCCAACTGTGCCCGCGACAACGATGAAGGCGGACGCAATGCCATACGAGAGCTTACCGATGAGCATCGTCGTCGCGGGGCGCCGCTCCCAGAGGAGACGTACCTTCTCCAAGTGATCATTCGTCACGCCTATTTTTGCGAGCATACGAGCAGCAAACGCAGTACGGCCGCCGAAGTGGCCGATGGCGTAGTACACACCGTCGAGTCCCACATCGCGTACGAAGAAGAAC
>DATLTM010000037.1:0-12225 GCA_035533615.1 Minisyncoccota bacterium
AAAATAGTTCCTGAACCGGTCGTGCGTACATTTCGTTCGCCCTATCATCGCACGCTTGCTTTCGTTATGGCGCTCTCCTACGGCTTCCCTGCGCGACGACTTACGGTCATCGGCGTAACGGGCACCAAAGGGAAATCGACGACAGCTGAAATGCTGTTTACGATACTGCGTGCTGCCGGCCGTAAAACAGCACTCATTTCTACTATCCGTTTCGCTATTGAAGATATGTCGGAGCCGAACCGGTACAAAATGACACTCCAGGGACGAGGGTTCGCACAAGCCTTCATGCACCGGGCACTCCGCGCTGGCTGTACACATATCATCATTGAGCTGACTTCGGAAAGTGTCCTGCAGTACCGTACATCATTCCTCGACCTCGATGGACTCGTCGCAACAAATATCCAGCGCGAACATATCGAAAGCCATGGTTCATTTGAAAACTATGTCGCCGCCAAGCGCACAATCGTCGCAGCGCTTGAACATTCGCCAAAACATTCCCGCGTACTCGTGGCGAACGAGGATATCCCAGAAACCCGCGCGTTCCTTTCCACAAAAGTCTCGTCGGCAATAGGGTTTAGCGCGCGTGAACTACAGAATCTCTCTGGAGACGACAACAGCACCGGCTTCGAATATGAGGGAACGCGTTTCTCGCTTCCCGTGCCGGGTACGTTCAATGCAATGAACGCACTTGCCGCCATCAAACTATGTGAAGCATTCGGGATTCCACCTGCGGTATCGGCGGACGCGCTTGCGACACTTCCTCCAGTACGCGGCCGCGTTGAGCGCATAGAAGCAGGGCAGGATTTCATTGTCATCGTTGATTACGCGCACACGTCGGATTCGCTGCGTGCACTCTATGGTGCCTTCCCGAACCGACGAAAAATATGTGTGCTCGGAAATACTGGCGGTGGGCGCGATCAATGGAAACGACCGGAAATGGGACATATAGCGGATGAGGCGTGCGAACGAGTCATCCTCACAAACGAGGATCCGTATGACGAAGATCCGCGCGCCATCGTAGACGCGATGGCGCGCGGAATGCAGCGCGTGCCTGACATTATCATGGATAGACGCGAGGCAATTCGTACCGCATTCCGTGCTGCACGCACAGGCGATGCGGTTCTTATTTCGGGAAAGGGCACTGATCCATTTATTATGGGCTCCAAAAGTTCGAAGATCCCATGGAGCGACGCCAGCGTTGCCCGCGAAGAGCTCGAACGACTTCTCTCGGAAATTTGATACTATTCCCGTATGGAAATGCACGATGCATGGTTTTTTATAGGAATCTTTGTCTTCATATTTCTTATCTGGATTGCGACCGGGGGACCCTTGCACCCGATCTCCTTTTCTGGGCCATCGCTCGCACTGCCCGATGAACTCGGCGGCGGCACGTATCTCTCTTTTCCACGCGCGATCTCTGGCATTGGCAGCAGCGATGTCTCTCTTCCCGGGTCATCAAGCGGCGAGAGTGTTTCAGGCAGTTTCGGATCATCAATTCCTTCCTCCCTCGCAGGGGTCGCTTTCGGGGAGGTCTCACCCTATCACGGGATTGTCTCAATGGACCATTACGTCTCGGGCGCCGGTTCCTCCGACCCGGGGAATGAATATATTTCAATCCGTGTCGCATCAAATGCCGGTGTGCCCGTCGACCTTTCCGGATGGACGCTCGAAAGCGATGCGAGCGGGAATGCCAGCACCATCCCCAAGGGAACTTCGATTCCCACGAGCGGTATCGTGAACCCGGTGCAGGATATTGTGCTGACTCCGGGCGAACAGGCGATTGTCATTTCCGGACAATCACCCATCGGGGCTTCATTCCAAGAAAACAAGTGCATCGGTTATTTCAGCACTTTCCAGAACTTCTCTCCACCCCTTCCCCAGAATTGCCCACTATCCACGAGCGAAATTGCTTCATACTATCCAGACTATATCCGCGACGCCGCATGTATCGATTATGTGAACACACTCTCCCGTTGCCAGGTCGCGCTCACACCACCGTCCGACGTCTCAGGTGTCTGTCAGAGTTTCCTGGTGACATATCTTAACTATAACGGTTGCGTCGATGCGCACCGAAACGACGCGGATTTCTTGGGCGATACGTGGCGTGTCTACCTCGGCCGCAGCAACTCAATGTGGCGGACGAGCAACGAGGTTGTGAAGCTCTTGGATGCAAGCGGCAAAACGGTGGATGCGTTCAGCTACTAGAAAAAGGGAGCGAAAAAAGGTAATTTGTACCCACGCGCCCGTAGCTCAGTCGGTAGAGCAGCGGCCTTTTAAGCCGTTGGTCGGTGGTTCGAGCCCACCCGGGCGCACACTTTAGGACTTTGGGCATAAACTCACTTCCCAGCGTCTTACATTGTTAGTGCAAAACGCTCAAGTGCAAGCGACAAACCGAGACCGCCCCGCCGCGATTCCTGCAGAAGCCCGATGAGTGCAAGCGAGAGACGCCGAACCTCCCCTGGCCTCCATGCGCGATTGCCCTTGTCCATCAAGCTTCGCACCTTCCAATGCAGAAGACCGTGGAGCATCTCAGGCGCATCGCCAGCACGAAACGCGCGATTGATCTCAAGCCAGAGCTTCTCGTGTGAACGTGCGGCAAGTGCGTTCACTAAATTCGAATTGAATTCGCGCTTCGCTGTGCGTGCGGCAGGCGCGTCGAATTTATATTCCATCTTCGCTCTTTCGATGATTTTTTTTGCTTTCACTGCAGCAAGCCTAGGCGCGAGGATGATAATAGCGTTATCAGAAGCGGCAAGACTATCCAGATGTTCCTCGAGGATTCCAGTCGCGACTTCTTCCCTGTCTTCTTCGCTTGACGCATGCGCGGCCGGAAATGGATCATCAATGAGTATCAACAGGCGCGAAACGAAGAGCCCGCTTGAGAGAGCGATGTCGTCGAGGGCCGCAGGCGTGAGATCTTCACGCGTGAGACGCACATAAACAAGGTTCGGCTCCTTTGTACGCGCCTTCATAACCCACTCAAACGCTTTTGCGCGCGTTTTTTCAAAATCCGAACCGTGAAAAAAGTAGATCATATTTCGTGCATTTCTCCCCAGTTGGTGCCGAGTTTCATCGTCGCGATGATAGGGACACCATGCATCTCGTCCGGCGACAGAACAGATTCCATTATCTCTCGTATCCTCGCAGCGAGCACTTCGGCGCGCTCGAGACGTACCTCGTACACCAACTCGTCGTGCACCTGAAGGAGGAGGTGGGCATCCTTCTGCGCACCTTCCTTCGTGAGCATCTCGTCCACGCGCACCATCGCGAGCTTGATGATATCTGCCTGCGTTCCTTGGAGGGGAGCATTGATTGCCATGCGTTCGGCTTGCGCACGAACATACGGCAGTGACGATTTCATCTCCGGGAACTGGCGGCGCCGGCCGAAGAGAGTCTCGGTGTAGCCATGTTTACGCGCGAAACCACGTGTGCGCTCGAGGTAGTCCGACAGCGTCCTAAAGGTACTGAAATAGTCTTCAAGGAATTGATGTGCCTCGGCGGTCGTCGAGCCGAGCTGCGCGCGAAGCGCGTTGACACCCATACCATAGAGAATACCGAAGTTGATGATTTTCGCCCGCCTGCGCATTTCTGAATCGACTGCTTCCGGCGTAACATGAAATACATGTGCCGCGATCTCTCGGTGCACGTCGCGGCCGCTCTTAAATATGTCGCGGAGTTTTTTGTCACCCGAGAGAATGGCTGCGAGTCGCAACTCTATCTGGGAATAATCGAGTCCTATGAGCATGAATCCTTCTGGCGCAATAAATGCGCAGCGTATCGCGCGTCCACGCTCAGAATGCAGTGGGATGTTCTGCAGATTCGGATTCTGCGAGGCCATGCGGCCGGTCGTAGTGCCCGTCTGGAGAAATTCGGCATGCAGGCGATGTTCCGTGTCGAGTAAGGGCGGGAGATTTTCTATGTAAGTCGAGAGCAGCTTTTTCAATTCGCGATACTCGAGAATGTCATCCACGATTGGGTGCGTACTCCGTATCTTCTCAAGCTCGCTCTCGCGGGTCGAACGCTGACCGCCTGCCGTTTTCTTTTGTTTTTCCGGGATGATCTTCAATTCGTCGAAAAGCACCTCACCAAGCTGCTTGGGCGAACTAACATTGAATTCGCGTCCTGCGGACTTGTAAATTCGTTTTACGATTTCTTCAAGCTCGATGTGATACTTTTTCGCGAGTTTCCCAAGCAGCACAGGATCGACAAGAACGCCACGTTTCTCCATCTTTCGCACAACTGGAATAAGCGGCCTTTCAATTTTCTCATAGACATCGCGCACCTTCCCCATCTCCGACAACTGACTCTCGAGTTTGGCGCGAGCGGCGTCGAAGGTCCTTTCCCTGGTAAAGGCGAGTAGGTCGTCAAGCGACGGGTTCGTAAATTCCGACGAAATGAGCCAGAGCATTACTTGCGCTTCGGCAAGACGAACCGAGTCCACTTTTTCTTCAGGCACAAATTGAATTGTTTCTCCAAATTTTGGTTCGCTTTTGAACATGGTCTTGATTCTCTCTTTGAGAGTTCTAAAACCGAATTCATCGCACATCATGAACATCTTCTGCACATCAATAGACTCGCGCCAGATCTGTTCGGGCAGCGTGAATGCTATCGGCGCGTCGAGTCGTATTGTCGCGAGCGATTTTGAGAAGCGTGCATCCTCCTCATGGTCCCGCAAGAGGCCAAGTATGCGCGTCTTCACTCCTTTCTTCAGAAAAGCGCCGTCGCCTTTCTTCAGCGCTGCATATATCTTCTCGATGGAACCGAAGCCAGTAATAAGTTCGGTTGCGGTCTTCTCGCCAATTCCGTAAATACCTTTGATGTTGTCGGAAGGGTCGCCGCGCAGCCCCTTCCAGTCGGGAATAAGCGCCGGCGGAAATCCAAAACGTTCCACGACGGCTTGTTCGTCGTACAGAATCGTGTCGTTGATTCCCTTTTTCAAGGTATAGACGCGGACACGCTCACCAGCAACGAGTTGGAGCGTGTCCATATCGCCTGATGCGATGATGACATCCACTCCTTTCTCCTTTTTCATCTTGTACGCAATAGTGCCGAGCAGATCGTCGGCCTCAAATCCTTCCCGCTCATACATCGGTATGGAGAAAGCTTCAAAAATCTTGCGCGATTCTTTTATCTGTAGCGCGAGTGCATCGTCGGTCTTAGCACGCGTCGCCTTATAGCCCTCATACACCTCGTGACGAATGGTCGGCTTTTGCAAGTCATAGCAGGCGGCGATATAATCCGGCTTTAAGTCTGCAATAATTTTGAGCAGCATCGCGACGAGGCCGTACAAAGCACCGGTAGGCGCACCAGTCGGACCGGTAAATTCCGGCAGTGCGTGATACGCCCGATGGATGATGGCATGCGTGTCAAGGAGGATGATTCGTTTCTTTTCGGGGGATCTTTTAGCCATAGGAAAGGATGTGTGAATCGTCTTGTACGACGAAAGAAAGTCGAACAGCGGGCACAGGGAGCGCGTCCGCCACTTTCTCTGGCCACTCAAGCAAAATAAGGTTCCCGGAATCCAGCATCAACTCGTCGAAGCCGAGCAGAGCAAGCTCACTCCCTTTCTCGAGACGGTAAGCATCAAGGTGAATGAGGCGTTTGAACGGCCTTCCTTCAGGAAGCTGGTAGATTTTCTCCAGCACAAAGGTAGGGCTGTTCACAAGGTCCTCAATGCCAAGAGAACGTGCAACAGCTTTCGCAAAGGCGGTTTTTCCCGCCCCCAGTTCACCTGAAAGTGTGACGAGGAACGCGCGATCGCCTGGCGTGAGCGTACCGGCGAAGCGTTCTGCCTCCTTTTCAAGCTCTGCCGGCGTCCGAAGTTCATTCCTCATTCCGACAATTGTACCGCCGAAAACAAAAGTATGCCCGCCCCCCGGAGTGGTACTATATGCCCATGGATTTGCCGTTCGATACCAAGCGTGCGGATACCGAACTCGCTCGCATACACGAACGCGAGGAAGAGGATGTCGCGCGTATTCTCTCAGAAAAATACGGCCTGGAATACACCGACCTTTCGCTCGAAAAAATAGACAACGACGCTCTCCGCATCATTCCCGAGGAGACTGCCCGTCTTACCGAATCCGCCGCTTTCGCAAAAACAGCAAGGGATCTTTCGCTCGCTATCCATAGTCCGAACAATCCCGCACTCGCGAAGCTCGAGGCTGATCTCACCGAACGCGGTTTTTCGCTGAAAAAATTCCTCGTATCGAAAAAGGGCCTCGATAGAGTACTCGAGCGCTACAGCGATCTCTCGTTCGCCGCAAAAACGAAGGCTGGTATGGTTGCCATTTCTCCCGAGACCATTGCAAAATTCGCTGAGAAGGGAGCGACGAAAAGTACCCTCAAGAAGGAGATTGACGCCGCCGTCGAGTTGAAATTGCTTGAGAGAGTGTCACGTATCTTCGACACAATACTCGCAGGTGCGTTCGCACTCCGAGCTTCTGATATCCACTTCGAGCCTGGTGAAAAAACGACACTTTTGCGCCTACGCGTCGACGGACTTTTGTCTGATATATATCTCTTTGACCCGGCAACGTATCATCAGCTCGTCTCACGCATAAAACTACTCTCTGGAGTGAAGCTGAATATCACCAATCAAGCGCAGGATGGGCGTTTCAGTATCGAAAAAGACTTGTCTCAAGTTGAAACGCGCGTCTCTTTTATCCCCGGCAACTACGGCGAATCCATCGTGATGCGTATCCTCGACCCTGAAGCGACGCGCGTATCTTACAAAGAACTCGGCATCCATCCAAAACTGCTCGCGCGTCTTGAGGGAGAAATACGGCGGCCGAACGGGATGCTGCTCACCACTGGACCAACTGGAAGTGGAAAGACAACGACGTTGTACTCCTTCCTTCGTGAAATCCATACGTCTGAAATAAAAATAATCACCATTGAGGATCCGGTCGAATATCATCTCGACGGCATCGTGCAGACACAAGTCGAGGGAGAAAAATATACATTTGCCGAAGGACTCCGCTCCATCGTGAGACAGGATCCGGATATCATTATGGTCGGCGAAATCCGTGACGGCGAGACTGCCGATATCGCGATTCAAGCCGCACTCACTGGCCACTTTGTCTTTTCCACTCTTCACACCAATGACGCGGCAGGAACCTTCCCACGCCTCGCGGATCTCGGCGCGGACCCGAAGTCCTTTGGCTCGGCCGTTACGGTTTCGATGGCGCAACGCCTCGTGCGTAAACTCGATCCAGATAAAAAAATACCCCGCAATCTCACAGATGCGGAAAAAGCAATGATTGCAAAAGTATTTGAGCCGCTCTCCGATAAAACACTGATTCCTGAAAAAATAGAGACGATATGGGAGCCCGTCGCCGAGAATACTGACGAGACCGGTTATAAGGGGCGCATTGGTCTCTATGAAGCTATTTTTATGGATGACGAGCTCGCGCACTTCCTTCGCGACAATCCACCCGAGAATGAGATCGCAAAATTAACCTCAAAGCAGGGATACCTCACGATGACACAAGACGGTATCCTCAAGGCGCTTGCCGGCATCACTTCCCTTGCCGAAGTCGCCGCCACTGTCGATCTCCCGCACTCCTGAAAACAAAAATCCCGTCCATAGTCCTCAAGGCAAAACCCGCAATAAATCGCGGGGTGGACGAGACACCTGAGGAGATTCCCAGCGCCGATACCGAAGTACCGAACCAGGAAGTCCTTGGGGAAACGCCCGAAGCCGTCAAGCCTTGCCTAGAGGAGTATGAACAGGATCAAGAAACTGTGATAGAATGTTAGCATCATACAATTTTTATGTCAACCCCCCCGGAGGTTCTCCCTTCACTCGCACATTCTCTTGACGCTGCTCTCCGTCCAAACAGCTGGGACGAATATGTCGGCCAGAAACAGGTCAAAGCGAACGTGCGTATCTCTATTGACGCGGCAAAAAAGCGTGGAAGCATGCCGGAACACATCCTCTTCTACGGTCCTCCAGGTGTGGGTAAAACGACACTCGCCCATCTTGTCGCCACAACGCTCGAATCGCCCCTAAAGACCACCTCCGGAGTCGCTATTGAGAGAGCGGGCGATCTTGCTGCCATTTTGACTAATCTCGAGCCAAACACCGTTCTTTTTATCGATGAAATCCATCGTCTCTCGCACAAGATTGAAGAGCTCCTTTATCCAGCACTCGAGTCAGGACATTTAGACATCGTACTCGGGAAAGGACCTTCGGCACGCACGGTCGAGCTCGCACTTCCTCCCTTTACGCTCGTTGGCGCGACGACACGCGTCGCTGAACTCTCGGGGCCGCTTCGCTCGCGCTTCGGTGGCGGCACTTACCAGCTTGATTTTTATAATGACGAAGATTTGCGCGATATTATTCGGCGTTCTGCAAAACTACTCGGTCTTAACGCACCGCAAGAAGTTATAGAGCGTATTGCAGCACGAAGCCGTGCAACTCCCCGCGTCGCGAATGCACTTTTGAAGCGGGTGCGCGACTTCTCGCAGGTGCATGAGCGCATGATATCCTCCGAGCTTTGTGATGAGGCGTTTAGTCTGTTCGGTATCGATGCACACGGTCTTACAAAGGATGACCGGCGTTATCTCGAGACACTTCTGAAAAGCTTCCGCGGCGGCCCGGCGGGAGTAAGTGCTCTTACGGCTGCACTCCATGAGGATATCAGCACTGTCGAGTATGTATATGAACCGTACCTTCTCCGTCTCGGCCTCATTGAGCGCTCACCGCGCGGCCGCATTCTTACCTCAAACGGCCGATTATATTTGAGCGGCAATAATCCTGATGTTACTTTCTAAGTATGTCAGGACACAGTAAATGGTCCCAGATAAAACGGCAGAAGTCGGTGACCGATGCGGCAAAGAGCCGTATCTTCTCCCGCTACGCGCGCCTTATTACGCTCGAATCAAAGAAATCGGGTGGCATTCTTTCTGCTCCCGGACTCTCAGTAGCGGTTGCACGGGCGAAAGCAGTAAACATGCCAAAAGAAAATATCGAGCGTGCAATTGCAAAAGGAACATCGAAAGATGCTGGCGAACTCATACACGTCGCGTACGAAGCATATGGACCCGGCGGCGTCGCCATCCTCATCGAAGCTCTTACTGACAATAAAAACCGCACTACGCAAGAAATAAAACACTTTCTTAGTCTTCATGGTGTCGAACTCGCCGCACCGGGCGCCGCAAGCTGGGCTTTTACTAAAGAAGAAGGAAACTATACCCCCACTGAACCCCTCATCGACGTTATGGGCGCCGATGAAGAGAAACTTCGCGCGATACTTGAAATGCTCGATGCACATGCAGACATCCAGCGAGTATTTACTAATGCACGCGGATATGAAAATACTAGCGATTGATCCTGGATACGACCGCCTCGGCATCGCCATCATTGAAGGCGACCCCTCGCGGCCGACGCTCGTTACAAGTGCATGCATAGAGCCAAAGAGGGGCGCTCGCGAAGATCGTCTTGCGGAAGTATCAAAAGCCGTCACCACAGCGATACAAACACATATTCCAGATGCTCTTGCTATCGAAACTCTTTTTTTTAGTGTAAACAAGAAGACAGCTCTTGGAGTTGCAGAGGCACGTGGGGCAATACTTGCCGCTGCAGGTCTCGCCCACATACCGGTCATGGAATGTTCACCACAACAGGTAAAACTCGCGGTCACCGGCCATGGAAATTCCGACAAAGCAGCGGTTGCAACAATGATTTCTCGGTTGCTACTCCTTCCCCCAAAAAAACGTCTCGACGACGAGTTGGACGCGATAGCTATAGGCATTACGGCTCTTGCGTACGGTCGTATCAAACACTAATCCACACGAGGGAATAAACACTCTTGCGCGAATACGTTTTTTTGCTACATATATCCATATGATGGATGAAGATCGTGTTGATGAAGACTCTCTTGATGATGAATCATCGGCGTTCACCGATGAAGAACTTGAGGAGGACGAAAAATACTAAATAAGTGCTAGAGGTGCTAGCATAGCCGTATGACTTCCCGGACGCACTCTTTGCGGTGGCATTCCTTCCTTGCTCTTTTTTTTGTGCTCATTGGTCTTGGATTTCTACTCGCCGGAGGAATTCTTATTGCCGTCGTCTTGACGCCGGTACCAGACATTAGTTCGTTTTCCTCCCGGCAAATCGATCAGTCAACCAAAATCTACGACCGCACTGGGCAGGTTCTTCTCTATGATTACAATAGGGATGCAAAGCGTAGTGTCGTTCCTATTTCCGACATATCTCCAAACACGATAAATGCGACCATCGCGATAGAAGATTCTAGTTTTTATGAGCACGGCGGCATCCGTTTTGCCTCCATCATCCGAGCGATGATTGTCGATGCCCTTGGTGGTGCTTTTTCCCAGGGTGGTTCGACCATAACTCAACAGGTAGTGAAGAATGAACTTTTAACAAACCAGAAAAGCGTCATTCGCAAGATCAACGAATGGATATTGGCTATAAAACTTGAACAGGTCTACTCAAAGAACCAGATATTAGATATTTATCTCAACAATATACCGTATGGAGGAACCCTCTATGGAATCGAAGCCGCATCCGAAGCTTACTTCGGCATCCCCGCGAAAGATGTCTCTCTCGCGCAAGCCGCCTATCTTGCTGCAATGATACAGGCGCCGACGTTCTACTCACCATACGGTGCAAACCGCGCGGCACTTGATGCACGTAAGAATCTTGTTCTCGACAGAATGCACACACTTGGTTTTATCAGTGACGCTGCCTATGCGTCAGCACAAGCCGAACAAGTTTCATTCGCTCCGGCGGGGAAAAACTCGATTATCGCCCCCCACTTCGTATTCTATATTCTCAACCAACTTGAACAAACGTATGGTCCTAACGCTTTAATTTCAGGATTGAGAGTGACGACGACGCTTGATGCCAACCTTGAAACGAAGGCGGAATCAATCGTCAGTCAATATGCACTCACGAATGAAAAGAATTTCAATGCCTCAAATGCCTCCCTCGTCGCCATCGATCCCTCGACTGGCCAAATTCTTGCGATGGTAGGTTCGAGAAATTTCTTCGATACTGCTATCGACGGCCAATATAATGCCGCACTTGCATTACGACAACCGGGTTCGACGATGAAACCGTTTATTTATTCCCTTGCTCTTATGGACGGGTACACACGGGATACGGTTGTATTCGATACACCAACACAGTTCTCAACATCATGTAAGCCGTCGGATATAAAAAACAATACCCCTCCTTGCTATGCCCCTAGCGACTTTGACAACACATTCCGCGGCCCTATGACCTTTGAAACCGCAATCGCCCAATCGATAAACATACCAGCCATCAAAGTCCTTTATCTTGTCGGGATACAGAATGCAATTAACCTAGCAAAATCATTTGGCCTTACAACACTCGGCGATCCAAATCAATACGGACTAACACTTGTGCTTGGTGGTGGAGAAGTACGACTACTTGATCTTACCGGCGCATATGCCGCATTTGCAAACAATGGAGTGCTGAATACACCAACAGGCATCCTTGAGGTCGACGATGCATCTGGTAATGTTCTCGAAAAATATACAGCACAACCAAAACAAGTGTTACCTGCACATATCGCACGCGATATATCTGCAATGCTCTCTGATGCACAAGCGCGTGTCCCTGAATATGCTCTTAACTCCCCACTTTCATTCCCTGGGTATGATGTTGCCGTTAAAACCGGAACAACCGACGATACGCGCGACGCTTGGGTCATTGGCTATACTCCATCCATTGCACTTGGAGTATGGGCAGGAAATAATAACAATACACCGATGGTAAAATCTATCGCCGGATTCATTGCGGCGCCTATGTGGCACGACGCGATGGCATACGCACTCTCGAAGTACCCAAAAACCTACTTCGGCGAGCCGGATCCAATCCCCGCATTGGTTCCACCGATGTTGCGAGGAGACTGGCGTATACCAGATGCACAGGGAAATATAGTTCCCCATAGTTTGTTGTACTGGACCAATAAAAATGATCCACAAGGTCCACCACCGACTAACCCGGCAAGCGACCCACAATTTGCATACTGGGAATATGGAATCTCTGCGTGGTATGCTTCGCACCCAGAACTTTTTCAGGGCGGCACAATGCTCCCTGTTCCTCTTTCGTATTCAGTTGGAACAACGACCCAATAAATTTCTATTGATTCATTGGTGAAACAAGATAAAGAAATGAGGTATCTCCAACACCTTTAATAATGATGGGGCGACCAATTCCTGCGGCAA
>DATLTM010000038.1:0-5007 GCA_035533615.1 Minisyncoccota bacterium
ATCTCGATGATGAGAACGGCGTCTCGATCGGCATTGGCCCCCGTGAACACCGGCTCCAGTAGCCGGTGTTCACCCAATTCTTACTATAGTGATGCGCGGAGATATTCTCTCCTCGCTCAAAATGAATCCTGATTTGTTTTGAGTTTCACCGCGCATCGCTGTGGTTGGAATTACATCTAAAGTGATCTTCGGAAAAAAAGAATTTCATATCCGAACCGGAGCGGCTGGAGTTTTTGTTTGAACGATATCAACAATTGATTCGCAGTCATTAACCAAACCCCGCCTTTCGGCGGGGTTGGACGGTTATCGCTTGTCGCGCCGCTGTCTTAGCGCTGACCCAGCAGCAGTCTTGGAATTCTTTCCGGTCTGACCGCTGCGGAGGACCTTTGACGCTGCCTTACCAGCTCGCTTGGATGTTTTCGCCATGCGCACTTTTCATTAAGCTAATAATGATGTGATCCAAATTATACCATACTCATGTCGGAAAGTTATACATACAATGTTCATATTTTAGGCATATCATGCTAGTATGATACGCATGACCCCTTACGCATCCCTCATCAGGGCCGTGCGAGAGGACCGGGGATTTCCACAACTATTCGTGGCTGATAAGCTCGGCCTTTCGCGCGCTTCCTATATAGCCGTGGAGAATGGTACTCGTGAGCTGACTATCGACGAGGCGCAGAAGATCTCGGCGCTCTTGGGCATTGAGTTGGATACGCTCACGAGCGCCGACATCGCGAAACCCGATTACGAGAAATATAAGCAAATGATCCTAGAATATCTGCGCATTGGCGCGGGTGGACGCGATGGAAAGGTGCCAAAGACAAAGCTTGCCAAGATGCTCTATCTTGCGGATTTCGGGTGGTTTTATAAGCACTTGGAAAGCATGAGCGGCATGCAGTATAGGCGAATTCAGTTTGGTCCTGTTCCCGATACCTATTTTCGAGCGCTCCAGGAGCTCTTCGATGAGGGCAAGATCAATATAGAAGTTGTGGGGGATGCGTTTTTGGTATCGCCCTCGGGAGGTACGCCTCAAACGAAATCAGACCTTCTTTCCGTGCAAGAAAAAGAACTTATTGCGGCAATCGCAAAGAAATGGCGCGGAAAACGCACGCAAGATATCGTCGATTTTACGCATAACCAGTTGCCGTACGCGATATGCAAGCCGGATGAGATCATTCCATACGAACTCATCACGCAGGAAGACCCGGAGTATGTCTATTGAGTATGCGGTCGTCTTTGAAAAATTCGCGGAGTCTCACTACATAAAACTCTTCGAAAAGAAACACAAAAAAGGGTGGGCAATCACGCGACAAGCGGTCACGGCCGAGCTCCAGCGTATCGAGGCATTGATCGGCAGGAACGCATACATTGAAGTGATATGTGACCGCGACGGCATTAAAATTTTGAAGATGGAATTTCGTGTTGCCGGCACGCAAGAGTCTCGGCACGGCTCTGGTAATCGCTGCATCATCGCATTGCGAGAGGAGATATCCACGGCGTTCGTTTTGTTGGTATATGGAAAGACGGATGTGCGAGGCAGTCGAGAGACCGACTGGTGGAAGGCAATGATACGGGAGCATTACCCGGAGTATGGGAAGCTGATTTAATGGATTCCAAGGCTTATCTTGAATGACCTCGTCCTTCGGTGGGGGCGGGGTCGGATTTCTTGGTCTGGCGGGGATGCTTGTTCTAGTATTTTGCAAAATACTTGTATAGAAAGATCGCGATTGGGCTGCACCCGGCTTGCACCGCGCATCGCTGTGGTTGGAAAATTGAAAGGAGCCGTGCGTTACTCCGATACAGACATTCGTTCGAGCAGCATGTCGAAGCGCTTGAGAGCGTCAGGAAGTTTTGCGTAGAGTTCCTGCGCGAGCGCTTCTTTGTATGTATGCGCGGCGAGATTGCGCATGTCGAGCATTTCTAAAAGAAATGGATCGTCGGGAATGACTTCGGCTTTGAACGCCGCCTGGAGGCACTTGCGCGGAGACGCACACTCCACCTTTTCCTCGATAAGGAGAAACTGCTGCAGCGTTTTCCATGCGAGTTCGATGCACATCTCGAAACGTTTGATTGCCGAATCTCGGATGAATCCATGTGGATCAGCAGGTTCAGCCAAAGCTTCACGCAGACGATCACGGGCATCTCGGAGTTGTGCGATTCGGTCGGCGAAGTCTTCTTTTACAATACCTTCTTCCATAGGTTAGAGTTCCCGGGCAGAGCGCGCTGCCGAACGCGCCAATCGCTCCGATACACGAGAAAAGTCGACGACCTCAATTGTAGCGAGCGTGGGCAACTTCTCCAGATCGTCCTCAATGTCGAACTTGGTAGCCGCAGGGATAGGAGCGGGGCCCTCGACACCGATATCGTAGTCAGATCCGGGACGCGCGGTACCCTTGGCCCGCGAGCCGAAGAGAAACACGCGGTATTCAGGACCGAGATACTTACGCACAACCTGCGCCGCAGCGTGCTCTATTTCAGCAGGCTTCATTGGCTGAACACGACTCCTCATACTAAAAGGCTACCATATCGCGTATGAAAAAACAGTGTCCCGATATCAGAGCTGCTCTCCTCGCCCGAATGAGCCTTTGCTTCGTCCGGGTTTCACGGAACACCCTCGTGGTTGGAATTATATTGCACTACCTCGTGCCTCGATCCATTCGGCAATTTGAGCTATCGTCTTTTGCTTTTGTGCGACGGCAAGCATGAACTGCTCCGTTTCTTCGACCGGCAGATCAATTGCAAATCCATTGGCATTGAGAAAAATCGATGCTGCAGAAATAGCGGTGCGTTTGTTACCATCAAGGAATACATGATATGTGGCGATCGCTTCAAGAAGTGCGGCCGACTTTTCGAATATGCGTTTAAATTGTTCGGCGCCACCGAATGAAGCGCGCGGTCGCTGAGCGAGTGATTTGAGCAAATGTTCATCACGCACGCCAAAAAGCCCCCGCGTTTCCTCGATGACGCGGTCATGGATCGTCAGGATCTCCGCTGCCGTGAGGTAGCGCATGTACTATTTATCAGAGAGTCGTTCTAAAAGCTCACGATTTTTCTCGATAAACGCGTTTGTCCAAGAGAGAATTTCAGGGTCAATCGTAGGTTTATTCGCTCTGATAGGTCGCACGACAACTTCGCTCTTGCTTGCTGAGACAGCAACAGTGTCACCAATCTTGATGCCGATCGTTTCCAGCAAGTCAGGGGAGAGCGTAATTCCTGCGGACGAACCAATTTGGATCACTTTTTGAGCCATAAAATAGCTGGATATAGATTATTATAATCCAATTATAATCACCCTACGGCTGTCGTCAAGCATCACTCATGTTCCCGTATTGCTCCTAGTCCCGGTCACTTTTATAGTGTCGGCATGATTCAGTTTGGGCAGAGCAAGGGGGCGGGGCGGCCGTCGGCCACGCTCTACTATCGCGACTACATACAAAGCGCACACTGGGAAGTGCGAAAGCTGCAGTACTATTCGCGGTACGCAAAGGCGTGCCGCATTTGTGGCGACACCGACCGTGTGGAGCTCAACCATATCAAGTACGGCAACTATGGAAGGGAAGAAGACCGAGACTTGGTACCCCTGTGCCGCACCCATCACCATGCATTCCATGATCTCATCGGCGTCCGCGGCAATATGCGCTATCAAGCGCAGTATTTTCTCGAGGATATGATCAAAACGTGGGATGGCGAGCACGAAAAGCCTGCGGTGAGCGTATTAGCTGAACTGCACCCCTGACAGGGAACAAGCGCGGATTCTCGTTTGCCAGGTAAAATGAGACACATATGGCAAAGAGAAAGAACTTCACGAGCGCGCAAAAATTCACTGCAGCACTCGCCATTATCAACGGCTCGAAATCAGCGGTCGAAGTTGGTCGTGAGATGAGTTGTCATCCGACACTGGTAGCAGATTGGCGCAACGATCTCGTCGCCCGCGGTAGCGTTATCTTCGACAAAGCTACCGAGGAGGCAGAGAAAGACAAGCGGATCGCAACTCTTGAGAGGACCGTCGGACGACTGGTCACCGAGAACGGTTTTTTAGAACGTGTGCTCGGGAGGAACACTGGAGCGTGAGCAAGAAACGCACTCTCATCAAAAAGCACCGGGACAAACAACAGCCGCTGTCATGGCACCAGAGCGCCATCGGCCTCTCGCGAAAATGCTGGAAGGAAAAAACAAATGTTGAAACCGATCCTGCAATTGCCGCATGGAAACAGAAGATTGAAACCGTCCTGTCGGAGATGCCCTGCTACGGCTACCGCAAGGTCACTGCAGCGTTGAAGCGGACAGGCGAAATCGTCAACCACAAGAAGATCATGCGCATCATGAGAGAGACAGGTCTCAAGCAAAAGAAGAGGAAATACAAGCCCAGAACGACCGATAGCAGGCACAAGCTTCGCGTGTTCCCAAACATCATTAAAGAGATCATCCCTATGTACCCGCACCACATCTGGGTCGCCGACATCACCTACGTGCGACTGCCACAGGGCTTCTGCTATGTGGCTATCGTGCTCGACGTGTTCACGAGGAAAGTAGTCGGTTGGAGTATTGCGCTTCACATGGAGCAATCACTCGTGCTTGAGGCGCTTGAGATGGCACTGAGAGCCGGCACGCCAACCTTCCATCACTCTGATCGCGGCGGGCAGTATTGCGGAAATGAATACGTGCAACGGCTACATAGCGTGGGTGCACAGATCAGCATGGCCGATACCGGCGTCTCCGTCGACAACCCATTTGCCGAGTCGTTCAATCGCACGCTCAAAGTGGAGGAAGTGTACCTGCAGCGGTACGAAAGCCTCGAAGACGCACGCGCCTCGATCGCCTCGTTCATCACCGAGGTGTATCACGCGAAGCGCCTCCACCAATCGCTCGATTACCTAACACCAGACGAGTTTTCGGCTCAATGGAATGTACAACATCAGGGTCATACCCTACAATCTACGCATTAGCAGCAACTGAACAAACGAGGGCTTAGTGCTGTTCCCGGAATGGGGTGCATATCAG
>DATLTM010000039.1:0-2640 GCA_035533615.1 Minisyncoccota bacterium
CACCGCTCGGCACGGCGCTGACACCGGTTCCCCGGATGTGCAGGTCGCGCTTCTTTCCAAGCAGATTGATGAACTTGCAAAGCATCTGAAGAAAAATCCAAAGGATTTTCATTCCCGACGCGGCCTTCTTCAGATGGTCGCTAACCGTCGCAATCATCTTCGGTATCTCGAGACAAATGACAAACGCCGTTATAACGCGCTCATCAAGAAGCTTGGTCTCAAGAAGTAGACGCTAGGTTCTAGCTGAAGAGTGGTATCATGAAAAAGCGGTAACCCCGCATTTTAATAAACTGCGCTCGCTCTAGGGCTTGGCGCATAATTAACTAGTTTTTATGGCAGTTATCAAACATCCAGCACAGCGTGTCGGTGTCTTCATCGATACGCAGAATCTCTATCACAGTGCGAAACATCTATACAAGGCGCGTGTGAACTTCGCCAAAGTCCTCGAAGAGGCCGTAGGCGGTCGCAGTCTTGTCCGTGCAATCGCTTATGTCATCTCGACCGAAACGGGCGAAGAAAAGAATTTCTTCGAGGCACTTACCAAAATCGGCATCGAAACGAAGATGAAGGATCTGCAGATCTTTGCCGACGGTGCGAAAAAGGCCGACTGGGATGTCGGACTCGCAATCGATGCTGTGAAGCTTGCCCCCAAGCTCGACACCGTCGTTCTTGCGACTGGTGACGGCGATTTCATTCCGCTCATCCAGTATCTCGACATGAACGAGGGGTGCCAAGTCGAAGTCATTTCCTTCGGAAAGTCTTCATCGGGCAAACTTAAGGAGGCGGCGCATGCCTTCACCGATATGTGCGATGATCCGCGCAAGTTCACCATTGTCTCGCGCGCATAACTTGCCGCAGAGCCGCACCGGATGCGCTACTATAGATACTGATGGACACAAACGCACCGTCAGATTCCGAACCGAAGGAATATCAGCCGAGGAAGTATGTTCGCACGTTTGAAGGAGACAAACAGATTCTGAGAGAGGGTGGGAAGCCCGATCTCATGCCGCTTGTCGCATCACACTCCGACGGGACGGAGCGGTTTGTTACGGCATCTCCACTGCCGCCGGTCCAGACCAAACTTTCGGAGCCGGAGCCGGCGTTGCAGCTGTCTGTCAAAGAATCCGTTCCGCCCGAGGAGCCGCAACTAAACGCGACTCCTCTCGAGACTTACGCGGGTGATTTTTCAGACCGGATGAAGGAAACACACGCATCGGCTGTGACAGTGCTTGCCGCGGAGCAGGATTCAGCAAAAATAGAGTCCCAAATCTCGCCGAAGGAACCTCCGCACAACCATATCCTGTACGGCATTGTTGGCACGATGCTTCTTATCATTGGCGTCGCAAGCGTGTATGGTGCACATATGTATTACGCGCAAACTACAGCACCTGTCGCTCTCCCGCCAAGTATATCGGCTCCGATATTCGTCGATGACCGCGAAGGAATCTGGGGTTCCGGTGACGTCCTGATGCAGATGATTAAGAACTCGGTCGCTACTCCCATCGCAACCGGTTCAGTTCGGCTCCTCTATATGGCAAGCTCGACCAATAGCGTTTTTTCAAATCTTAGTCTGCCGGCGCCAGATATCCTTTTGCGCAATATACAGACATCTGGCAGTATGGCGGGTGTCGTGGATGTCGGAGGCGTACAAAGCCCGTTTTTCATACTCTCCGTTACATCGTACAGTGACACATTTTCAGGAATGCTCTCGTGGGAACCGATGATGCGGCGCGATCTCATAACCATTTTTCCCCCCTATCCGGTATCGACCGCGACCACTACGGCAACTACTACCACTACCATTGCGCCGGCACCAGCTTTCCCGGCGCCCTTAACGGCCTTTACAGACGACACCGTTGCTAATCATGACGTACGCGTCTACCGCGACTCGGAAGGCAGAAGCATCATACTCTACGGCTACTGGAATCCGACGACGCTCGTTATCGCGCGTGACCCAGCATCATTTACTGAGATCATACAGCGGCTAGCAACGTCACGGACACAGTAAAGTATCTCTGCTATCATTCCCGCATGAAGATAGAACATTTTAGAAAGAGGCTTGAGGCCGAGAAGGCGAATTTGGAGACTGAGATGGGAAGCGTCGGACGCAAGAACCCGCGAGTCCCCGATGACTGGGAGCCACTTCCATCTGAGATGGGCGTTGAATCTGATCTTGCCGATCAGGCCGATATTGTCACAAGCCGCGAGAGTAATGCCGCCATTCTTGCCGATCTCGAGGCGCGCTATGAGACCATTCTCGCCGCGCTTTCGCGGATTGAAAAGAAAACCTACGGTAAATGTGAAGTCTGCCGTGGCACAATAGAAGAAGCGCGACTCGAGGCTGATCCTGCCGCAACAACCTGCGTCGCGCACCTATAGTATTCATGTCTGTCACACACTCGGAACGTTCACCGATTCGTCCACTGTTGATTTGATTACGTCGGTCTTTGTGCACGAGGAGCTTCAGTATTATCCCTGCGGACTGTCTGTATTTGAATGAATGAAATAAAGAACCAGTCGCACTGGAGGTCCCGCAGGGAAGAGGATCTTTCCAGAATACAATTACTGAGGGGAGCAGGAGGAGCCAACGGCGCAATTACGAAACGGATTTGCCGCACCGCGAACTTCGAAGTGCAGATG